>JAQUSF010000010.1 GCA_028715215.1 Candidatus Zixiibacteriota bacterium
GTCGAATATCCCGGTTTGAAGGAACTGGCTTTCACTTATCCCGAAGGCTTGGTTAGCTCGGTCTATCCTCAGGAGACCACTCTTTTTGAAATGCATGTTGAAAGTTCTTATAATGGTATTCCAAAACCCGGGACGGGGCAGATACATTTTTCCGTGGACGGAAGCGATTATCTCGTACAGGCATTGACCGAGATTGAGGATAATCATTATCAGGTAATATTACCGGCTCTGGATTGCGGGCAGGAGCTGAAATATTATATGAGTGCCGAAGAGCTGAACGACCGCCGCTTTTACGACCCGGATACTGTCGAAGTGTTTGCACCGGTGGTAGCCTCGGATATTTTTACCGTGTTTGAGGACGACTTTGAAACCGACCGGGGATGGACCGTCTCCGGTGATGCAGAAAGCGGGCACTGGGAAAGGGGTATTCCGGCAGGTGGGGACAGCGGTACGCCGGCTGCTGATTTTGATGGTTCAGGACAGTGCTTTTTGACCGGAAATGCCGAAGGGGTCAATGTCGATAACGGCACGACCGTGCTTACCTCACCGGTCTTCGAACTGACCTTTCAGCCAGCCCGTATTTCCTATGCGTTCTGGTTCCACAGTGATTGCGGGGGCATACCCGACGACCGGTTGTGCGTGTTGATTTCCAACGACGGCGGGGCTGAATGGCAACCAGTGGCAACCGTCCGGGCGGGGGAAAGACCTTCATTTGGAGGCTGGTATGAAAGAATGTTCAGGGTCGATGATTTCGTTACCCCGACCGGGACCATGAAATTACGCTTTGAAGTCGCCGATACCAATGAGAGTTCCTGCGTTGAAGCGGCGGTGGATGCGGTCAGGGTTAATTATTATGATTGCGTAATATTTATCTGCGGGGATGTCAACCGGGACTGGATAGGTCCTGATATAGCCGATATTACTTTCTTAATCAGTTATCTCTATCTGGGGGGACCTTCACCAATCGTTATAAAAGCCGGGGATGTAAACAATTCCGGCGGTGACCTGGATATTGCTGATATTACTCATCTTATCGCTCACCTTTATATCGATTACCGGGCACTGGACTGTCCCCGTTAAAAAAAATTCTCCTTGAGCAAGTGTTTCTTCGATTAATTTAAGAAAGAATTTTTCCGGGTAATGTTTTAACTTTTGATGATTTTGAAAATGCCGGGGCATAAAATGCGTTTGAAATTTTCCTAAAAATTATGTCTCCGGGACGGTTTTTTGTCGTTGCTTTTTTGGCATATTTTATTATTTTTAAAGAGGTTATAATTACCTTCCTTTTATACAGGCAGTAATTCATTTGAGAACTGCGAATATATTCACACCAATTTGGAGTAAACATATATGAGACATCTTGCTATCTTATCGTTACTGGCAATCTTCATGGTCGGGTCAATCCTGGCTGCCGAGGAAGAGAAGGTTTGGGGACCGAATCGTCTTCGCAACAACCCGACTTTGACGATATACCAGGAAACTGCTTCGGGATTACCCCTGTATGTTTCCGGTAAATTGTCCTCCCCGGTGGTCCGGGGGAGCGAAGTATCGGAAGCTCTCAAATTTTTTGATAATAACAAAGGGGCTTACAGAATTGCCGAGCCGGAGAAAGAGCTTCTGATTAAACGGATTGACGATGACGAGCTGGGCATGCAGCATATTCGCTTTCAGCAATATTATAAAGGTTTGATAGTAATCGGCGGTGAAATGGTGGTCCATTATAACCGCTCCGGAGAAATGACCACCGTGAACGGTTTATACGAGCCGGGAATAGACCTTGCCACGACGCCCTCGATATCTTCCGGGCAGGCTCTGGAAACAGCCCGGACGGACCTGATATCGTTTTTCGGTGATGGTCGTCCCGACCAGCCGGAACTGGTCGTTTTCCCCTGGGAAAATAAAAATTATCTCAGCTGGCGGTTATTCTTGTATTCCGATAACCCGCCCGGCCGCTGGGAATATTTTATTGACGCTTTAAGCGGCGAAGTCATATACAAAGCCAACCGCATTATGTTCGAGGAAACAATCGGTACCGGGGTGAGCGTGATGGGCGACCCCCGAAACCATATTGACACCTGGTATAACGGTTCCAATTACTCGATGATTGATTATACCCGGCAGTTGAACAACAACATCCACGGACATAACGGGCAAATGCCGGACGGTAATTATATCCGGGCTAATGTTGCCGGATCAACCCTGCCCGGGACACTGGCAGTTGACGATGATAATGTCTGGGATAACGCCACCACTCAATCGCCGGCGGTGGATGGTTTAGTTTATACGGCGCTCTTTTATGACTGGGTCCTCCGGGAATTCGGTCGTAACGGCTACGACAATAACGGCAGTTCCATGCTGACGATTGTCAATTACAGCGGCGAAGGCAGTAATAACGCCTACTGGGACGGTTTGCGGATAGTGGTCTGGAGCTGGACGGTCGGATGGCGGTCGCTGGCCGGGTGTCCCGACGTCATCGCGCATGAATGGGGGCATGCCGTGACGGAGTATTCTTCCAACCTTATCTATCAAAAAGAATCGGGCGCTCTTAACGAATCCTTTTCCGATATGATAGGCGCCGCGTTTGAATTTGCTCATGATTCCCTGGATGTTCCCGACTGGTATATGGGGGAAAACGGGGTTATAAGCGGTAACGGTTTTCGCCTGATGGCTTACCCCTCGGTGTTCGGCGACCCGGAATTTTACGGAACCGGCGACCCGAACTGGGTCGATGTGGAAAACTGCACCCCTTCGAGCAGTAATGACTATTGTGGCGTACACACCAACAGCGGGGTCGGTAATAAATGGTTTTACCTTCTTTCCGATGGTGACGAGGCTCTGGGAATAACCGTTAACGGCATCGGCGTTGAAAACGCCATCCGGGTTGCTTACCGGGCCAATGTCTATTACTGGACGGCGCGAACTGACTATCACGAGGCGGCGATAGGTACTTACCTGGCCGCGATGGACCTCGACCCGTCGGGTACCTGGGCGCATGAAGTCATCCTGGCCTGGCATGCCGTTAACGTGTCCACTCCCGAGCCCGGCGTGACTTTCACTCTTCCCGCCGGAGCACCGGCTTTCATCGAACCCGGTGATGACACACAGATAGCGGTCAATGTCGCCGGTTACTTTGAAGGTACCCCGGCCGCCGGTACCGGCCTTTTGCATTATTCTCTTAACGAAGCCGAATATACTTCGGTTGCCATGACGGAAGTCACGACCGACCATTATACGGTGAACCTGCCCGCGGTGACCTGTGGTGATATCCTGACTTATTATTTCAGCGCCCAGGAACAGGGCGGTCAGAGATTCTATTATCCCGACACGACAGAACCCCTTCAACCCCGGGTAGCTACCCTGGTGGAAGTCGGTTTCTCGGATGATTTCGAACTGGACCAGGGCTGGACGGTTTACGGTACCGCCGTTGACGGTCACTGGGAGCGGGGTGTTCCCGCCGGTTACGGTTACCGCGGTGACCCGATTTCCGATTTTGACGGTTCCGGGCAGTGCTTCCTGACCGATAATGTTTACGGGAATTCCGATGTCGACGACGGCACCACCAACCTGGTATCACCAGCTTTTGACCTTACCGGCCGGGATGCGGTTATAAGTTATGCCCGCTGGTATTCCAACGATTTTGGTGATAATCCCAATACCAATGAGATGCATGTTTATATTTCCGATGATGACGGCAATAACTGGACGCTGGTTGAAACGGTCGGCCCCGTGGAACAAGCCGGCGGTGATTGGTTCGTGCATTCGTTCAGGGTCGGCGATTTCGTCACCAGCACCAGCCAGATGAAACTTCGTTTCGAAGTTTCCGACCTTACCGGGGCGGTGGTGGAAGCCGCGGCGGATGCGGTCATTGTCAATACCTATGAATGTGTTCTCTATATCTGCGGGGATACTGATTGTTCCGGGGCGGAACCGGATATCGCCGACATCACCCGGATGATCGATTATCTGTATATCTCCCACACCCCGTTGTGTGAACCTTACGCAGCCGACGTCAACAACTCCGGCGGTGACCCGGATATCTCGGATATCACTCACCTGATCGGCCATCTGTATATCGACGGTCGTGAATTGCAGTGTCAGAACAGCAAATAAGCGGCTCTCTGCCAAAATAACCCGGGCTGTCTTCAAGGCGACTTGAAGACGGCCTTTTTTAATTAAAAGATTTAATTTCTGTTGCAATTCAGGTTGCCGATGGGTAACTTTAAGTCAGGGATTCCTTGAGAAATCGCCCGGTTCTTTTAAAAATAATCTGAAAAGATAAGACAAAATTACATCCATATAAGAAAAAGGAAACAGCGCCATGACAGAAACAACCGCTGAGCAGGTTTTGCAGGAATTACTGGAATGTAACCGAAGGTTTGCGGAGGGTTGTCTGATTCATCCCCGCCAGACGGTGGCTCGCCGCCTGGAAATCGCCCAGGTTCAGCGGCCCAAAGCCGTGGTGGTTACCTGCAGTGACGCCCGGGTGGTGCCGCTGCTCATTTTTGACCAGGGTCTGGGCGACCTGTTCGTGGTGCGGGTGGCGGGTAATATCACGGTTGATGTCGTTCATGGCAGTATCGAGTATGCCGTGGAACACCTTGGTGTCAACCTGGTTGTTATCCTCGGCCACAGCAGTTGCGGGGCGGTGACAGCCACGGTTTCCGGGGGAAAAACCGCCGGTCAGATAAGTTCGTTTGTAAATGCCATTCAGCCGGCGGTGGATAAAGTCCGGGACCATCCCGGTGATACCGTGGATAATGCCGCCCGGGCGAATGTAGGGATGATTGTCGAACAGTTAAAAACCTCGGAGCCTATCCTGATGAGGTATCTGGACAAAGGCTCCTTAAAAATAGTCGGAGCCTATTATTCTCTGACCAGCGGCCTGGTGGAAGTTATCTGTTGAGTAAAGAAAAGGAGGAAATTATGAAAAAGTATGTGGTGATTATCATCGGGTGCTTTTTTATCTGGGGGGTGCCGACGTCGTCGATCAATGCCGCCAAGCCTCAATTAGCCGTCGGAATTGGTGCCGGGTTTCCGGAGCTGTGGCATCTCAGCGGGCGTATCAGCCTGACTCAACAAATTCAGACCGGTGTCCGGTTCGCAGCTTTTACCTATGACGATAAAGATGTTATAATTGCGACCCTCGATATGCAGTATCATTTCGGACGCAGTATCAAAAAGGTGGGTGACCGTTCCCCCTGGTTTGTTGCGACCGGGATTTTATATATGGACGATGAGAACGAAAAAAGACGTTATGAAGATATTTATCTCCTGACCGGTCTTGGTTGGGAACGTTCTCTGATTAAATGTCTTGGTTTTCAGGTGGACGGGGGGATGGCTTTTCGGCTCAGTCATGAGAGCGTCACCAAAGTCGGAACAATTTTTGATTTTTCATTTTCAGACAAAGCACCGTTTTTATTCCCCTTTATAAGGATGCAATTATTCTTTTATAACTGAGAAGGAACTAAGTGATGAACCCCGAAGCTCTGATTACCTGCTGTGGTCTTTACGGCGGTACCTGCGCCCGCTGGTGCGAATATCGGCCTTTTCGTGAAACAGCCAGCATATTAGCCGAATGGCTCGACAGCCAGGGTTATCAATACTGGTTCGATGATTTTGTCGAGGATGGTAACTACGGTAACTTCAGAAAAACCCTGGATTGTTTTGCTCTGGAAAGCAGCTGGCTGGTCTGTCATAAATGCTGCCAGGGCGGTGATGGTTACCTGCAGTGTGAAATTCGCCGATGCTGCCGGCAGCGGAATCTCCGGCTGTGCTTTGAATGTGAAGACTTCCCCTGCGGGAAAGTCGAGGGTAACGCCGAATTATTGTCCCGTGCCGATGAATATTTCCTTCTGGGCCGAAAGGCATGGTTGAAAAAACAGGTGGAAAAAGCCCGCCGGGGATTTGAACTTCACACTAAAAAGTATTATACTGTCCGGGCTGTTGAAAAAACTTCAAAAGAGAAACCTGATAACGACTGAGAGGAATTCGAGGTTGCATATGTCGGTTGACGAGGACACGGTAATTAAATGGCAGGGAAAACATTTAGCGGTTACAGTTCTGTTTTCCCGGGCGGGGCTGGCTCAACAAATCTGGATAGAACATGAAAACCGGGCGCTTCTTTTTGATACCGGCGACGGTACCCTGCGCGATATGCTTTTCAATAACTTCGACTGGCATAAAATAAGGGGCATTTTTTATACCCATGGTCATTTCGACCACATGGGCGGAATTTATTCATTATTGGGTTTTCTGCGGATGGTCGGCCGCACGGAACCTCTACCGATATATGCCCCCGAGGGAAGTCACGAAGTCTTTTCTTCCATAGTCACTTTCAAACGCTGTTACCCCGGTTCCGTGCCTTTCAATATCCCGGGTTACGAACTGACACCTCATGAAAAAACGGACCTGGCCGGGATGACGATAGAAGCCTACCCGGTGGTTCATTGCGGCAGTGTGGATGTTGATATTATTCAAGACCAGATACCGGCGTTCGGATACCGTATTGCCTGTCAGGGGGAAACAGTGGCCATCAGCGGTGATACCGGGCTGTGTGATTCTTTGAGGGAACTCGTTAACGGTGTTGACCTGGCGATAATTGAAGCCACCGCCTGGAAAAAAGCGGAAATGAGCCCGGCCATGCTCGAGCGGGTACACTTGGCCGAGGATGTAGCGGTGGAACTGGGAAAAACAGCAAATGAATATATTTTAGTGCACAAAGGAAAAAGATAACGGGAATTGATAGCCCCTTAATGGTGGCTTATTATTTTTTTTTGAAAAAATAACTTGCCTGCCCAGAACTTTATTTGTAGGTAATACGTTAAAGATTTGAAATAGACACATATTGAAGTTTCTTATGGTCTGTGAGCGGGCGGTCGGGAGCTTCGGTTCCCGGCCTTTTTTTGTTTTCGACAATAAAAATCAGCTATAAAGGAGGTTCTTATGACCCAGGCTCAAAGCGGCAAAACCGTTAAGGTTCATTATACCGGTAAACTTGATGACGGCACGGTTTTCGACAGCTCGAAAGGTCGTGACCCGTTCGAGTTTACTATCGGTACCGGCTCGGTAATTCCAGGTTTTGAGAAAGGCGTGGTTGGTATGGCGGTCGGCGACACCAAAACTATCACTATTACCCCGGATGAAGCTTATGGCCAGGTTCGGCAGGAATTGATTGCCGATGTCAAGAAAAGTCATTTCCCTCCGGATATAATACCCGAAGTCGGGAAGCAGCTGCAGATGCAGCAGCCCGACGGACGGCCCCTTAATGTGGTAATTTCCGATATCCAGGGTGAAACGGTTACTCTTGACGCCAACCATCCTCTGGCCGGCAAAAATCTGACTTTTGATATTGAACTGGTCGAAGTTAACGGGTAAGCTGAATAATGGTTTTTTCATAAATCCACAATCTTGAAGTTCACACAGCTTCAAGCGGTTATTTTAACAATATCCGGAACTTCGTTCCGGATATTTTTTGATTAATTTTTCCCTGAGCACCATTCCTTCTTTTGTCCTTCAAACAATCGGACGCAGGTCATTTTTGCGGGTAAATGGAAGTTAATCGTGATATCGCCGGTATTTATGTCCGGAATGGATTTTTTTACCGGTCGTGGTTGTTAGAGGACTTGAAAGTAATTCCCTTCTGCATAGACAGTTTGTTGCGGTGTAAAGGTTGGTTTGGTATGAAACTGGCGTTTATTTCCGATACGCACTTCGGCGATGGTTCCGGTGTTCTGGTTGACGCGGTCGCCGGTGCTTTCCGGCGCACGAAAGAATATGTAAAATTTCTCGAAGCCGCCGGAACCAACAACGATTACCTGGTCCTGCTGGGTGATATTCTCGATTTTTCAATCGAAGAATATGCCAGGGTTTACCATGTGGCCGGAGCCTTTTTTAGATTCCTGAAAGAAGATAATATTGCCCGGAGTATCATTTATGTGCCGGGCAATCATGATTATGCCATGTGGAACACGGTCGAGTACCAGACCCGGGTAATCCACCCGTTACGAAAGGGATATCCGGCGAATCACTTTCGCTGGTCGGCCCCGGGCGTAATCGATGACCGCAGGACGGCCGGAAACAGGCGGGGTTTCTCGCTGCCGGGGATTATCGACCGGGTAGTCGACCCGGACGAAAAACCGCAGGAGAGTATGTTTTTAAACCACCTTACCATTAACCGGGATGGTTCCGGCGACGAAACCCGCTTTTATTTTGCTTATCCCAATCTCTATATCACTACGGATACGGAATCGGTGCTTCTTACTCATGGACACTATCTGGAACCATTCTGGACGCTGACGGGGGAATGGGCGATGAAAATTGCGGGAAAGGACCTGGAAATCGGCCCGGCTTTTGACCTTGAAACCCTGGTGGCTCTGAACCAGCCGTTGTGCCAGCTGGCCTGCACCGGAATCGGCCAGGCCGGACCTTTGACCCGGCTGGTGCGGGATATGCAACAGGAAATTAAAAGCGGACAGACCTTCAGAGTGAAGAATTATATCAATCAACTGGGGGATGAAATAAAACAGCTTCTGGCATACCGGTTTTATGACCCGCGTAAGTGGTTCTTCAATATCTTTACGGGCATAGTTAAAAAAAGGATTTTCAAAGCCCTGGATAATTACCGGGCGACCCGCTACCACGAGGCGTTCCTTCTTGGAAAAGAGGTAAGACGAAGGTTTTGTGATTTCTATAACACCTCGCTGGTGGAACTGGACAGATTGAGAAATAATCACAATGTCGATATTCCCCGGCCTAAAAAGGTTATTTTCGGCCACACCCACTGTGCCGTTCCCTGGAGCAGTAAGAATGCCCTGAGTATCCCGGTTTCCGAGAATGAAACGATAACTTTATACAATACCGGCGGCTGGCTCCGGCACAGGGAAAAAGGTCAGGCCGATATGTTTGCCGGGGCGGAAGTATTCACTTATGAGACCGCAAAAGGCTTCAGTTCACAAAAAATAACCTGAGTAAGAAAAGACTTGTTACATATATACAACCGGTGTAATTTGTTACCGGGAAAATGGTATGGAACGACAGCCTTCCTTGATAACCGAACGTCTTGTTCTGCGGTCTTTTGAACTGGGCGACGCCCCGTTGGTTACGATACTGGCCGGGGAGCGGGAAATCGCCTGTAATACTTTGCATATCCCTCATCCTTACGAGGTCGGGATGGCCGAAGACTGGATTTGTACTCATCAGGACGCCTATACCCGCGGCGTCCAGGTAATTTTTGCAATTGTGCGTCAAAACGACAACCGGTTAATGGGCGCTATTGGTTTGGACATTGAAAGAGGGCACAACCGGGCGGAAATGGGGTACTGGATCGGCAAACCATACTGGTCTAAAGGCTATTGTACGGAAGCCGCCAGGGCGGTTTTAAAGTATGGTTTTGAGAAGCTGGAACTGAATCGCATCCAGGCATCATATTTCAGCCGTAATATCGCATCGGGCAGGGTAATGGAAAAAATAGGCATGTCTTACGAAGGTTGTCTGCGAAGCCATATTTATAAATGGGGAGAATATCTGGACCAGGTCACCCGGGCAATTCTTAAAAGTGAATACGAAGCCGGTATCAATAAGTAGTCTTGCTGGAACGGTCTATTAACGATTATCGGCAAAATAATCTTTTGGCTGAAAGCAACCGAACCATGTCTTTTTCCCCCTGATGAAAAGCCGGTGAGAATATCGATTAAATAAAAAGAGCCGATTTAAAAAATCGGCTCTTTTTTTATATAAAAGAGGAACTGAAAGAAAAGTCTATTTCAAAAGTACCATCTTGCGACAGGCGTTCAGGTCATTGTACTGGATACGATAAAAATAGACTCCGCTGGCCACCGCCCGGCCGTTATCGTCCTTGCCGTCCCAGTCAATGATATGTTTTCCGGCCTCCATGTCCCTTTCAACCAGAGCGCGGACATTCTGCCCCAGGACATTGTAAACCTCCAGTTGAACGAAACCCGGTTCCGGAAGCGAGAAGGAGATACTGGTGGCCGGGTTGAACGGGTTGGGGAAGTTCTGCTCGAGAGAGAATTCTTTCGGCAGAAGTTCCGAGACCTCGTGATTGATGTATTTCTGGGTCCCGATTATCAGGCGGGCGGTTTCGATATTGTCATGGAGCCTGACCTCGGTGCGGTCATCGAGGAGGATATGGGTACCGTTGTCAAAAATAAGCCAGGCGCTCATGTCCGGGGGAAGCTGGTCGAGGTCGCTGACTTTCAACACGCGGTTGGCGGCTTTAGCGATTTTGACCTGCCACTCCGCCCCGTCTTCAAATACCGGCCGGTAGTCGCAGCGGAAAAGACTCTTTTGTTCCGGCAATACGAAAGCCAGATAAGAACCCTCGGGGGGAGGCGGCGGTTCGGCAAAATCAAGGTAATCATAGCCGCTTTCAGCGCCGCGAATGACCCCGGCATAGTTGTCGATGTCCCTGTTGGTCTCGGTGGTCAACTGCAGATTTATCCGCCAGTCGTTTTCACCGGCTGGCCCGGCGATTTTCTGGGGGACATTTTTAAGAGTACTGTAGATAAGATGACGGAACAGGATTTTAACGTTCTTCTTTTTAATGTTTACGAAAAACCCTTCCCAGGCCGGTATCGAGTCGACCGTCTCATATTCCGAACCATTGTACCAGTAGGCGGCATCGTCCAGCACCTCCGCCGGGTGTCCGGAAACCACTGTTCCGTTGTCGTCAAAACGCACCAGGCTCCAATCGATGGGAAAGGCGAAGGGATTAGCCAGCTGGTTCCAGCCGGAGTCAACGGCCAGTTCCAGGTAGTCACCGGTGATGAGGAAACGGTTGGGGGTGACGGTAAAACCGTCGGTGCCGTACCGCCGACCATGGCGGACCGCCAGCCAGTAACCGATACCGGGCAGGTGTTCGGCGATATTCGGGTCAGCAACGTTATATTCATGAAGTACCAGGCTGGTGCCTTCGTATTCATGCCGGCCGAGCCGCCACTGGGTGATGTCTATCGCTCCCAGGTCATCGCCGAAGATTGTAGGTACACTGCGGCTGCCCTGATGGTTTACAGGGATGCCGACAATGCGATATTTAGCCTCAGGCAGGGCAGTCGGACGCTGGCCCTGGGCATTGGTCAATTCACATATAAAGGTATAAACTTCGCCGCCGTTGGTAATCAGGCGGGTGATTCCCGACCCTTCGTCACGGACTATAAAATAGTAATTCAGACCGCGGGCTGTCAGCCAGGTCGCAGGTATCGTATAGCGGAGAGTATCGCCCGGGCCGACAGTCAGGGCGGCCGAATCAAAATATAAGGAGCCGCGTTGCTGGTAGTATAGCTTGCCCGAAACAACCCCTGATTGATTGCCGAAATTGATTTTTAAAGTAAGGTTTTGAACAGTGACGGTATCCGTTCCCGAGCGGGTATAGGCAGCGTAAAAAACATCGGACGGTTGAAAGACTGCCGCCAGGCCGCCGTTGAGAATGTAACTGGTCGAGGTGGCCACACCCATGGGGCCAAAACCAAACGTACCGGTGATGTCATTGGCGGCTGAGGCGCTTATCCCGCCGCCGCCGACCAGACCCCCGCCGGTTATATTATAATTGGCGCTGCTTGCCTGCCCTATGGCGAAGGTCGCTGTCAGGACGGTACACAGCCCCGTTATGATTGGTATGATAAGAGATTTACATCGTCTCATATTTAACTCTCCCGGTCTGGGTTTAGTCCTGATTTTCATTTTCCTGTAACTGTCTTAATTTGGCTTCCAGAAGTTCCTTTTCCGCCCGCTCGGCTTCTTCCCGGGCTCTGGTGGCTTTCAGCTCCAGCTCCCGAAGGTCAACTTTGTAGAAGCTTTCCGTGGGCGTATAGGGCGCCGCCGCCCCGGTAAGGGTATTAATTAGTTCCGCTTTATCGAAATTAACAGCTTCCGAACCCGGTACTGAGGAGCTTACCGTACCCATTGAAGCTGGTATGTAAATAAGGTCTAATTTGGGATAATAAATAGAAGCTGTTCCTCCGGTATAACTACCTCTGGAGGCGATGAAGTAGAATTTATAATTACCGGCACTGGAAGCATAATATAAATGTTCCGGATTTAGAGAGCCCCAGCGATTGTAATTTGATGCTGTTGTTTCATTGCCAAATCCCCAGGCAACGTAGCTGTTGCCTAACGTAGTCCCACTCATATTTATCTCAGCAATAACAACGCCGAATGAAGTTCCTGATAAGGATGCGAAGCCACTTCCTAATGCGAGAATATAACCGGCGGCGTTAATGGTTATTGTGGCGGAATCGATTATTGTCACACCTGTTGTAGCAACACTTACTATGGAACCGGTCGGTGCAGAACGACAGATACCCACTTCATCCAGCAAGTCGAATTTATCAATACTGGCGTTTTCGATTTTTGTTCCTGTTATGGTACTGTTGGCAATATCATTGCCGGTAATAGTGTAGTCGACTATTTTAGCCGAAGTAACCGCGTCATTGGCCAGGTCGGCCGTGGCCACTGCCCCGTTGGCGATCTTGGCTGAAGTAACCGCATTGTCGGCAATATTGGCGGCGGCATAGGCGTACGGTACCGAGGTAATCAATTGCCGGGGCGTCATCTCGGCATCGGCGCCCACTTTTATGGCCAGATATAATTTGTTGCCGTTGAGTATGGTCGTATTAACAGGACCAAGTTCGGCGGTAAAAACGCCGTTTTCATCGGGGGTGACATCCTGCGTGAAGGTTCCCCCCGTAACCGGAACCCCTGCTGCGGCGGTGGTATAAATCATGAAAGTAACACTTGTGGTCGTCGTAATCGGGTCGCCTAAATCGTCGGTTAAACGGCCCTGGTAGACAATCGTGTTGGGCGCCTGGGCCGCCACGTTAAAGGTCAAAGCCAGCAGGAAGGCCAGCGTCAATAAAATAGCGTTAACAATTTTCTTATCCATCCTTGAACTCCTTTTAATCATTTTTTTATATTTTAAATCTCATCTTTCAGTTATTTTTTCGAAGGCGGGTCAGGGAAATCACCGATTGGCGGGTCGGGTACTTTTTCTTCATCGTCGCCGCCGCCCCCGGCCAGCAGGACTACGGCGCCCGCCACCAGACCAACACCCAGGCCTATCGCCCACCATTGCTTATACCAGGCTTTACCTTCTTTCTCAGCGGTTGTCACTTCTGCCTGTTTAACAGGCTTGGCGGCTGGTTCGGTAACGGGCTGGATAACCGGCTTCTTAGCAGAAGTCGTATCCGGTGGTGGGGTTGCCGCTTCGGGTTCCTTTTCCTCCTCGTCCACCATATCCTGAGCCTTTTTCATCAGGTCGATAAATTCCGTGGAACTGATATCCAGTTCACCGGCCCACTCCCGGTAAGAACGGAAAGCTTCCTTGAACTGGTCAAGAACACGGTTTCGTTTCTCATTATGGTCTTTGACCATAGCGTAATAAACCGCCGCCAGCAGGACGTGGGCGCTGGCTTTATCTTCCAGGGAAGCGTCGGCACGTTTTAGAAAATCATCTATTTCCTTTTCAGCACATTTGTAATTGAGGGACTTGAAACTGATACGGGCGCTTTCCAGGGTGGGGTTGTTTTTATCGTAGGGACATTCTTGACTCTGGGCCAGACCGGGTAAGGGCAGTATTGCCATCTGGCAGAATGTTGCCAGCAAAACTATCGCCGTCACCCTGATGACCTTTCTGTTTCTCTTCATAAGACCTCCTCTATTTTATCTATTTTTGTGTCCAGAATACGACCAGCGGTACCTGTTCCTGACCGTTGGGGTTTATCTCTAGTATCCCCCGTGACCCTTTGACCACATGGCGGGGACCGCCGCCATAGGGGAAAGTCACACAGGAATCGATAACCGGGCGGAAACTGCGCTGGTCGCCCAGGGGGATAATATTGGTGGCGATCTCCCATTGTCCCGGAAGTTTTCGGAAATCCAGGACAGGGAAACTCATTATTGTTTTTTTCTGTCCGTTTAATGTCAGTTCCAGGATGTGCTTATCGGAGGGCGGGATAAGAGCCACCTGAATATTAACTTCGCTTGAGACGGGAAATTCTTTTTCAAGGTCCACCTGCAGGTTGTCCGATTCCCCGGCGACCTGGACGGTTTTGCTATAAATCGGGAAATCCGGGCTGTATATCGTAACTTCATGCGGGCCGGGCGAGATATCCACCGGTTGACCGGAAGTTATAGTTTTATTGTCCAGTTTAACAGTGGTGTTGACACTCGGGATTACTCTGACCAGGAACCGGGTCACCGCCGGAGGTGTTTCTTTTTGTATTTGTGGTTCCTCGGGCTTTGGAGCCGGGGTTTCTTTGGTCGCGGTTTCAACCGGTGTTTTAGTCGTCGGTTTTTCGTCGGTTTTGGTAACTTCCGGGGTGGTTTTTATCTCAGGTTTTTTTTCCGGTTCAGGTTGTTTCGGAGTTTCTCTCGGGATTTGGGCTGGAGGTTTGCTTTCTTTAGTTGTATCCGCAGAAGTGGTCACCGGGGCTGGTTTTTCCGATTCTAATCGAGCCTTTTCTTCGGCGGTTTTTTCAGGAAAGAGACTTTTAAGGATGTCGTTAATGCTGTTCCGGTTTAAATATATGGCACTTCCTGCTAAAATAATAAGCACGGCGGCGGCTATCCCGAGCGGGAATTTACGGGGTCGATGGAAAGCGTATTCCAGGTTTTTAAATTCTTCAACCATTTCACTGGCCGTCTGGTACCGCTTCCGGGGATTGGGGTGGGTGGCCTTTTTTAGAATTCTCCGAAGTTGCGGGGATAGTTTGCGGCTTGATTTCCCGCCCCATTCATCGATATTGGGATTGACCGGGTTGCGGTAGGGCATGTCGTTGGTGGCGAAATTAAAAAGGGTGATGCCGGTTTCATAGATGTCGCTTAAAAAAGGATTATAATCTTTTTCCCCGGTTTGTCGTTCTGGGGCGGCAAACATCGGCGTCAACGCCTGGTAAGCGGTCTTGGTGGCATCGGTACCCATCTCTTTGGCGATGCCGAAATCTATCAGGTAAACATTTTCGTTCTTATCAACCAGGATATTACTGGGCTTTATATCGCGATGGGCGATTTTCTTTTCATGAGCGTAGGCGATAGCCCCGGTCATGGAGCGGGCGACTTTCATAAACAGCTCTTCCCGGAGCGGTCCCGACTCTTTTAATATGACGCCGCCATCCCGGCCATCGATATAAGCTACCACCACCGCCCCTTCCTCGGGCAGAAAATCGATTATGCGGCTGATATTGGGGTGGTCCAGAAGGCACAGTATTTTGGCTTCCTTGGCGAATTTATCACGCGATTGTACCCGTTTGAAGAACTTTATCACCAGCTTCTGGCCGTGCAGATTGACATTATAACCTTCGTAAACTTCCCCGAAACCACCCCCGCCAATGTATGAGCGGATTTTGTATTTACCACCGATGACCCAATCGAGAATGCCAAGAGGGTCAAGAGGTTTGTCCGGGTGGGATTCTCCGGCGGGTACGGTATCGTCGTGCTTATCAGGCATGTTTAATTCCAGCAAAGCTTAAAAGGTGACTGTTTTATGCCATCGCCTTTTGTTTGGGTATTTTCCTGTTTTTTTATAACCGCTTTTCCATGAACGTTACAATTAAATGAAACCCTAAAGGCAATCGCAAGTTTTTTTTAAGATTAAAATTACAGGTAACTTATGCAAAAATACAAGGATGAAGGGCTTATTTTAAGAAATAATTTACGAAATTTCCCGGTACGGGTCGTTAAACGAATAGAAACAGTGCGATGGGGGGTCAGAAATAGTTTGTTGACTTTATCATATAAAACGGATTATTTTAAATAGTAAGGAAATAACCGTTAAAATAAGCGTATTATTATGAGTATACCGGCAATAAATAGCGGATATTTCAGAACTTTATTCTTATAACAATATTGACAGGGGCGAGGATTTAGTGGGAAAACCAGCAGCCAGAAGCACCGATATGGTAAAGACCTGCAATGACCCGGTCGACCTCCCGGTCAGCCAGATTATTGCCGTTGGCACCGTGCTTATAAACGGGTTGCCGGCGGCCAAACAGAATGACCAGGTGGTCGGAGTGGATACCCATATTATTATGGTACCCTCGCCCGGAGGTCCGGTCCCCACCCCGATACCGCACCCCTATTGTGGGATTCTCAACAGCAATTTATCAACATCGGTTAAAATCATGGGGCAACCGGCGGCGATGCAGGGCTCCAAATCCCAGAATATGCCGCCGCATATACCCTGCGGACCGGGACCGTTTCAGAAACCGCCGTCCAACATGGGTGAGGTCATGATGGGCAGTCCCAATGTTATGATTGGTAACGGCGGCGGTGGTGGCGGTGGTGGTGGTGGCGGCGGCGGCTCAACGCAGGCTGAAACCTCGGCCGGTGAGCTTGCGGAAGGACACCAGCTCAATGTCAAGTTCGTGGATAAGGGCGGCAACCCGATAACCGGGGTTAAATATGAAGTCAAGACGCCGGATAATAAAAAATTCGATGGCGTGCTGACGGGCGGGGTGAAAAAAACGGTGGAAAAAGAAGGTAGCTATGAAATTGCCCTGCAGGCGGTCACCTCGGCTAAATGGTCCAAGGATAAAGCCCGCAGCGGTGAAAAAGTAGAAATGCTGGTGGAAACGGCCGGGATTGATGATGGGGCGAAAGCTGAAATCGATGTCTGGTTGCGCGACAGCAACCGGGCGGATAAGAAAATTTTCACCGCGGGCGACCTGGCGGTCAAGGGTGGAAAAATCGAAAGCGAATGGACTTATGAATATGAAGAAGAAAACGAAAAGGAATCGGAAAAGAAGGTCATAAAAGGGTATTCATCTCCCCAGTTCTATTTCACCGTAAAAGTCAACGACATTAACGCTCGCTCCGGTATACTGTTTTACAAGGATTTTGTGGAAATCGAGTTGCATCATCCCGACGGTAAGGCGGCCAAGGATGAACCGTATCTTCTGTTTTTAGCCAACGGCGAAGTGCGAAAAGGCAAACTCGATTCGAAAGGTTATGCCAGGGAAGAAAAAATACCGCCGGGCCGCTGCTCGCTGAAATTCCCTGAAGCCGGTGAGGTGGGGGATGAATCCTGACCGCAGGGGTCGCAGTTAAGGCGGTAAAAATAATTATGGGCAACAGCAAAGTAAAAGCCAAACCGTCCGGCGGCGCACAGAAACTTAACACCAAATCCGGTGGTGCTTTCAAGGGCGTCAAAATGGAGCCCGGTTTCGGCTATCTGCAGTTTTTGTATAATGACGCCAACGATAAGAAACAGCCCTTGCCGCCCGGTCTCCCCGTCAAGATTTATTATCTTAAAAACAATGATGAGAAAATCGCCCACTCCCAGAATCCCCTGAAGGTTGAAGGTAAAAACGGGAAGTTATCTTTTCAAATCGAAAAGAACCTGCCCGTGACCTTCGAGATTGAGTTCGACGACCAAAACAACGATTTTTATTTTAATATCACCAAACACTGCCTGATGACTACCAAGGAAATGGACCAGGCATTAAAAGAGAAGAAACTTGATTTTACCAAAGAGCAGTTATTTCAGCTGCCGCGGAAGATTGATTTACGCAACGCCTGGTGGGAGATCGTCGGGGCTAATTTTGATATTCACACCCGCAGTTTCAAACCAAAAGAAAAAGAACAGTTTGAGATAAGAGGGGAAAATAAGGGTGAATATCTGCCGGTTACTTTAAGACCGCAATGGCAGCATCTGGCGTTCCGGTATTTCAGCCCGGAAGACAAGAAAAATATCGAGCTGCCGCAGTCGCTCTTATTAATGGCTTATAATGAGAAGAAAAGCGACGTCATCCCGGTGGTGCGTTCGAACCTCTATGATACGGGGAAAAAGAGGTTTCTGATACCCTATATCGAAATCGATAGTCATATTACCTACCGCGAACCGGACAAGTTTAATATCAAATTCTATACGACTGATCGCTTTGTTGAGTCCGGGACTAAAATCGTGCCGCTGACGCTGGAAGATTACCTCAAGAAGAGCATCAAGGACCGTCGAAAGTATTTTGACCTGCCGCCAAAGTGGGAAGCGAAAAACTGGATATTGATATTCGGCTCGCAGTGGAAAAGATTTAAAGACGTGGTTAAAGAGAATACCACTCTGGACAAACCTTTGCAGTTTTACCTCGACCTGGTTATCCCCACCGATAAGAACCTGAAAAGTACCACCTGGGACGGTACCGACCGGTTCACCGTTTTCGATGAACAGCTGGTTATCCAGAAACCGGAAACGGATAAACCTTACTGGTCACAGGGAGTCATTCAAGGGACGATAGACAGTAAATTCATCTTACCCGGTTTTTACCCGCGGGTAATCGCCCATGACGGAAAGTTTTATGATGTTACATGCAAACGGAGCAAGGACGGTGATGTTATCGGCGCCCGGGCGGCGGTTTTGGACGACGCCGGGGTACATCACGGCGAGGCGCTTCAGGGTCCCATATATTCCTATGTAGGTAATTTTGATCTGCATTATTTTAATAACTGTCTTGCCCCTGACGGGAACAAGGATGCTTGTTATCTTCTTGTTTACTGGTCGTGTAAATTCACCAAGGAAAGCAATGTCACCGATAACGATGTCAAGAAATTTCGTAAGCTGGGCATTCCGAATTCGAAAGAACGCTGGGAAAGCAAAAAATATATCTTTCAACCCAAGGCTGACCCCGGCAATAAGCAAATCACCGTCTACCCGGTGTTCTTTTTTGAAGGCCGCGAGAACAGTACCTACAAATGCGAGGTGAAAATTCATAATCCCATGCTGCCCAACGGTCAGCCCAACCCCTCGTTTCGTTCCAACATGGGTCTGACACAGGGTAATTTCAGCAAGGAGGTTTTTGAACCCCAGGATAAATACGGTGTCCATAATGAGAACGGCTTCAAGTATGCTTTTTTCACCATGGCCCACGAACTCGGCCACGCTGTCGGTCTGCATGATGAGTATATGGAACCGATTTTCCCCGGGAAGTGGCCGATACTTCCCAAGTTCGACCAGTATTATGAAGGCATGCCGTATCATACCGATGAACATTCCATGATGGATTACAACCAGGCCCAGCGTCTCCGCCATTTCTGGTATTTCTGCCGCTGGCTCAATGGAAAGGCAGAGGTTAAGAGTCTTACCGCCAACACCACTTTCCATGTAGAGGCGACTAAAGGGAAGATTTACAAGTATCATCTCGAGGAAAAGTACAAGAATTTTTATGAGAAAGCTTTCTATAAGGAAAATTATGCCAATGCTGACGGCATCAAGTATGACCTCTTTCTTTATAAACTGGGTGATGATGAAACTACCGATGTTCTGGTGTTAAACAAGCCGTGCAACGGTATCCTGGTGGTCCGCTCCAAACTGCAATGGTTTTTCGAGGATTATTCGTCGGGAGGGGTGGAGGTTGAATGGACGGATGATTTGAAGAAAAACTATATGCTTGATTTTCATACCAAGATAGACAAGGCCTTCAATAAGAAGTGTTGCCTGGAATGCTCCGGCGATACCGATTTTAAAAGAGTTTATGTTTATTTTGCGCCCCATTATTACTTTGAAGGGATTACCACCTCAGACCATTTTGAGATAACGGTGAAAACCCACCCGGACGCGACCAAAAAATACGCCGCTGATTTCGATACGGCGGGCTTTTACGAAGATGAGTTCGAAGTGGATATAAAAGAAAGCGCTACCGGCATTATGCGCTATATGCTGGGTATGAAACCGTATAACCAGGCCGCCCTGGCCGCCGCCGACCTGGCGGAAATAATCAAATGGATTAATGCCAAAAGGTCCAAGACCTTCACGGCGGTAGTGGTATGATGAAGGCTTATGTCAGCGAGAATGATAATATATATGATGGTTGCGTTCCTCTTCTCCTGTGCCGGTGATGAAGCCGACCCGGAAAAAGGGGACGAGAAAAGAATCAGTCGAAAGGCAGAGATAATGATGGATAAAAGATATATTCAACCGTATGCCAACGCTCAGTTAAACGCCTTCTGTCCGGCGACTCTTCAGGCGGAAGGAGAACTGGCCGGAAAAATAACCTTTAATGAAACCGAAATCCCCGGCGGCACACAGTTTTTGTATCTTCTCGATAACCGGCGGGCGGTGGTGGATTTCGGTCTCGCCCTGTTTTGTGTCGATTTGGAGCGGCAGAAAACCCTTAATTTTTATCGAAAATCCTCGAATGCTTTCATAAGAGCGGCCGAGGGACCATGGTTTTTTTATGTCAGCAGTTTTCGCCTGGTGCGCGCGGAATTTGACCGCGTGAATGTTAATGACGATGGTTTTTTTGTTCCCGGGCTCGGTGAATTTTCCTTCCTGGCCTGTTTTTCACCAGAGGAAGAAACTTTCATCGCCGGAATCCATAACCTCGGGGCTCCGGACCAGCCCGTACCCTCTTTTGAAGTCTATCGTAAAAAATATGACGCCCTCGATTATATCTGGCGTCTGGAAATACCCGGCGGGGTACTTACGCCGCCGATTGACAGGACAGGTCAGGTTATCCTCGCCGCTTCCAATATCGTTTCGGTGGTGAACAACGAGGGGAAGAAAAAAAAGATAATCGGGGGTGATTTCGAGGTGCTTTCGGCATCTGTTGGACCGGATGACCAGTTGTATATGGTATTGTTGTTTGAGGATGGCAAAAAACTGGTGGCTTATGACCTTTTCGGTGAAAAAAAATGGGCGTGTAATATCGACCTGGAGGAGCTCGTGCAGCCGCCAGTGGTGAATGACCTGGCGACGGTGTACCTGGTGGAAAAGAACGGCCTGACGGCATATGCCGAGGCGAAGAATTTGTGGCATTACCCGCTTCTTTCCGGTCACCCGGCTGTTACCGCTATAAATGATGGGATGGTGGTCATTGCCGACGGGTCGCGGCTGGTCTGTCTGGATGAACTGGGCGAGGAAAGGTGGGTGTATGTCGATAAGGAAGGGGATAACTTCGTCAGTCCCCCCGTCATCGACGACCGGGGGCAGGTACTGGCGGCCTCCGATAAAAAAATCATCATTCTGAAATAGAGCCGCCGGGCGGCTGAAAAAAATTCATGGGCTTAAGAGGTAAATGCATATGAGGCGTATTCAAATCGGTAATATTTTTCAATTGGACCTGCCGCGAGGCTGGGAGGACCAGACGGTATATTTCTTTCGCGGGCCGGAGGAAGACAGCCGGGAACATAACCTGATGCTGATAATTGACCGGCATCTGCAACATGAAGATATCTCCGCTTTCGCCCATGATAAAATCCGCCCGATTATGGACGCCTTGCAGGGAGTGGAGTCCATAAAGGACGAAGAAGTCACTCTGGACGGCGGTAACCAGGCCTATGAGTATGTTTATAAGTGGATTCCCTGTGAGGGTTATGTCGCTTTTCAAAAATATGTTTTTGTCTTCAACAACGGCATGGGTTTCACGTTTTCCATCGGTTTTTCCAAGAAATCGTTGAAGCTGCTGGGCAGCCAGGTCAACGATATCATCGAGTCGCTGTTACCGGGAACGTTTCAACTGCCGGATGAGGAATAATGCCGGAATTAAAATATACTAAAAGTACCGACCAGGAACATGAGATAAAACTCGACTCCCGGCTGATATCGGCCGTATGGCGGGCCGGTGTCGCCGTGGCCGGTCAGAAAGTCGGTCTGGAAGTTTTGACTTCGTTTGTGGGTAATGGCGCTTCCATTAAGGTCAAAGGTTCCAGTGAAAAAGGCAAAAAACTCGGGAAAATTAACGGTAAAATTAATAATAATAAATTCGTCGGTGAACTTACAATCCCGGAAGATATCGAGCTCGATGATGAGGTCTATTTCGAGGTGGAGCTGTCCAAAAACAGCCTTTCGGGAGAATCCCAACGCATTCCGGTTGTCCCCCCGATTAAGGTGACCAATATGAAATGGAGCGCCAAGGAAGCTCGCCGGGGGGATGTCGTGACTCTGTCCGCCGATATCGAGGGTGCGCGCGAGGGCACCGAGGTGGCTATTATCGTGTATGAATACGATGCCGACGGCGTGCATGATAAAATCGTCGAATTGACGGCAGCGGTAAAGGGCAGGAAAATCGAGTTCGACTGGGAATATGAATATTATGAAGACACCGACGAAGTCCCGACTCAGGAAGAAATGGATCGCTATGGTAAATCTTATAACCCCCCGGAATACTTTTTCATTATCGATTATCACGGGCAGCGCTTCGGGAAAAAGCAGGAGTCGGGTCTCTTACTGTTCAAAGATTATATTGAGATAGAATTGAAAAACCAGCGGGGAGAACCGGTGCCCGATGAAGAATATATCCTGACCCTGCCGGACGGCACCACCCGCGAGGGCAAGCTGGACAAGGAAGGTCGGGCGCTGGAAAAGGACGTCCCGCCCGGGAAATGTAATATCGAGTTTAAGAAGCTGTAAATATGGGCAATGGCGGTAAAGAACAGAAACCTTACCAGGTTGTCAAGCGGACCCAGAAACGTATGGTCAAAGAGCCCCATCCCGAGGGCCGGTCGGTGGTATTCGTTTGTAACGAGGTTCTCAAGGAGGTCTGGATTCACGCCGACGAGGTCAAGCTGGTCGGGGTAATTACTTTCGTCACCAAATCCGGCAAGGAAATCCGCCGCCGCCTGGTTTATACCTGGTTCCCGCCGGGGGTATGGAAGGTTAAATTTCCGGAAAATAAAAAAAACAGCGCCGAGGCTTACGCCCAGGTAGTCGGTTCGGAAAATGTGGATAAAACCCTGGAAAATCGCCTGATGAAAATGACCGCCGGGCAGGAGTTTTATCTCTACCAGTTTATCATTAAGGGGAACCTGCCTTATGACCAGATGATAAGTTGCCTGTACTCCACCGCCGCCGGCAGAGAGATTGTTTTCCGGGTAACCTATACCTCGTTTATAGACGGTAAAAGTGACGGGAAAATTGCCGAGGCACCGCTTTCTGACGATCACCTTTCAATTCTTAAGAACGAATTGGTCGCCCGGATTTACCTGGTTATGCTGGAGCATTTCGCCGGGATAAATATCGACGAACGCATTGCCCTGGGCGGTATCAGCCGCAAGGAGTACCAGGATATCATAAGCATAAAATCCAAAGACCCGGACCTTGACGCCCGGACTATCGCCCGCGTGACCACGCAGGCGGCTTATGAATTTTTCAAACTGAAGATTGAAACCCAGGAATTCCTCCTGTTGATGCTGGAAGCCATTCTTTATCAACGCAAGCGAAAAAACCCCCTGGCGGTCAATAACCAGCTGGAAATCAATATGGGTCTGATGCGGGGCGAGGGCAATAAGCTGGTGGAAGACCTGGGTATCAAGCGGCGGGGTGAAAGCTGTCTTTTATTATATGATAAATTCGGCGAAGCCATCCCGGCTTATGTCGGTTACATGGACCAGTACTATCGTAACCTGGACCTGGACAAAGTCCCCATGATTAAGATTGAAGTCGGTGACAGCTTCTTTGCGGATTTCATGAGAGTCCTGGAACAGACATTTGCCTACCCCACCCGTGAAACTTATGTTTTCATGGCCAGCATGGGCGAATTTTACAAATTTATAGTGGATGAAATTTATCGTCTTTACGGTGGTGAGATTCAGAAAAAAGTTGTCGATATGCTTCCCACCGCCATCGGTTTCTTCGTTGTCCATGCGGTTATCGGGACGATGGCTCGCCGGGGCAATCCCTATGCCGCCGCCCTGCTGGTTATTGCCAAGGCAGTCGGCTGGATTATGAATGTGGATATGTCGATCGCCACCCTTGATAAAATGGCTACCGCCGGACGGCATTTCGCCCAGATGGAAATGATTCATCGCCGTCAACCCAAGGAAAAAGGTAAACAGAAACTAACCCAGCTGTCGCTCTATCACCTTGAAGTCGGCACCCGTTATCTTATCGATGCCATGTCGGACCTTCTGGCCCAGGGAGTTTTTATTCTGGGAGGCAGTCTGGGGAAAAAAGTTGCCGGTAAAGCCGCCTCCAAGATCAAAGAAATCAAGGACCGTAATAAAGCCAAGCTGGAATTGACGGTCGAGAATGGCCAGGTAACCAAGATACGGGCTATCAAGGGTACCAATATCATCGAGGTTCAGATTCAAAAGCCTTTGCCGGTGGAACCGCCCGCCCCTTCCGGAACCGGAAAAGGTGGCGGCAAAAGCACCGGGGGAAAAGCCGGAGCTCCTGCCAAAGGTGGCGGTGCCGAACGAACGACTTCAACCGGAAAGAAACTTAAAGCGGTGGACTCACCGCCCCTGGAAGAAGCGGGACCGAATATGGGGCGCCGTCAGCGTTCCCAGGCGCCGGTCAAAGGACAGACGGTCAAGATAACCGAGTATAAGTACAAGACTAACGATACCCAAAACCGCCCCGCATCTTCGGAAGCTGTTTCCGGTCTCCCGGAAACACACATGAAACTGGCCATCGAACTGGCCCGGAAGCAGAATGTGATGGTGATTTTCAGGACCACCAATCCCAGGGGCGTCCAGCATATAATGAACGGTCACCCTCCCAAACCAAAAGAGCTCATTGCTCTTAATACTGATAAGATAACCGGTAAAGTGACGGTTCGAACCAGTAAACAGTGGCGTATCGCCACTAAAAAAGGGTATTATATTCTGCAGAAAGACGGTTTTGCCTATAACCGCGGAGGGCAGCGGCTGGCCGGTGCCGACGGCAAGCCGGTGAAATATGATATGTCGGTTAAAGATAATTTTGGCGAACTCACGAATCGGCCCGGGCAGGTCATCGACCCGAAAGCCCGCAAGGCAGTGGTCGGCGATTATGACCTTCAGGATGTCATCCAGCCGGATTCACCCGGACGTAATCTGGCGCCGGTGCCGGATAAGGTCAGCGGCGACGTTCGTAATCCGATCATAAATAAATTTGCCAATGCCTTCAACGCCCGGTTACAGGCGCAGGGTGATGTCAGCCGTATTGTCCATGGCGCCGACGCTCAGTTTATGCAATACCGTCATTTTCGCAAAAACGCTTTTAAAGGCGATGCGATCGGAATACTTCCCGATGGCCGGGTGGTCTATTTTTCCGAAGCAGGCCTGGGTAATTTTTACAAAGCCATTGGCCGTTCCCGTCTGGATATCGGGCCATCCGCCAGGATAGGTGGTAAAAAGAAAAATTAAATTATGACTGATAAAAAGTCCGGCAAGGTGACATTTTCCATTAAAAGCGGGGAGCTTTCCGCCCTTACTCATATCTCTCCGATTTTGCATATTCGCCTGGGCATTGACCCCGGCCGGGCGGAAAGCCGGGATGATAAATTTCGCCTCTTTTCCTCCGACGGTACTTATGATAAGACATTGACGGTGAAAGATGATAAAGTCCCCGGTGATGAGTATGTAGACCTGATATATGACAACTTGAAGGTTGCTTTGAAATATACCCTGGAAATAAACCCCGGCGCCCAGGGGAAAAAATACAACCTCTTCGAAGAAATTCCCTACCAGGACCTGGTTGATTATTACACGATGCTTGAACCGGGCGATACGCTTGGTGAAGAGGAAGAAGAAGAGGAAGAAGAATCCAAGGAAGCGGATTATGACTGGGAGGACGAAGAGAATGGGGGGTCGGCATTCGGCGGTGATTTCGATGAAAATGACGACAAAATGCTGAAAATTCTGGAAAGCGAAGAACCCGATAAAGGTGACGAAATCAACTGGGATACCTTTGACCCCATCAAAGCCGCCCGGGAATTCCAGAAAGAGAGCGATAAGGATGACGATGATGATTACCGCCATATCAAAGCCGACGACTGGTAAAAAGAAAGTGGAAACCTGGTTAAGTATGGAAGTGGTGATATATCTATAAAAGACAATAAGCTATGGATTAATTAAACTTGACAATTACAGACAGGAATTTTTAAATTAAAATATTATCCCATGAGGGTAAGTTTCTGTTTAATGGTATTCAAAACCACCAAAACAAGGGTCGTATCAAACAAGAATGGATATAGCGAATTATTCCTCTGATTCACGGGCGGTAATAAAGAATGCCAAGGAAGTTGCCGCCACTTTCAGGCATCCCGAAATCGAGGTCGAACATCTGTTGATTGCCACCGTGCGGCATGAAGGTTCTCAGGTGGAATCAATCCTCAACGCTTTGAACAAAAGCCCGGTCATTATTGAATCGGTTGTTGAAACCTATTTAAAAGACCAGTCCAGCCGGGCGGTTGCACGGGAAAACCTGACCGTCTCACCGGCGGTACAGCAGGTTCTTAATCAGGCAATTGAGGAAAAAGCCAAACTCTACGATGCCCTGGTAGAACCGGAGCACATTTTTATTGCGGTTTTTGACCCCAAATCCAACCTGGCACCTTATGTACGGGATAAACTGGACATTACCAAAGAGGCTATATACCGGGCGATTGCCGACAGCAAGTCGGTGGAAGAGATCACCACGGCGGCCGAAGCGGCGCGAGGTGAAGCCGGGGAAGGCAAAAAAGAAGTGGCCGGAACCCTCCGTTATTGTATCGACCTGACCAATCAGGCAGCGGCCGGTGAATTCGACCCGGTCATCGGGCGCGATAAAGAAATTCAGCAAACCATCCAGATTTTACTGCGTCGCCGTAAAAACAGTCCCATTCTGGTCGGCGGTCCCGGAGTGGGGAAAACCGCTATTGTCGAAGGTTTTTCTCAGGCGATTATCGATAAAAAAGTGCCGAAAGTACTCCAGGACGTTAAAGTAATGGAAGTGGACATGGGTTCGCTGGTGGCCGGGGCGAAATATAAAGGCGAGTTTGAAGAGAGATTCAAGGGCTTAATCAGCGAAGTGGTCAAGTCGGCCGGGAAAATTATTCTGTTTATCGACGAGGTGCACACCATCGTCGGTACCGCCGGGGGCGGGGGCGACGCCGCCAACCTTATTAAACCGGTTCTCGCCCGCGGCCAGATTCGTCTGATCGGCGCCACCACGGAGGAGGAATATATCAAGTATCTGGAGAAGGATAAAGCTCTTGAACGCCGTTTTGAAAAGATAAAAATCGAGGAACCCAATATCGAGGACTCGGTGCGGATTGTCCGGGGTGTCATAAGCAAATACGAACAACATCATAAGATTGCGTATACGCCCGAAGCTCTGGTCGGGGCGGTCAAATTTGCCAAACGCTATCTCAGCGAACGGCATCTGCCCGATGTCGCTCTGGATGTTATCGATGAAGCCGGTTCGGAGTACGATGTCAAGGAGGAAATGGCTAAAGCCAAAATCCCGCAGCTTGAAAAAATCATCCCCGAACTTGAACAGATGATAAAAAACTGTGAAGGCAAGGATCCCGAAAAGAATGCCGCCGAGTTTGAGAAACTGAAGGATGCTTATGACAGGTTTTCCCAGGATATCAAGCTGCTGGAAGATTCCTGGGGACACCGGCTTGATGCCCGGATGGGAGGTGCCAGGTGAGTTTCGATAAAATCAAATTGGACCAGTTGAAGCCTGATTTCGAGCAGAAGGTGAAGAAACTTAAAGCCCTCAAGGAAGTGGTGGAAAATCTCGAGCATCGGGTTGATGACGCCGATATCGCAGCGGTGATTGCCCGCCGCACGGGCATTCCGGTGACAAAGATGATGACAGCGGAAAAAGACCGCCTGATTCGCATGGAAGAGTTTCTGTCCAAAAAAATAATCGGCCAGGAGAAAGCCATCCAGGCGATTGCCAACGCCATTCGCAAAGCCCGGGCCGGGCTGAAACCGGCTTACCGGCCGGTCGGTTCCTTTTTGTTTTTGGGTCCCACCGGCACCGGCAAAACGTACCTTCCGAAACTTCTTGCCGAATTCCTCTTTGATGACAAGAACGCCATGGTACGGCTGGATATGTCGGAATTCATGGAGTCGCATTCGGTAGCCAAGATGATTGGCGCTCCCCCGGGCTATGTCGGCTATGAAGCCGGGGGGCTTTTAACCGAAGCCGTCCGCAAAAAACCGTTCTCGGTGGTTCTCCTGGACGAGGTGGAGAAGGCCCATCCCGATGTATTCAATGTCATGCTCCAGCTTCTGGACGACGGCCGGTTGACCGACGGCCAGGGTCGGACGGTTGATTTTGCCAACTGCCTGGTGGTACTCACCTCCAATTACGCCGCCGACCGGATTCTCGATGCCGACCGGGAAGGCCGGGAAGTGAATATGGAAGAGGTGCGGTCATTTCTTTTTTCCAAGTTCCGACCGGAGTTTCTCAACCGTTTGAATGATATTATCATATATCATTCGTTCACGCAGGAACAGATTGAAAAAATTGTCGTGCTGGAGTTCAATTCCCTCAACGTGCTGCTCAAAGACCAGAATATCGAAGCCGAGCTGTCCGAAAATGCCCGGAAAAAGCTGGCCCGCGACGGCTACACCATCGAGCTGGGCGCCCGGCCCATCCAGCGAACGATTGAGAAAGACATTATCAACAAGCTGTCCGTGGATATTATCACCGGTAATGTCATGCCGGGGGATAAAATTAAAATCGATGTCAAAGATGATGCCTATACATTCGAAAAGACGAAATAAACTAATTACCCTAAATTAAGGGAGGTATAGATGGCTAAATTCATCCTTGGTGCCACCGAGAAGGTGAAAAAAGATGATTCCATCCCGGTGGAATTACTGCCCTCGAATAAGTTGCTTTATTGCGCACGGCTTAATAACGACGAGGACACCGATGTCACGCCGGTGAAATGTAACAACCTCAAGGAAGTGTTCGAGAAATTCCGGCCCTTGTTCTCAGCCGAGCTGGAATCGGTGGACGGCGAACAGGTCAATGCTGATTTTGAAATCAAAGCCATGAAGGATTTCGGCAGCAAGGAGCTGGTTGAGAAGAACGATTACCTGCAAAAAATTTATTACGGGAAGGAAATGCTCAACGACCTGGAAAAACAGCTCAAGAAAAATAATGCCCTGAAGAAAGCGGTAAGCGACAAGGAAACGAAAGAAGCCTTGTTGAAATTGGCCCGCTATTACATTGACCTTCTCAGCGAAGAAGAATAGAAAAGAGGTGATGATAAATGGGCGAAGAAGATAAAAGAGAATTGCAGCCGCAGAAGGAAGCACAGGCTGAGGCCGCGGCGAAACCGACGGTTGAAGTAGAAAAAATATCCGATGAGGAATTTGCCTCGCTTCTGGGCGAGACCTTCGGGGACTTCAAGAAACTGGCGGCCCTGCTGCCTTCGTTTAAGACCGCTGACGGCGACCTGGTGCGGGGGGTGGAATGGCTCGACCCCAAGAAGTCCTTCCAGCGTAAAGAGTTTCTCACCAAGCCGGATTTCGCGGGCCAGCGCAAGCTTCTGGCTCAGCGTCTGAAAGCCTGGCTGGAATTTCTGGCCAAAGACGAAAAGGTTGATGATATCCGCAAGAAACTTACCGATGACGCCACCAAACTGGAAGAAAACCTGAATAAAAACATGAAAAAGGTGCACCGGGCCGGCCGGGAACTGGAAACCACCTACCGGGCGATTGACAAATTTTTTGCCAACGCCCAGCAGGAACCGGATGAAAAAGTTAATGCCTATTTTGTCAACGCCAGCGCCGAGGAACTGGCCAATCCCGATGACCGGGAGAAGTTTGAGAATATGGCCAAGGCGGTGGCCGACCTCTACCGCGAGTGGAGCATCAAGGAGTGTTTCTCGATGGCGGTCGTACCCGGCTATCTGGGCAGTGTTGAAAACATCGATTCCTTTGCCCGGCAACTGGGTTTCCCCAATAAACTACATGTCATGACCGACCTGCCCAATTTTGAGAGTGTTGAAGAAGTCATGGAGATGCTCGATGACCCGAGTTACGCCAGTCTGGCCGGTATCGATAATTACAAGCAGTATGTTTCCCTGTTCGCCAACTACATCATGGCCCGCAATGCCAATCAGTACGAGGACGAAGACATGTGGATACCGCCATCGGCGGCGGTAGCCGGGAAGATGTACCAGGGTGATACGACAGTAGGCATGCAGCAGCCAATGGCCGGTTTCAAATACGGCAAGATTTCCGACGCCAAGTATCTGCGCTTCAAAGCCAACCAGCCCGACGCCAGTAAAATCAATGAGAAGGGTGTCAATCCCATGGTCAGCTTTGAGGGCGCGGCGGTCGCTATGGGTTCTTCGACCCTGTTTACCAAGGAAACGTTCAACATTTATTCCATCCGGCGCACTTATGACTATGTTTACAAGACGCTCCGGAACTATCTCAACAAACAGACCTTCTCGGTCATTGACCAGAAATTTATCGACACCCTGCGCTCTGATATCGATAAGTTCATGAGAGCCATTTCCGGTGGTGATAACATTCTCCAGGATTACAAGGTGGAGATTTTCGCCAACGAGGAGATGCGTAAGCGCCAGGAAGTTGATATCCGGGTCAGTCTCAACCCGAAGTATCCGGCGCGGACGTTTAATATCGAATTTACGGCCTGGAATGAAGATAATAAAACCAACGTGAAGGATAAGTAACGGACTTGATAAATATCCAAATAATTAATTTTTCAAAGGAGAATGTATTATGGCAAGAAGACCCACTCTCGAAATCGACGGCGTGAAGTATGATAACGTCTATCAGGTATCGTACGAGCTGTACACCGCCAAGGACGAAACCGGCCGGCCGACCGACCGCGCCCATGCCGGTTTGATTAAAATTAGAAGAGAATCCGACGAAAAGGTGGACATTGCCCGCTGGGCGATGAAGACCGACAAAACCAACTGGAAAGCCGGTCAGATTACTTTCTACAGCATGGAAGATGCGGAAATGAAGAAAGTAAAATGGGAAGACGGTTTCATCACTTTCTATGAAGAGCATGTGCCTCATATCAAGGATAATCCCAATGAACAAATCTGGGAGTATTTTGAAATATCCTGCCAGAAAATATGGGTCAGCGACGCCGAAATAGACAACCGGTGGAAAGAATAACCGGCTCGGGAATATCCGGGCGGATATTAAAGTCCGCCCGGTCCTGTTAACAGACGGGAATCAGATATGACAGTTTTCAGAATAAATCCGTTTGACAAGCCGGAGATAGTCGGCACGATCGCCGATTACGGCACTTCGGTGGTTATTAAGGTGGTAATCGACGGTCAGACTATTAAGCACGATATCATGGGGCTGGAGCTGCATCAGTTCGACGATGACCATCACACGCTCAAAATCAGACTGCGGGAGACCGGTCAGGTGGCCAAAGACAAGGACATTGAGGCGGCAATTCCGTACAGTTCCTTTCTGGGCAAATCCATCGCCCTGACTATCACCCCGGAGGGCGGGGTTGTCCCCAAAGAAAAAGAGCTGGGTTTTGTCGGCGTGGTAACCCATGTAAGCATTGAAAACAGTATCGATAAAATCAATGCCGGGACAATCATCGCTCACAGCCCGACGCTGGGAATGGACGGTGCGCGGCATAATGCTTTCTACCGGGACCAGAGTGCGTCCGATATAATCGGTTCGATTCTGCGGAAATACCCCGTTACTCTGGGCACCATAGATTCGTCATCGGGCTCTCTGAAATTCAGCGTGCAGTACCGGGAGACCGATTACGAGTATGTGATGCGTCTGGCCACCGAGAGCGGCCTGTTCGCCCTCTATGACGGCAAGGAATTCCGGGTTGTCAAGCCGGCGGCGGCCGATGTCGAGGAACTGGCCTGGCGGGAAACCCTGGGTTTATTCGTCATGGGGCTTGGTACCGAGGCGGCGGAGTTTTCTTCCGAGGTGTACAATTACGAGCAGAAGAAGACTTATACCCAGGATTCCAAATCGCTGCCGATGGAGGCTGCCCTGTCGAGCCTGACCAAGGTGGCGCCCGACGCCTCCAAAAAAATTTATGCCGGGTCCGGGTTTTCCACGGCACCCAAGCAGGTTGGCGACGCCCAGTCACTGGACAGCATTCTCAAACGAGAACGAAATCGCGCCCTGAGCCGGATGATGCATTGTTCCGGACGGTCGATTATCCCCTCCGTGGCAAGCGGACACAGCATCAAGATAAAGGGAATGCAGAAAATGGATGGTACCTACTGGGTAAAGGCCGTAAAACACGTTGTCGAAGAAAGCGGCCGTTATTATAACATCTTCGAATGCCTTCCCCTTGAACTGGCTTTCCCGCAACTTAAAGCCGCCCGCCCCTCGCTTTCCAACCTGCAGATGGGAGTGGTGACGGATAATCTCGACCCCGAGAAACTGGGCCGGGTCAAAGTCAAGTTCCCCTGGAATGAAACCGATGATACCCCCTGGATACGGGTCATGACCACCCATGCCGGAAAAGAACGCGGCTGGTTCTGCCTGCCGGAAATTGCCGATGAGGTCCTGGTCGGTTATGAGCAGGGTTCGCCCGATTTACCGGTGATCCTGGGTTCTCTTTTTAACAAGGAAGACGCTCCTGATGCCGCCGTTGATGATGACGCCAACAGCATCAAGGCTTTTATAACCCGCAGCGGTAATAAAATAGTTTTCAGCGACAAGGACGGCAAGGAAGAAATAAGTATCGTTTCCAAAGACGGCAGTAAAATCGTCTTGAATGCCGAGGGACCTTCGATTACTATCGAAACCAAGGGCGATTTGACCATCAAGGCGAAAAATATCGCTATTGAAAGCGATGAAGAATTATCGTTGAAATCCGGAACCGAGTTTAAAATCGATGCCGGCGCCGGTTTGAAAGCCAAAGCCTCCGCAGCCTGCAATATTGAAGGGGCGACGGTTACCGTTAAAGGTAACCCCATTAACTTGAATTGATGTGTAAATGGAATATTTGTCATTACCTTTTATTCTGCGAGACGGTTACCTGAGTAAAACCGACCTTCGCCAGTCCATCGCCTATTCCATCGGTCTTTTACTGAGTACCCGACCGGGAGCCATGCCTTTCGAACCGGAGTACGGCTGTAATATCTGGGAAAAGGAATTCTCCGATATTCAAACCACCAATAAAGCCGATATCCGCGCCAGCCTTAGAAACGCTATCGACATATATGAAAAAAGGCTGTACAACGTCTCGGTATCGTTTGTAAATGTCGAAGACAGCGCACCGCATTCCTTGGGTTTGACCGTCAGGGTGTCCGGCAATTACCGCGACGGCGACCGGGAAGAATCATTTGACGCCAGCTACCAACTGGGGTAAAAACAACTGTGAGGCAGGAGAGGTTAAGTGGATAAAGCCAGAAGCAAAGAAGAATTTTTCGCGGGGATGCACCGCGAACTTCGCGAATGGAACCCGGACGTTCCCGAATCACCCGACCGGCTTGACCCGATATTGAAAATATTGATGCAGATGTATTCGCATCAGCTTTCCCTGATAGACCGCCGGATGGAGATGGTCTGGCAGATGGCGTCCAATTCCCTGATCCGGTCGCTCTGTCCGGAAAGTATGCGCTGGCCCGTGCCCGCCTACACTATCATGCACTGCCGGCCCACCGACCCGGTGGTGGATGTAGACCCGCATACCAAGTTCCTGTACAAGGAAAAGCGCGAGGGTGGGCAGACATTTTATTTTTCACCTCTGGTAAAGGAAAAGCTGATAGCGGCGGATATAAAGAAAATTATTTTGCGCATCGATAACGCCCTGGTGGACCTTTCTCCCAAAACGGGTGACGAGCTGATGACCACCTCCCGCCCGCGAGTGGGTTTTTCCCCCGGTAACACCTATCAGGTTTACCTGGCCATCGACCATATCGGTACGCCTGCGGATTTCAACGGCACAATTTTATATCTGGCGGGTATGCCCGATGTTTTAAAACAGCTGCGCTGGGCTTATTGGTACCCGGGTTCTCATTCCGGAGAGTTTTATTCGGACAGTGGTTTTTGTCCGGGGCTGGGTGCAAGTCTTGAGGATATGTTATCTTCTGATGACCGGCCGCTGGAATGGGGCGGTTTACGCACCAGTACGGATTTATTCAAGCCGCTGGAGGACAACCTGGTAAAATTGCCGGAACAATTTACCGCCACCTGGCAGATGGGGCCGCCCGACCGTGAACTTGGGGCTCTGGCGGTTCAGAACGATATCAATCTGTCCACGGCTTCCGATAAGTATTACTGGATTCGTATCGACCTTCCCCGCGGAGGCAACAAAGCCAATTTTAATTCCCCCTTTGAGGCTTATTTTAACTGTTTTGTCGTCGTCAATAAAAATGAGTTGACGTTGTTCAAACATACCGGCGGCAATAAACTGGTCGAGGTGGAACTTCCGGAAAATATCAATAATATTCTGGAAATCGTGAGTGTCGTCGATTCCAGCGGGCGTGAGTATCAACCGCGCCATGCCGCGGCAACCGGCGGCTTAAAAAGGTTTTATTCCCCCGAAGAACGCGACCAGCGGCTGGTGCTCTGGTTTGACTTTTCTTCGACCATCGATTTACCCCCCGATTCGATCACGATCAATTATTCCGTAACGGCCGGGACCGATGCCAACGGCATTGAGGCCGGGCGGATTACGGAGCTGTATGAAAATCACCCGGGTATTACTTCATCGGTCAATATTATCCCGACACGCGGGGCTATTCCGGCCAAAACCGTCGAACAGGTCCTGACCGAGGTGTCCGCCCGCCTTCGTAACCGCGACCGGTCCATCAATTTCAATGAAATCGCCCAGTGGGGCATGACTTTCGACCCCCGGATAAAAAATATCGCCTGTTCGAATGGGGTGGAACGTTCGTCTTACGGAGTCAGACGCTGTATTGTTGTCCGGGTCGGGGTGAACGACCGTGATTTCTATTCCGATGATGAAATCACGCTCCTTCGTCAACGACTGGCTCAGTTTTTGAAAGCCCGCTCGGCGGTTAACACTCATTATAGCGTGGAGATTATCAAAGGATGATATATTACGGCGATAACCGGATGCCCGATTTCTGTCACCGCCGGTATCCTCTGCACTTCACTACGGCTTTAATTATCCTGATGAAAATGGGGGTGGATATAAATCGTCTTAATATCCTGGCGGTGGGTGAATATGAAAATTACAAAGGTGAAATAATCAAGCAATCACCGGCGCCGGGCAGTCCCCTCGACAGAAAAACCAAAATTACGCTTCATGTCGGTTATTCCAGCCCCGTTGATTATATGCCCTACCAGTTCTTTTATGGTCTGGGTGGTAAACGCATCACCGGCGGGGAGTGGGAATATAACGCCCGTATCCTCATGGCACCCTTTGATGCCGCCGTTATCCGCCATTTGGCCCGGGCTCATAACCAGGTCTTGAAATATAATCTGGGCATTCTTGACCGGGAGTATTTAAGCCGGTATATCGGGTTGTTCCAATTCGCTCTTAACGATGACCGCGTTGATTTTGAAGAATTGATTACCTGGGCTAATATTCTGCCTGATTTTAACCACTGGTCCGGCAATCCCACCCGCGTGACCGGAATTCTGGCGGCGCTGTTTAAACATCCCTTTAAGATTATTGAAAACGTCAGCACCACTTATGAAATACCGACTCATTTGCAGTATCGTCTCGGGTCGCGGGCGGGACGTCTGGGCCGGGAAATGGTGCTGGGCAATACCTTTACGGAATGTGATTCTTCTTACCAGGTGATTATGGGTGATATGGAACCCGATGAAATTACCGAATATCTGCCCGGCAAATTGCGCCGTAAGAAGCTGGAATGGTTTTTGCAGACCTGCATGCCCAGTCATCTGGATTACCGGATATGTTTCCGGGTAAAAACCAAGGCGGTCTGTCTGGGCTCAAAAGATAATCGAAGCCGGCTGGGGTATTCCACCGTATTGTAGTTGTGAAAGAGGTTTGTTTTTTTAAATACAGGAACCATACGCAATAGTCTTGACAATAAAAAAGAACAGGCATAACTTACATAGATTATTTATTGAGGCAAAATAATGAGCGATTTAAGCTTATATTCGGTCAACTGGCAGGACGGCATGCTGATAACACAGCGGCATCTGAAAGACCAGGAAAAGTATTTCGAAGATTTAATTCGCTGGTATGCTTTTCATCCCGGCGACCGGTTCGGTCTGGTTCGTAAAGCCTATTCCGGCAAACCGCCCCTGAGTTTGAACCTGTCGGTCAGCGGCAGTCGTCTGCGCGTGGAAGTCGTCCGGTGTCAGGCGGTTACCCCCGACGGACACTTTATAAATATTGATAATTCCGGCAGTGACGTTATCCGCGGGGAATGTGAGATAAGCGAAGTGGTAGTTCCGGTTTATATCGGCATTGATACTCGTCATAAAAAACCGACCGGGGAGCCGGACCCGGGCGAGGATGTACCCCGCATGCCTTATCTGGCTAATAATTATATCGTGTTTCCGGGGCAGATGCCCAATCTTCCCGATGGTCAGTTTCTCCAGATTGCCGAACTTCTGATTAGCGGAAATGAAGTCAGTCATTCGCCGCATTATTACCCGCCCTGCCTGACGCTGACGGCTGATGATCGGCTGGCGGTCAAGACCACGGAACTTCGCAATCACCTCGAAAGCCTGTTGTCGCTGTCCACCCGCGCTTTCAGCGCCATTTCCGCTTCCGGCGCCATGAAAGGTCAGAGCACCACTCTGCAGATGGCCGTAAGAGAGACGGTTTTCCTGTTTATCAATCATCTGGCTTCGACTCTGGACAGTTTTGTGATCGGCGCCAATGCCGGTCATCCCCTGACGATGAATATCACCTTTAAACGTCTTTTCCGGGTTTTTTCGACCCTTTTAAATCTTCAGCCCGGGTTAAAAGACTATCTCAACGAAAAACTGTTTACCAGGGAATTGAAAATCGATGTCGGCCAGTTTTTAGCGGCGGTGGATGGTTTCATCATGACCGAGTACAACCATCGGGATATCGGCACCCAGATAAAAATGATTTCGGATATCCTGATGAACATCAAAAACGTGATGAGTTTCCTGGCTCAAACAAAGCGGGAGGAACTGGGTGAACAGGCGGTTGCTACGGAAACACTCACTTATTCCGGGCGGACTTATCATAATGTCGCTTATACCAGCAGTAAACTTGAGCAGGTGGGCGAGCTCAGTTATTTATTGATAAATGTTGCGGCTCCGCGGCCGATGCAGGATAATGTCATTTTGATTTCCAAGGGTTTATTCAGCGACGGCGAATGGCGCAGTATGCAGGTCCGGCTGGGTCTTAACGACGCCCGCGGACTGGGCGAGACGGACCCGGTCGATGTCGATACGGTGGCTTTCGGTAACAAAGTAGCCCTGCATCCGCGGGATATGCTGAAATCATCCTCGGTACGCCAGGTGACGCTTATTTTCCGGGGCGCTTCCAATCCCGGAAAATTCGGAAACCTGGGAAAAATGGATTTATTGATTTACGCCTTATAAAAAAGAATCGGTCAGCGTGGATATTAAAGCTTACATAGAAGACCTCTTCAAATACCTGGATACCTTCGAAAGCCGGTACCCGGAGTTTGACACCGAAGCCTTTTTACAGACCTATAACGGAATCTATACGGTTTTTAAGACCCTGCGCCAGCAGCGCGACGATGCTCTTGATGTTGACCGGTATTTTCTGGAACGGATAAAGAAAATGCCCCTGACGTCGTCCGACCTTCGTCAGCTGGTTATCCAGGTTCTGATAACATATTTTGAATCGGAAGCCGATACCGACGGCCAGTCCAACAAGGCTTATTTATACTGCCGGGATTTACGCCCCAGCAAGCGGGATATAACTTTTTTCGAAGAACATCTGATACCGCTGTTGTTCCGGGACGGTGCACTTAATAATAATTACCGCCTGCATAATTTTATTTTACGGGAGATAGCCCGCTATATCAACAAATTCTGTCGGCCGGTGGACCCCAATTTGAGTCCGGAAGCTTTTGCCGGGCTGAGCGACCCGCACAAATTCCTGGAGTTGATGCAGCGCCGGATGGCTCTGGGAGACGGCTTGCTGGGCGACCGTGCCAGCCTTGAATTTCACCTGCAGCGGATTGATGTCTTTAATAAACTGGGGCGGAAAAACAAGCTTTTTGAAAAATACCTGACCGAGTGGAAGTATCTGAGCAAAACCAGTTTCTGGACAAAAATGAAAAGCGCCCTGGCGGAAATCGGGGGTAAAATCAAAGGTACTTTTACCAGTTTCCGGTATTTCCGGCTGGTCATGACCCAGAGACGCGCCGCCTATCTGTTTTATGGTATTATTATAGTGGTGTTTATTTTCCTGGCTTTTTATGTGCCATCGCAATGGAGTAAATATTATAACCGACAACTGGAAAAGTTTCAGAAACATGCTGTCGAGGTACAGCAGGGAGCGGTTCGCTGAGCCCGAATTAAAACCGGGTAGTGAGAAATGATATGCAGCTGTCAAGTATTTTGAAGATATTCAAAAAAGGTTCCAAAGCCGCCGGCAAACATAAGGGCAAGAAGGGTCCCGCCCCGGGTAAAAGCTGGCCGTCGGGTATCCGCATCGGCGTGTTCGGCCATGCTAATTCGGGCAAGACCATTTATTTTACGGTTTTAAACGAAGAATGTAAAATATCCAAAAACCTGCAGATTTCGGTCACCGATAATGCCACCGCCGGGGAGTTTCTGAATAATTACCGCTCCATCTGGGGCCTGGGGACTTCAAGCGATGCCGGTACGGTAGTCGATTTAAGAGGCGAGAAAAAATTCCCCGACCCGACCACCCGCGACAGGCTCCTGTTTTTTAAAGCCATTATTGACCTGAATAAAAGTGTCTCGGTGGTGACTTATGATTACGAAGGCAAGGCGGTTTCGATAAATGAGACGGGGGAGCTTCCGGAGCGGGTACTGGATTTTATGGCCGGTTGCCACGGTATTCTTTTTTTCTACGACCCCAAGCTGATGAAAGCCGAACTGGAAAGCCAGGCGCATGTCGCGTCGTTCGTCAATATGCTGGAAAGTCTTTCCTCACTGCAGAGCCGCCTGCCGATTCCGGTGGCGCTGGTAATCACCAAGTCCGATATCCTGCCGGGTTTTTCCGGCGAGCAGCAGGTTACTTTGATAAGTCCCGAAGACGAGTATCTGGTCTCGGAAAATTTTGAATTGTTTTTGGAGCGGGTTCTTTCCAGCGGCCGGATAGCGTCCAATTCCGCCTGGGCCGGTTCGGTCCGGAATGTTCTGGTCCGGCTTAAAGATTTTCTGCGCGTGGTGTTGACCCGGACGCTGGATTTCCAGGTATTTTTCATTTCCGCGACCGGCGAAACCCCGGAAAAAATCGGCAGCGAAGTGGGTCGGTCGGTTTACGCCCCCCCCGCCAAGATGAAACCCATCGGCGTCAAGGAACCCTTTTACTGGCTGTTGAATTCCATTCTGCGAAACCGGAGAATCTCGAAATTTCGCACTTTGGCCAAATATGTTACCCTGCTCAGCATCATCTGGATTGTTATGTATTCACTGCCGTTTATATATCATTTCAGTTTTTTGTACGACCGCCCTGTTACTACGGAAAAGGAGATACTGGAGCCGTACAACGGCCGGATTTTTAACACCACCGACAAGGAACGCAACCGGATTATCGATTCTTATAACGATTACCAGCGCTCTAAACTGGTCAGGTGGCTTTTCACCGATTTTCGAACCCCGGCCCAGCGTATCGCCGAAGGTTACGGACGGTACAATCAGCAGGAAGCAATTAAACAGCTTAACAGCTACATTTCCGAATTCACCCTGACGGTTAAAAATAAAAATCTGTGGCCCAAGCTCAACCCGGTTGATTCCATCGCCATCCTGACACAAAAGCATGAGGAGTTGCGTGATGCCATCAAAAGTTTCCATACGGGCAATGAGCAGTCCATCCTCTATACCCGCAGCGCCCGGGTGCTGGAGTCCTGGGACTTATTCATCAAAGTTATCGAAAAACCAAACGATACCACTCTCTGGCAGACCATTGAGGACAAGCTGAATCTGGACCGGGAACGGTTCGGCAATGATTTCAATTCGGAGGAAGTCAAACTGGCCGAGGCTTTACTCGACCAGAAGGTCAAGGAAGTAAAACAGGTCGTGTCCAAAAAAGTCGCGGTCGGCCTGGGCGATAAAATCGACGAGGTGAACAATAATCTTTCCCCGGCTTACCGTCTGGATAAAGCGGTCAAGGAACTTCAGGATATCAGAATGAACCTCGACCCCAGGGAAAACAAGCAGGATTACCAGATGGTCAGTAATTATATTAACGTGGCTGAAAAATGGAATAATAAACGAACTTTTCGTTATAAGGTGGAAAGCGTTCCCGATGACGGTCACATGCATATCGAGGTGACCGCCCGGGGCGCCAAACCGACCTGGCCGGAAGGTAATGACCAAATATTTCCCGGCAGTGAATACAGCCTGCAATGGAAAGTCGGGGATGTCATTCATATCGTTTTCCATAAACCGCATATCGGCGGTAATGAGGAGTCATGGGGTGTCCGGGCGGATGATATGAAGATTCTCGACAGCAAGTATTCCCTTTTCGAGATGGAAAACGGGATTATGTTTGAAAGCCTGGGCAAAAAAGCCGTGGTGAAATTTCTACCCGGCAGCCTTATCGAGCAGTTGCCAAAATTGGAAAAATAAAAAAAATAATTATAAGGGATTATAGATAGGAGAAAATGATGGTTTTAAGGATAATGAAAAAAAATATCGGACCGGCGGTCCTGGTTTGCCTGTTTACTTTTTTGCTTTCCGTTGCGGTTCAGGCTGCTACTATCCAGATTCCCAAGGGCATGGAAGTTAAAGTGAAGTTTGTCCCCGGAATGAAAATAAGTTCGGGCGAGCTGGCCAAGGATGTACCTCTATTAATAACCCTGGCCGAGCCGGTTCAGGTAGGCAATAAAACTATTATCGAAGAAGGCGCCCAGGGGACAGCCAAAGTAGTTGAAGTTAAAAAAGCCGCCAAAGGCGGCAAGCCGGGCTATATCAAGGTTGCCTTTGTGGATTTGCAAACCAAAGGTGATTATCGCTCTCCTGATGATAGCCGGGTGAAACTGGAAGGAGAAATCGAAAATGCCGGAAAAGGCCGGAAAACCCTGTCTTATATGTTCATTTTCGGTTTGTTTATTAAAGGTAAACAGGGTGCCATAAATCCTGATGGGGTCTATGTAGCGAAAGTTGCCGAGAGTATTATTCTGGAAAGTAAGTAAAAATACTTAAAAGTACCTTATAATAGGACTAAGAATAAAGGGCAATAATTTCAGATTATTGCCCTTTGTTTTTTTTCGCAGAATCTCAACCCGCGTTAACCGGCCTATTTGGTGGGAACTTCGATATGGGTTAAGCCACTGCGGTCGGTCTTGACAATAAACAGGTTATTCCCGAGGTAATAATCGTACATCAGCCCGCAGGCGATATAACCGCCGTCTGAAGTCACTATCCCGGAATAGCCGTAGTCATAATCATAGCCGCCGAAATTGTAATCCCAGAGGGTATTTCCGGAGGGGTCGGTCTTAATCAGATAAAGTTCATAACCTTTATCATACAGGTTGTCATAGCAGGTACCGGTGATAAGAAAACCGCCGTCGGGGGTTTGAACGGCGGAATAACTCTGTTCGTTGAAGTTGATATCGCCGAATTCGTTGTCCCAGATTACCGTGCCGGAGGCATTTACCTTGGCCAGGTAAATATTTTCATTCAGGGTTCCGGTCAGGATATAGTTACCGTCCGATGTCTTGGCGATACTGCGGAACTCTTCATTATAATAACCGCCGTCGAAAAATCTCTCCCAGATGAAATTACCCGAGGCGCCGACTTTCATCAGGTAGGCATCGGATGATTCGTTGGGATAATAAACCCTTCCAGCGACCAGGTAACCGCCGTCGGAAGCCTGTACCACCGAATAGGCGTTGAAACCACTGTACAAAGCAAAAGTATCTTTGTATGGGTGTTCCCAGGTCAGGTTGCCCTGAGCATTGGTTTTGACCAGGTAAATGTAATTTTCCTTGTTGCCGGCGATAATGAAACCGCCGTCTGAAGTCTGTTTGACGTCAAGTCCCATTTCGTTCAGAGTATCGCCGAAATAAGAAGCCCATGTCTGATTACCGTTGGCGTCAGTTTTAATAAGAGCGACATCGTTGGAATTTTTAACACCGTTGCTTCGATAGCTATACCCGGTTATGACCAGGCCGCCGTCCTGAGTATTTATAAGGGCATAACCCTCGTCATAGCTGGCGCCGCCGTATGTTTTACTCCAGAGAGAATCACCCAGGGAATCGATTTTCAGAAGGTAAATATCGGTATTAGCCGAGACCGCGCTTGAAACATATCCCACTGCGGCATAACCGCCGTCAGGGGTTTGAACGATGTCATAACCGCGTTCATCAACCGAGGAGCCGTAGGATAATTCCCAGGTTTTTCGAAGCAGCTTTACCGCCGAGAGGTCGATGTAAACATTTTCCCGGGGTAAGGTATCAAGTGTGCCGTCGTGAATGTACCACAGGGAGTTAAGGTATAAATACAGCGGGATGTCCTCAATACTGTTCTGATTTTTATTCGTGGCATAGGAGTCGAAATAAAAGGTTCCCAGGTTGGCATAACCCCGGCTGTTCACCAGCGGGGTCAGCTGGTCGCCCATGCTGGCGGTAACGATAGAACGCTGGCCGGTTGATTCCTGGTATATATTGGAGGTAAAGCTTGCCTGAGAACTGAGCGTTTTCCCCCGACCAACCGAATCCAGTGTGGCCACAGAGCTGTAATGCGTAAATTCGTAGGAAATGCTGTAGAGGTTCGGGAGATTAAAGATTTCCACGTCGAAAGAGAACACCGTGCCCATGGATAATTGTCGAAAATGAGGCGTTATTTTTATCATGGGAACCACCGGGGTCAGGGCAATATTGATAGTGGTGATTTCAGTAGTCAGGGGATAGATGTCAAGTACCTGGCTGCCGCGGTATAAAACTGTCAGATTGTGGTCCATGGCTTCCAATGTAAATTTCCTTTTCCGCCCGGCCGGGACTTCGATAGTGCCCGTCAGGTAACCGTCCTGAAAAGTAAGGGTGGCGGTAATCGGGACGGGGATATCCTCGGCTTCAACCGTCAGGGTGAAGATTTCGATAGCCTGGGCGCCGGTGCTGGTCGGGAAGTCGGTTTTAATGGCGACATTGACCGGGCCGCCGTTTTCATTGACGATTTTTTCCGAGCATCCGGCTAACCAGATAACCATCAGCAGGACGGCAAGCATGCTTGTTAAAATTAATTTCTTTTTCATGTCTCACCCTTTCTAAAATGCCGCGCTCAGAATTGCCGAGAGCTGATAACCGGATATATCAATATTGCCGCCATCGGCGCTGCCGGTGTAATATTTCATACCGAGGCCGATATTTACGTCCGGGTTGATATGCCGGCCGATATCGGCGCCGAAACCGAATACATTGGAACTGCCGAAATCATATTCATTGGCCGCTACCAGATGAATTTCCGCAAGCGGGGCGACGAACCATTTCTTGTCAGGGTGATAAGTGAAACGGCCGTTAAAAAGGAATTCGTTACCGTAAGCTTTAAGCTGTTCCAGTGTTTTACCGTCATCGCTGTAACGCTTGTTACGGTCGCGGATGAGATAGCGCATGGCGGCGCCAAGGCTGTATTTATCTTCGTCAAATGTACCGCTCAAACGCAAATCCACCTGGTTGCTCTGTCGAAATACTTTTTCGTCTTCGAGCTTGTCGTCGGTGTAAGTGGTGAAAATTATCCCGGCGCTGTAAGTCATTTTGTCTCGCCGGGTGTCGGCGCCGACGTTCAGAGCGATATGATTGCCGGGCTTGTAATCACCGCCGATTTCGTATGGTTCATAAGTACCATTATACTGGTATTCAATCGAACCGCCCAGGCGGAAAATACCCGCTATGGTGGCGCCGCCGAAAAGAAAGTTCAACCCCAGGCCCTCGCCCAGGCGGCGGACCGGGAAATTAAGATAGTTTTGCGACAGAAATTCCAGAACCAGCCATTCCTCGGTCAGATTAAGTTTCTTTTTACCGGTGGGTAAATTGATGCCGGTGCTGATTAACAGGCGGTCTTCGGCCAGCGAGCGGTTGAACTGAAGCCGCATGTCGCTCAGGCCGTTGAGCGTGAAATCATAATCTTCGTATTCAAATTTATTAGCGGCATTGGCAAGGTAAAACCGGGCCTCGAAATTGTCTCCCAGCGGGAAAAAGCCGTTGACGGGAATGGTGAACTGGCTCAGGGTGGTCGAAACGGTATCGGTTTCCATTTTCCAGCAGGTATAAATCATCTGCGCATCGCCTGACATCGGCTGGTTGTAAATAATCTGGCCATAGGATGTCAGGGCGCCGCCGGTAATTACCGCCGCCACCAGCAGGGCTGATATTTTTTTAACGTATGCCATCGAGATCCCCTATGATTCTGAGGTTCACGGTTACCCCGGTTTGAGGCGGTATGATGGGAGTATTGCCGAAGCGCTCAAATATAGCCGGGTCGGAGATGAAACCGGAATTCAGCAGGGTCATCGCCTGGAATTGGTCGATACCGGTCGTTGTCTGCAACTGGTCGGTGGCCGCAGTCACCGAGGTTTCAAATTGCTGGAACGAATGCCCTCCGGGACTCATCGCCGGGGCGAATACTATTTGCTGGAGCTGTTTTTGAGCGTCCCCGAAATTCTTGTCGGCACCGGCCGCCTGCTGGAAATTCCGGGAGGCTTCTTGCATCATCCCCCGGCTGCGGTAATCCAGACCCCGGCAATACGCCATAAAAGCCAGGTAGGATTCGGTCGGCACCTCTTCGATAGCGTCACGTTCTTCCTGGGTAAGCGTTATGCCCATCTTCTTAATGATATTGAAAACGAAATCCTTCTGAATTTTAAAGAAATTGTTCAGCCTGCCCTCGGTCGGGTCGGTCAGGTTTGAGGAGCTGTCACGGGTATTGACCACCGCGCCGTCGAGTCGAATCATATCGTCGCCGATACCGACCACGGTGCCGGTGACAATGTTATTACTGCCCAGAAGTTTGCCGATACGGGGGGCGAATTTGGGGTCGGCGTATGCCGAGGAACCCAGTTGCAACTCTTTTTGGATAAGGTCGATTTTAAGGCGGTCGACAACTTTAAGCGATTGAATCTTGGCCAGGTCCAAAGCCGTGAATTCCGCCAAACCCTTGCTTATCGGCGCCATTTCCGGCGGCAGGTGTTCGTCATTGAAATCAACTACGGCCAGAGTATTATCCGGAATGGACGCAACATCGATTTTTTCCTCGTTTTGAATCGCAGTGGTTACTTCCCGTTCGACCTTTAAGGCAATCAAACCGCCCAGGTGCTGTTCGATCATCTGCCTGGTTTTACCGCCGGGTTTGTAACTGAGCGATGTTCGGTAGGCTTCGATAGCCCTGTCAAAATTCTCCTGCTTTTCATAGACCAGGCCGATATACAGGTTGGTGCGGGCATCAGGGGCGATGTTATTAGCCTGTTTCAGGGCTTCTTCGGCTTTGTCCAGGTCACCTTTTTTGTAAAAGGCCACCCCCAGTTCCCGCCAGGTTTCGGCGCTGGCGGGATTGAGCTTGATGTCATCATAGAAAGCTTTGATAGCCCGGTCGTATTCACCCTCGTCGGCAAGCCGCCGCCCCTGCATATAGAGACTCTGAGAACAGCCGATAGTCAGTAAAAGCAGAACAACCACAATTATTGTCCTTAACATAAAATTTCCTCAACTATATATTCATGCAGCCGTCAGATAATCAGGCGGCCAGGGGGTGATAAATATCCATTTTCTTTTTAGCTTCGGTGAAAGTGTTATCCATATCATAGGCCATCCTGAAGAATTCATAAGCCTTTTTATAGTCGTACTGGTCCATGTAATACAGGCCCTTGGCATATAAGGTAGCCGCATCGGTCGAGGCCGTTCCGCTTTCCTGGATCAGCTTTTTGGTGTTGTCATTCAAAGCCAGGTTAAGCTTCTCGGCCAGCTCCATCACCAGTTCTTTTTCCATGGCGAAATAATCCGGTTTCCCTTCTCTTTCGACCGAGGTCAGGATTTCCGAGGTTTCCACCTTGACGACTTTACAGAGCATTTTCGTGTTGTTTTTATCGATTTGGACAATACTCCCGAAAACCATCAGCTGGGCGCCCAGGATTTTACCGACTTTAACCGCGGTGGAAGCGTCAACCTTGCCTTCTTTAGCCATTTCAATTTCCTTGAGGATAAAGTCAATCTTATCGCGTTCCACGACCCGGAGAGAACTTATTTTGGCGAAATCGGATTCAAAAAAATCCGCCAGACCCTTGGTGATAAAGCCCAGTTCCTCCTGGTATTTTCCGACCGAATAATTGTCAAATTCCATGATGGCAACAGTTTGAATTTCCGGCGAGGTTTCCGCCGTACACATCAGAGCATTTTGGGCATGAGCCAGGTCATACCACTGGTCGCGAAGTTGCTGGGGCCAGAAATGATACGGCAGGGGCACTTTGCACGGGCCGATTTGGGCGATTTTGTCGAGATACTGAAAAGCCTGGCGCAGATAATCGGTACCCATGGCATAAGTCAGCATACTCATCACGGAATAAATAGCGATACTATCCTGGTCGTTCAGACCTTCCTTCTGGAGCAATTCCTTCGTCAAAGACAGACCTTTTTCAAAATCGAGTTCATTATAATACTGGATGGCTTTTTCAAGCTTGGTGGAAACACTGGTTTGTTCCTGGGCGAAGGTTGTGGTAAATCCCGCCAGGAATAAAAACATAAGCGGGAGAAGGAAACATATGAATCCCGCCGAGGACTGGTGCTGTTTCATGATTTTTTCCTTTCAGGCTATTATATTGATAATCATCTGCTTCTTTAAATATTAAACAATTTTTGAGCTATAAAGAAAAGAATTAATTCGTGAATTCAATAAAATGTTTGTCGGTCTGGTTTTCAATTACCACCAGAGTGTCGGTTTTATCAAGAGTCCGGCCGTCTTCGGTGGTTAAAACCCCCCTGATGATATGCTTACCGGGGGTAAGTTCATAAGTGTTGGGGGTTTTAAGAGCCTGACGCTCGCCGTCAATATAAACCGTTGCCCCGTTTAAAGGCCGTGACCCGATTCTTACTCTGACAACTATCGGTTCCGGTTCCGGCCGGATTGAGCTGAATTTGAAGCTCTCTGTCCGGCGGGTGTTTTCCGCAATAACCACTTCCCGCTCGAAAGATTTTTCGACACTGTTCCCGTTAACCACTCTGATTTTGTGCCGCCCCGTTTCCAGAGCAAGCTCCAGCCTGGTTTTGTTTTTACCGCGGAGTTGATTATCAACGTAAATATCACCGGCGGGTTGGATTGTTATTTCCAGATAACCTTCGGGAATAGCAACCCCGGCGGTTTCTATGGTGAAGGTGCGGTAGCTGGAAAACTTACTCTGGTTGCCTTTTTCATCTTCAGACTGTACATGCCAGAAATATCTGCCCGGAGCCAGCGGTTCCAGAGGAGTATATTCAGGGGAAGTCAAGTAGGTGGCGACCCGGGGATTGCCGAATAACGAATCCTGAGCGTATTCCAGATTGTAAACAAAACCGGTGGTATCAGGCGGTTTCCAGGTAAATATCGGCAGGGGATTATCGATTATACTGTTATCGGCCGGTGACAGAAGTTCCGGCGGTGTCAGTTCGGCGGGCACCGGAATGACTGGAATTTTACTCTCGGTTTTTTTTGTAAAAAATATTTTATAAGCTATAGCCCCGATTATTATGACCGCAACGACACCGGCAATAGATAGCGGTAAGCCTCTTTTACGTGAGGGAGTGGAGATCGGACGGGTGTCTTTGGCGACGACTTCGGATGTTACCGACAGCTTTCCGATATCTTTCTGGAAAGGTTTCAAAGCCCGTTGCATTTCCTGACAGGAGCTATAGCGGTCGCCGGCGTTTTTCTCCAGGGCTTTTAGGATAATTTCATCCAGCGTCCTGGGTATATCCCGGTTGAATTTGCTCGGTTTTTCGGGTTGATTGAATAGCTTGGCGTCCCGCAGAGCGAATTCATTGTCACCCTTAAAAGGCAGTTCGCCGGTCAGCATGTAATAAAGGGTGGTGCCCACGGCATAAATATCCACCAGGGAATAATCGACCTTTTCGGAAGGGGTAAATTGTTCGGGGGCCATGTAGGCCGGTGTTCCACAGGCGGTCCCGGCCAGAGTCAGGTTGGGGTCGCTTTCGGCTTTGGCAATACCGAAATCTATCACCTTTACATGACTGTTGCGGTCAATCATGATATTGCCCGGTTTAATGTCCCGGTGATAGATACCTTTTTGATGAGCGAAGCCAAGGATATTTAAAATGTCACAGACTATTTTTACCGATTCGTCCACCGGTAAGCGGGATTTACTCTTGATGATATCATCAAGAGTAGCGCCTTCGATATATTCCATGGCAATGACAAAATCATCCCCGTGATTGAAGAAATGCTTGATCTGACAGATATGCGGGTTGCCGTCCAGGAGAGCCAGCTTGTCGGCTTCCTGTTTAAAGCGGTCAGCCAGCCGGGAATCGCTTAATACTTTGAGGACCACCCGGAGATTGGGGACATCCTTGTGAACCGCCAGATAAACCTTGGCCATGCCCCCGGCACCAATCTTCTTAAGGATTTTGTAGTTGCCTATATATTGTTCATCCATACCGGCTAAATATATATTTTTTATGATTTTCAAGGCAACATTAAACAAAAATAATAATCAACTGATAGCCGCCTAACAATTTAATCGGCCTTTCGTTCTTTGCGGATTTTGCTCTGGAGCCAGCCGATTTTTACCGCGTCTTCTTTCTCAAATTCGGGGACATAAGGTTTTATATCCAGTAGCGGCGAGCCGTCAACCATGTCAACTTCGGTCACATAAAGGATATTTTTTTCAATCTTATCCAGGCGGACCACCGATAGACCGAGGGGATTCGGCCGGTGCGGCGCCCGGGTGGCGAACAAACCGCGCGGGGTATCATCAAGATAAGGAACAACTTTCAGGCTGTAACCGTTCGAAAGATGCAAATGGTAGAGCAAAATAATATGAGAGAAGCCGGCCAGGTCGGCCAGGCCTTCTTCGTATTGTGCAAAAACCTCGACGGTGCCGGTCGCCCCCTCGGCATAGCGGGGCTGGATAGGCGCTTTGCGGGGGTCTTTGAACGGGGTGTGAATCAGACCTATCGGTTCAAAAATAACAGGCGACAATAACTATCCTCGTAGAACAAGTACAAACAACTTTATGTAAATAATATAAAAGTTCATATAACTTTAAAAGAGAAAAGGAGAATAATTTCATTTGACTTGGCAGGGGAAAAAACATTTTATCTCTCTACTGTAAAAAAAAATAACCGACAGGAGGTTGTATGACGAAAAAAAGCCCGGTCTTGTTTTTCCTGATGTTGATTATATTTAGCGGTTCGATATTCGGTGAAGGGGCACGCCTTCTGCGTTTTCCGGATATCCACAGGGATAAAATAGCTTTTGTGTATGCCGGAGATATTTATATTTCTCCCCGGAGCGGGGGGCAGGCGGTGCGCCTGACCAGCCACGAGGGGCTGGAATTGTTTCCGAAATTTTCACCCGACGGCCGGTGGGTGGCTTTCACCGGGCAGTACGATGGTGATTTTTCCGTGTATGTCGTCAGTGTTGACGGCGGCGAGCCGCGGCGGCTTACATATCATCCGGGTATCCAGGAAACCAGCGAACGCTTCGGCCCTGAAAATATCGTGATGGGCTGGTATCCCGACGGGAAAAAGGTGATGTATCGTTCCCGACGGGAAATGAGCGACTGGTGGGAAGGCCGGATTTATCTGGTCGATATCGACGGCGGTCTGCCGCAACCGTTACTGATGAAAACAGCCGGCTTTACCAGTTTATCACCCGATGTTTCAAAAGTAGCTTATTGTCCCATTTTTCGTGATTTCCGTACCTGGAAACGATATAAGGGCGGTATGTCGCAGGATGTCTGGATGTTTGACCTCAATACTTATGAAGCCAGGAAGATTACCGACTGGGAAGGTACGGATAATATGCCGATGTGGTATAAGGACCGGATTTATTTTAATTCCGACCGCACCGGCACACTCAATCTTTATGTCTATGATGTTAATACCGGCCAGACCCGCCAGGTGACTACTTTCAGCGAGTACGATGTCCGCTGGCCGAGCCTTGGTCCCGACGCCATCGTCTTTGAAAACGGCGGTTATATCTATGTACTTGACCTGCCCTCGGAAAATCTAAAAAAAATAGAGGTTTCTCTTACCTATGACCGGCCGCTCACCCGAGCGGAATATGTCAATGTTTCTGATAAAATCAGTGATTACGATATTTCGCCTGATGCCAGGAGGGTGATATTTCAATCCCGCGGCGAACTGTTTTCCGTACCGGCGAAAGAAGGTAATACCCGCAACCTGACGAATACTTCCGGCGCCGAAGAAAGACAACCGGCCTGGTCGCCCGACGGGAAATGGCTCGCCTACATCTCCGATGCCTCAGGTGAAGAGGAACTGTATCTTCTTTCGCACGACGGCAAGGAAAATACCCGGTTGACTTTCGACGGTTACTGCCATCGCTATGACCCCGCATGGTCTCCGGACGGCAAGAAACTGGTTTATTCCGACAAGGACTTGAATCTTTT
>JAQUSF010000098.1 GCA_028715215.1 Candidatus Zixiibacteriota bacterium
TGAAGATTAACCTCGCCGATGGTCGTAATTTTATGGCAAATCACCCGGCCGATATTAACGGCGCCATCATCATCAACCAGACGCTGGCCCGAAAACTGGGCTATGCTAATCCGGTTGGAGAAAAACTTCCCCGCGGTTTTCGTAATGCCACCATTGTCGGTGTCGTCGAAGATTTCAACTTCTTTCCCCTGCACCGCAAGGTTGAACCGCTTATCCTTCACCTGACTCAAAATGACGACATGAGCGGCCTCTCGGAAATAGCCGTACGGATCCGACCCGACAACCTCCCGGCAAGCCTTTCACTCCTGGAGAAGAAATGGCTTCAGGTAAGCGGCGGCGTACCCTTTATATATGAGTTCCTCGATAAAACGGTGGCACGGCAATACCTGGCCGACCAGCGCTGGCGCAAAATCGTCCTCTATTCTTCTCTTATATCCATCATGATTACCTGCATCGGACTGTTTGGACTGGCTTCGCTGGCGGTGGTTAAACGTACCAGGGAAATCGGCATCCGCAAGGTTTTCGGTGCCACGGTGAATCAGATCACGACCATGTTCACACTGGATTTCACGAAATATATAACGATCGCGGTGATAATAGCCCTGCCGTCGGCATATCTGGCGATGAAACAATGGCTGGCGTCATTCGCTTTCCAAACCTCACTGAGCTGGTACTACTTTGCTCTCTCAGCCCTGACAGCTCTGGTCATCGCGGTGCTGGCAGTTTTATACCAGGCCCTCAAAGCCGCTCTGACCAACCCTGCCGACTGTCTGCGTGGAGAGTAGAAATCATTTTCTTTAGTGCATGATTTACATGCTCGGCAGGTCAAACGGTTGTAAACTTTAGACAGTCCGCAATCGACCTGCCGAACTACAAGTTTATTCTTAAACCCGTAGCCCTATCAAAAAACAATAACGCACTCAAAGGAAATGAAAACCTGATTGTCTGCCCGCTTTCCAGCGGTGCTTTAAGGTTGGTCGCACACAAAAGTTGCTGTTTGAACTGAAGATGGGCCACATAATGGTCGCCCATGTACTCGCATGACGCCACCGTCGCGGCGTACTCACCGTCGCCGGCCGGCACGATATCTTCGGGCCGCAAACCAATCAGCTCCCCGCCCGAAATATAGACCCCGCCGCGGCCTTCGTCGGTGACCTGCCTGTTTTCCGCCCAGCTTATACCGAACGGAAAAAGCTTCCCCCTATCCAGAATGGTTTCGATAATATTTATTTTCGGCTGGCCCACGAACTCGGCTACAAAACGGTTAGCCGGTTTTTTATAAAGCTCTTCGGGAGTACCCAGCTGCTGAATTTTCCCTTCGTGCAGAAGGGCAATCCGGTCACCCATCGTCAGCGCTTCTTCCTGGTCATGAGTGACATGCACCATCGCCACCTTGAGCTCTTTCTGAAGGCGGACGATTTCCTGCCGCATGCGTACGCGAAGGTCGGCGTCGAGGTTGGACAGCGGTTCATCGAGCAGGAATATCGAAGGTTTCTTAACGATAGCCCGCCCCAGCGCTACCCGCTGTCGCTGACCGCCCGAGAGCTGCGAAGGTTTGTCGTTCAAACGTTCATCAAGACCCAGCATGGCGGCCACCGAAGTAATCCGCTTTTTTATTTCGTCCCGGTTCATCCCTGCCGCCTTCAGGGGAAAAGCCAGGTTTTTTTCCACCGTCATGTGAGGGTAGAGCGAGTAATTCTGAAAAACGAGGGCGACCCGGCGGTCGCGGGGACGCATCTTATCGACCCGCCGGTCGGCAATGAATACTTCGCCGTCGTCGGCCGTTTCAAGACCGGCTATAATCCTGAGCAGGGTTGATTTACCGCACCCCGATGGCCCCAGCAAAACCAGCAGTTCATCATCACCCAGTTCCAGGGAAATATTATCAAGAACCTTAAGACTCTTAAAGGTTTTGTATATTTTATTTAAAACCAGACCCGACATATCAGCTTACGTTTTCTACCGTGCCCCTGACGATTTTGTAACAACAGCCGTTAGTTATAAGTTGCGGCGGTGGTGCGGTGGCCGTGGTAAGAAACAATTGTGAAAATTCCCCGAATAACTCTATCAGACGGTCACAGCGGTTACTGTCCAGCTCCGCGAATATTTCGTCCAGCAATAAAAGCGGCGCGCCGCCGCGCCTGTCCTTTAAAAGACGGTACACACCCAGCTTGAGGGCGATCGCTGCCGTGCGCCATTGCCCCTGCGAACCGTATGTACGGGCGGGAAGGCCGGCGATTTCAAAAAATATCTCGTCACGGTGTGGTCCCACGATGGCGGTTCTCAAGTAGGCTTCTTTTTCATAATGTTCGTCGAGGGTACGCTGAAATGCAAGTTCAATTTCACCGGGGCCAGTATTATTTTCATCGGATAGACTAACCGAAGGTTCGTATTTAAGGGTGAATTTTTCACCGCCGGCTATCTCGCCGTGATATTGCCGGGACAGTTCCTTCAGGGCATTTAAAAACTCCCCCCTTTGTACCATGACCCGGGCACCATGGCTTATTAGGAGCGGTTCGAACGGTGCGGGGTCTATCTCGTTTTTAAGGGCAGCGTTTTTCTGGGATAAAACCCGGTGATAATCAGTCAGTTCCGATAGGTAGCGCGGCGATAACTGCGACAAGTACATATCAAGAAACATCCGCCTGGCGCCCGGCGGTCCCGACAGGATTACACTGTCCTCGGGACCGGTGGACACGGCGCAGAAACGCTCGAACAGCTCCGCCGGCCGGGCAGTGACGCCGTCGACGGCCAGCCGGCGACGGCTGCCTTTCTGGTAAGCGACCGCAATCCGGTGGCGGTTGTCTCCCGCCGCTACCTCACCCTCAAGGCGATAGTAGTCGCTGTCCTGTTTGACAAGGACATTGTCAGCCGCACCCAGCTGTGAGCGGCCCAGGCACAGCACGAACAGCGCTTCGAGAAAATTGGTCTTGCCGGAGCCGTTGTCACCGAAAAAAATATTCGCCCCCGGTTCAAAGGTCGCTTTCAAACCGGCAAAATTGCGAAAGTTGTTAATCTCAATATTCCTGATTATCATCGGGAGTGTTAAATAAAAAAGGCAGATATTATCATCTGCCACTTAACATATAGTCTTTGCCTCGTCAAATTCTTACTCAGCCAGCCTCAAGGGCATCACCAGGCAGAGAAAATCCTCTTTCGGCATGGACGAACTGTAAATCACACCCGCAGATATCGGTTGCGACAGCTCGAAGATAACCTCGTCGTTGTCCATCTTGGAAAGTATCTCGACAACATAATTGGCGTTGTAACCAATCTCGATGTTTTCTCCCTGAAAATCGCAACTGATGACTTCCTTTCCCTCACCGCCGACATCAGCGTTACTGGTGGAGAGAGTCAGCTTGCCGCCCTGGATGGAAAACTTTACCTGGTGAGTCAGGGTATTGGAAAGAATCGATACCCGGCGCACCGCCCCGCTCAGTTCTTCACGGGAAACTATCAGCTTCTTGTCGTTTTCGGTGGGAATAACCTGCTCGTAATTGGGATAGGGACCTTCTATCAGGCGGGAGGTCAGGATGGTATCTTCAAGGTTGAAGATTATATTATTCTCGCCGAAAATGACGCCGACCTCTTTTGCCCCGCCGTCAACGAACCTCGGTACCAGATTCAGCACCTTCGGCGGAATGATAATATCCTCGCTCATGCCCTTGAGTTTGGTATTTTCAACCGACATTTTCGCCAGGCGATGACCATCGGTGGCCACCATCTGCATGCGGTCACCCTTGGTCTGCCACAGCACACCGTTAAGAGCCGGCCTGGTTTCATCCGTAGAACATGCAAAAGTAGTCTTCTTTATCATTTTTACCAGGTCATCAGCGCCGATCTTGATCTCCTTTTTAGTATTAACCGCGGGAAGTTTGGGAAAATCTTCAGGCGACACCGATGCAATCTTGTAGGAGCCGTTGGGTATCTTTATCTCCACCCTGGAATTGGTGGCCTCTACCGTTATTTCCGACTCGGGTAATTCACGAATAATTTCAAAAAGTATTTTAGCCGGCAATACCGCCGAACCTTTCTTGTTCACCCCGCATTCGATATTAACGGTAATGGATATGTCCAGGTCGGTCGCTGAAATTTTCAGCTTATTGTCAAGGGCTTCAATCATCACATTGGTAAGTATCGGTAAAGTGGACTTGGAAGGCACGACCTGAAGAATTGACTGCAGACAGTTGCTGAATTTAGATTTTGATAAAGAGAACTTCATTTATTTATCTCCCGCCAGTAGTTTCCACATAATTCGTTATTATTAATCTCTTTTATATACAACTTACAATAATAATAGGCACTGTTAGTTTGTTGATAACCCTTTTCAATGTCTGGAATTTAATACCTTTGTAAATGTAAAGCAACACCTTATCTGCTAAAAAAAACTCTTTTTTATTCACCCTTTCCATTTTACCTGTAAACATTACAATTAAATTGCCCACAAAACAAGGTCAAAATATCATTTTCCATACTTTTCGACAGTCTTTTCCACATTCTGTTAATAGAGCAAGGAAGCCGTGATTTTGTCGATTTTTTCCCTCAGTGAAGGGTCGCTAGCCATCTTCTTGGAAATCAGGTCACAGGCATGAATGACCGTCGAGTGGTCCCGACCCCCAAAAGTGGAGCCTATGACTTTAAGGGAATTATTGGTCAAAGAACGCGACAGGTACATCGCCACCTGGCGGGCCAGGGCGATATTAGAAGTCTTTTTTTTGGCTTTCATCATCTCCGTGTTGATGTTGAAATGTTCCGAAGTTTTCTTCTGGATATTCTCGATTGTTACTTCCTTGCGGTGAGTGGAGATAGCGTCAGCCAGAACTTTTTTGGCCATTTCCAGGTCGACCGGCGCCTTTTTAAGCGAGGCATAGGCAAGAATGCGGATAAGAGCGCCCTCGAGCTCGCGAATGTTGGTCGATATCTTATCGGCTATGTAAGTCACCACACTGTCAGGAAGACTGGTGCCCTCCGAGGCCAGCTTCTTGTATAGAATGGCAGTGCGGTTTTCAAGGTCGGGGGCTTGAAGGTCGGTGACCAGACCCCATGAAAAGCGTGAAAGTAGACGTTCTTCGAGACCCTTGATTTCCTTCGGAGGACGGTCGGATGACAGGACAATCTGTTTTCCCGAATGGTACAGGGAGTTAAAGGTATGGAAAAACTGTTCCTGGGTCGACTCCTTTCCGGTGAAAAACTGAATATCATCGATAATTAAGGCATCGACATCGCGATAGATTCTGGTGAAATCGGAAATCGAACGGTCGGAGATGGCAGAGATGAAATCGGAGGTAAACTTTTCCGAGGTAGCGTACATAACTCGCTTGTTAGGGAAAAGTTCCAGAATCTGATGACCGATTGCCTGTATGATATGGGTTTTTCCCAGGCCGGTACCGCCGTAGATGTACAGCGGATTATATTTGGTCATACCCGGGGCTTCGGAAACCGCCATCGAGGCGGCATAAGCAAACTGATTGAAATCACCCACAACCAGCGTATCGAAACAATAGCGTTCATTAAGGTTACTGTTATCCGGTTTCCTTACTGCCGGCGGCAAGGGTATATTATCCTGTGAGAATTCCAGTATGGTTTGTTCCTCGCAGTCGGAATTGCCGCTCAGGATATAAATAACCTGATGCTTTTTTCCCAGTACTTCAAGGAAGGCTTCATCGATTAGATCTCTGAAGTGATTATCAATCCAGTCGGCAACGAACTGATTGTGCACGGCGATTTTGAAATCGCCGTTTTCGGCAAGCTCCCCCCTGGTTGCTTTTAACCAGGTATTGAAAGATTGCGGTTTCAAACGACGCGCAATGTAACTGAGGCAGTCGTTCCATTGTGTTGAATTATTTACTCTTTCTAACAAGTTTTTTTCCCCCACTCAGTTTATATCAACATTTTGATATTTTCTAAGCTGTTTGAAGATTTCTTATTAGGGACAACTCCGGTATTTAAGCACATTTTTGTACACAAGTTGTACACAATTCTAATTTTTTTTGTGGTTATAAGGCGTTGGTGGATAAAAAGTTTTCCAGACACCCCAAAACTATCCACACGTTATTAACATTCTGTGTATCAATTGGTTTCATGTATATAAATATTGTAAGGCGCACAAGCCGTCAAGTAAGGCTATGAAAAAATTAATATATTTTTGAAGTGTATGTTTTATACGATGTTATACCGGCGTAAAAAAAGGGCTGGTTCAGAGCCCTCTTGTATTCTTTACGAAATTAATATTTTTAAACTCTTAACTGGTTTTATCCGCAAAAGGTTAACGGCGATTCATCGCCACTATTGCCTGAGCGATGCCCTCGAACAATTTTATCTCCTGTTCCGTACCTTCGGATGCAACCGGTTTGCCGGCATCCGCACCTTCTCTTATCGATGTTATTAAAGGTATCTCGCCAAGAAAGGCAACATTCAATTTCGCAGCCAGATTCTTACCGCCGTCCTTGCCGAAAATATAATCCTTGCGTCCATTATTGTCGTAGTAGGCCATGTTTTCGATGACACCAATAACGTTAAGTTTCGTTTTATCAGCCATTTTTGCCACCCGGCTGGCGACATTGGTTGCCGTGGCCTGCGGAGTGGTAACGACCAGAAGCTCAGCGGAAGGAATTGCCTGGGCGATAGTGATAGTGACATCCCCTGTCCCGGGAGGAAGGTCCAGGAGTAAAAAGTCAAGATTTTCCCACATCACGTCGGTGATAAACTGGCTGATGGCTTTATGAAGAAGCGGACCACGCCAGATGACCGGCTCATCCTCGCTGATAAAAAAGCCCATCGAGATTATTTGAAGGTTGTCGCCCTTGCGCAGGGGTATAATCTTGTCATCAAACGCCTTGGGTACACCGTCCACACCCAGCATGCGGGGGATGGAAAAACCGTAAACGTCGGCGTCAAGTACCCCGACCTGAAAACCCAGACGCGCCAGGGCTGAAGCCAGGTTGGCGGTGATGGTCGATTTCCCTACGCCCCCCTTTCCCGAAGATACGGCTATGAAGCGCTTGGCTATCTTAGCTATTGCCGCCGCATCATCAGGCCGGGGTTGCCCTACCCCAAGTTTCTCTTTCAGTTTTACTAATTGCTCTTTGCTCATCTCGTCAAATTCGACTTTGACCGCCCCGACTCCCTCCAGTTCGCCGACTTTTTTGGTAATCTCCTCGGCTATTTTTTCCTTGAAAGGACAACCGCCTGTCAGGGAAATGCCGACACGTATGTTGTTGCCCTCTATGTCAACGAATTTTACCATGTCAAGTTCGGTAAAGGAACGTTTGAGCTCCGGGTCTTTAATTTTACTGAGGACCTGCATTATGGTTTGTTTATCAATCATTTTTCCCTCTATGGTTTACTTAAAATTCACATCTTAAAGCCTGGTGGTGTTAAAGACATTTTCCAGAGCATCTTGGGCTTGGTTGTAAATTGACCTGAGCCGGCAGTCCGGGTGATTGACACAATCGGCATGCCCGGACTGGCATTGGAATAGTTGCGGTTTTCCCTGCATGGCTTCGATAACGCTCAGGAGGGTAATCTCTTCCGCCGGTTGTTTGAGTTTCAGGCTGCCGCCGTAGCCCCGGGTCGAAGTTAGAAGACCAGCCTGGCTGAGAGTGACTATGATTCGCGGAAGGTATTTGGGCGGAATTGCCTGGCGCTGGGCAATTTCTTTGGAAATCGTCAGATTACGAGTATTACTTGCCAGTTTCCACAAAGCTGTAATGGCGTATTCGGTTTTTTTAGTTATCATGGCGAGTAATATAAGTAAAAAGGTTAAAATTAAAAGCGGAATTTTGTCCGGTTTTAGAAATAAATAAAAGACTTTAATTGAATGACTGGTAACTGCTTAGTTGAAATAATGCTACTTACGAATTGGCGATAACGGTATTGGTGAAAATGAATATGATTTCAGCCTGAAAAGTTGGATTTTGTCTAAATATTGTTTTTCTCGCTGTCCGATATTTGTGCGGGGTTGACCCACCTGGCCGGAATGAAACCTACTATTATCAGAAAAACTATGCCGCAACTTATGGCGGCATCGGCGACGTTGAAGGTCCACCAGCGTTCGACAGCCAGTCCAAAGAGATTGAAATCGAAAAAATCTATATCAATGAAGTCGATTACTTTTCCCAGGTATATGCGGTCGATGATATTGCCGATGGCTCCGGCGGCAATGAATGTTATGGGCCAGGCCAGAAGAGGTTTGTTATAATTCTGATAAAGATAATAAAAAAGAAAGGGTAAAACCAGGAAGGAGATGATAAGGTATAAATTCGAAGAGCCGATGCTGGTCCCCAAAGCACCGCCCTGATTATAGACCAGGGTCAACATGAAGAATTTTCCCCAGACCTCGACCGAGCCTTTGTCAGCCAGCGTCTTGACTGCCCATATTTTGGTTACTTGGTCAAAAATGACGACCACGACAATAACCAAAGCAGGCCAGAAAAGCCTTTTAAGTTTGTTACCGGCCAGCTTTCTTTTCCTCTTCAGCCGATTTACACTCGATGCACATACGGGCGTGGGGAACAGCCTCAAGGCGGGCGGAGCTGATGGCTTTACCGCAAACGGTACATTTGCCGTAAGTCCCTTTTTCGATGCGCCGGAGAGCTTCATCAATATGATAAATCAGACGGCCGGATTTGGATGCGTAGATGAATGCCATTTCCTGCTCCATGTTGTCGGTACCCTGGTCAGCCATATGATAGGAATGCGAGGAGAGGTCGCCATGGGCTTCTTTGATGGGTTTCGAGGTACGGGCGTCGAGAATTATGCCCATTTCTTTGAGGAGTTCTGCCTTTTTTTTCAAAAGCAGGGCCTCGAATTTTTTTAAGTCGGTTTTTTTCATGTGGTTCTCCACTTATATTTTCGCCACCGCAAGAGCAGTTTTTTCTCCGTTTATGTTCCACATGGTGCTACCGTCGAAGGTGTCGGATTCCAGAAATTCAATCTGTTGAGCCAGGGTTTCACTGCGAATAAAATCATTGTATCTTTCCGCCGCCTTTTTTACCGCTTCCGGGGCGTGCATCCTGATGGTTATATGGTCGGTTACCTCGAGCCCCGTTGTCTTGCGCATATTCTGAATCTTGTTGACCAGCTCCCGGGCAAACCCCTCATCGATTAAATCCACCGTGAGTTCCGTTACCAGCGCCACTGTCAGCGGACCGTCATTTTCGACGGCGTAGCCTTCCTTTTCCTGTTTGTTAACTTCAATTTCGTCCGGTGTCAAGATAAATTTCTTTCCCCCAGTTTCAAAGATAAATTCGTTCGTAAGAACGAACTGTTTAACTTCGTCATGGCTAAACCGGCTGATACGGGCGGCGGCATCTTTAACGGCGTTTCCGAGTTTAGGCCCGGCATTTTTAAAATTAAGTTTCGACGAATAGGTAACATAGCTGTCCAGCTCCGGTGCCGGGATGATTTCTTTTATATTGAGCTCGTCTTTAATGATATCAGTATATTCGGCCAGCTTATCTAAGCCGTCGCGACCGGGGACACTTACCAGAAGTTGTGACAGGGGCTGACGGACTTTAAGATTTTTTCGAGAACGGGCGGCCCGCCCCAGCGATACTATTCGCCGGGCAAGGTCCATCTTTTCTTCGAGAGGCAAATCAATCAAGTTTTCGTCGTATTGAGGGTAAGCCGCCATGTGCACTGATAACGGAATATTCAGCGACCCGTTGGCGTGGCCCATCAACTCCCGCCAGATAAGCTCCGATATAAAGGGCGTTATCGGGGCGCTCATGCGGCAGAGCCCCTCAAGTATATGATAGAGAACATAATAAGCCCGCATTTTCGACGGGTCGTCCTCCTTGGCCCAGTACCGGCGGCGGTTATTACGAACGTACCAGTTGGACAGGTCCTCGATGACAAAATTCTGCAGCGCCCGCACCGACCGGGTGATATCGTAATTGTCCAGACAGTTCGTAACTTCTTTTAACAGGCTGTGATAACGGGACATTATCCAGAGGTCGAACTGTTCGGGGGACCCGGCTTTTTTCTTTAAGAACTCTTCGATTGTTGTTTTTTCCTTGCCCGCCCGCTCAACAATGCGGTCGATATTGGCATAAATAGCTAAGAAAGAATAGGTATTGCGCAGAGTATCGAAATACTTGCGGATGACCTCGGTCAAACCATCGAAATCGAACCGTTTAGGCAGCCAGGGATTGGCCATGGCCAGAAGATACCAGCGCAGGGGATCGGCTCCGTAGGTATCGGCAATTGTAAACGGGTCGATCACATTCCCTTTATGCTTGGACATCTTCTTGCCTTCTTTGTCGAGGACAAATTCCAGCACCAGCACATTTTTAAAGGGTGCTTTGTCGAACAGCATGGTTGATATGGCTAAAAGTGAATAAAACCAGCCGCGCGTTTGGTCCACGGCTTCGGAAATAAACTCAGCCGGGTATTTTATCTCAAACATTTCTTTATTTTCAAACGGATAATGCCATTGAGCATACGGCATCGAACCCGAATCAAACCAGACATCGATTAACTCCGGAACGCGGGTCATGGTGTAGCCGCATTTATCGCAGGTCAGCTTTATTTCATCGATATAGGGTTTGTGCAAATCCAGCTTTTCAGGAACATTACGTCCTTCCCGGCGAAGCTGTTCGACTGAGCCAACTGCCTTTTTATGACCGCATTTGCCGTCGTCGCAAATCCAGACCGGCAGGGGCGTACCCCAGAATCGTTCCCGTGAAAGCGCCCAGTCCACGTTGTTCTCCAGCCAGTTGAGCATCCGGCCGGTGCGGATTTCGTCCGGGTACCAGTTTATCGAGTTGTTGTTTCTTATCAACTGCTCTTTGAAACGGGTGGTTTTTATATACCATGATTCCCGGGTGATATAAATGAGCGGCGTATCACAACGCCAGCAGAAAGGATAATTATGCTCGTACAATTCTTTTTTGAACAGCTTGCCGGTTGTTTTCAGGTCCCGGATAATTACCGGGTCGGCATCTTTGATGAACTTCCCGGCATACGGACCGGCCAGTTCCTTGAAAATGCCGTTGGACTCGATTGCCTGCAGAACCGGAAGGCCGTACTGCGACCCGACCTCGTAGTCGTCGGCGCCGAACCCGGGAGCGATATGCACTATCCCCGTTCCGTCTTCCATCGTCACGAAATCGGCATTGATGACATAAAACGCCCGGTCGTTGAAAGACTTGTAAAAATCGAAAATCGGGACATACTTCCGCTTCAGAAAATCCTTGCCCGTGAAACGCGACCGGATTTCTTTATTTTCGCCGAAAACTTTCGGTATCAGTGCCTCAGCCAGTACCAGCTTCTCCCCCTCATGCTCCACCATGACATAGGTGGCGTCGGGTTTCATGCACAGGGCGGCGTTCGAAGGCAATGTCCAGGGCGTGGTGGTCCAGACCAGGTAGGAAAAATCGTCATCGGCCGCTTTTACTTTTATAAAAACCGAGGGGTCCCTGACTTCCATGTAGCCCTGGGCAACCTCATGACTGGACAGACCGGTGCCGCACCGCGGACAGTAAGGAATGGTTTTATAGCCCTTGTAAATTAAATCGCGGTCAAAGAAATTTTTCAAAATCCACCAGACCGTCTCGATATAGTCGTTGGTCAGGGTGACGTAGGCATCATCAAGGTCCAGCCAGTAGCCGATACGGCGGGTGATTTGATTCCAGTCATCGAGATATTTAAAAACCGACTCCCGGCATTTCTGGTTGAATTTGGCTACACCGTATTCGATTACTTTATTTTTAGTATCCAGTTGCAGGGCTTTTTCGACCTCGATTTCCACCGGCAGGCCGTGGGTATCCCAGCCGGCTTTGCGGTCCACTCGATAGCCCCGCATGACCTTGTAGCGACAGATTAAATCCTTGACCGTGCGGGCAACAACATGATGTGCGCCCGGACGGCCGTTGGCCGTCGGCGGACCCTCATAGAAAACAAAATGCGGCCGGTCTTTTATTAGCACCGTGGTCTTTTCAAATATCCTTTCCCTGTCCCAGAATTCCAGAATTTTTTCTTCGGCTTCGGGCAATGAGAAATTATCTTTAAACGGTTCAAATTTCATGGCAAATCGGTTCCTCAAAGTCACAATTTAATATAGCTTGGTAATTTAATTCTTAAATCGGCTTTTGTAAAGTTATTTTGAGGATGGGCGGGTAAGGAATTACAAGGCAGTTTCTTAGCTCGGAATCCAGATATTTTTGGCCACTACTTTTTCTGTCCGGCCGGGCAGGGACAGCGGCGTGGAGGATTCGGCATAGAAAAACAATCCCCGGTAGCTGGTCAGATACTTGTGCTTTATCGAAAAGAAGACTTTCGAATAAGCGTAAACTATAAGCGGATTTTCAGCCTTATTTAATATTCTGATAAATTCCTGTGGTTCCAGTTTGACAATCGCGCCGGAAGCCTTGATGGCATTGGCAATTGCCGCCGCCGCCACTGCGGCGCCACCGGCCGCCCCGCCTGCTGCTGCACCCATATTATTCTCCTTTTTTTATGGGTAAGTACATCCAGACGGCGAGGATATTCAACAAAAAAGTGATTGACAAAAAT
>JAQUSF010000099.1 GCA_028715215.1 Candidatus Zixiibacteriota bacterium
GGAGCGGATATTGAATGCCCTGCGTGATGATGAGCAGGACCTTCAGAAAGAACTGAAAAAACAGAAAGTCAGCGGCGATTATATCGGTAAGGACTGGTAGGAAATGAAATCAAGGGTGGTATCCATAGCGGTTTTATCTTTGTTGTGTCTGATGGTTCCGGCTACCTGGGCCCAAAGCGAGATCCAGGTAACGGTTTCTCTTGACCGCGACACTATCGGCATGGATGAGCAGGCGGTACTCGAGGTCGTGGTCACCGGGACGGAACAAAACCTGCCTGCGCCCCAGATGCCGTCGCTGGCCATGTTCGAAACCTATTCCCAGGGGCGTTCAACCAATATCAGCATCGTAAACGGCCAGGTCAGTTCTTCGATAACCTATCGTTATATGCTTCTACCGACCAAATCCGGTGTGTTTCCCATCGATAATATCGCCGTGGTTTATAATAACAAACGTTACAAGGGAAACCGGGTGGAATTGACGGTGCTTGACAGGGGAGTGGCCGCCTCGCCTCAACTCGAAGAGAAGGCGGTCGATACTCAGGGGAAAAGCCGCGATTATTTCCTCGAAGCGGTCGTGAATAAAACCAGTCCTTATGTCAATGAACAGGTTACCCTGACCCTCAAATTCTATATTGCGGTTCGTTATTACGGTACTCCGGAATTGAATGAACCGAGCACAACCGGTTTCTGGACGGAAGTACTGGGCAATATGACTCCTTATTTCCAGAAATTACACAATCGTAATTATCGAGTCATCGAGCGTAAATATGCGTTGTTCCCGACCCAGGCCGGGGAACTGACTATCGGCCAGGCGACGATTACCGTTAATGTCCCTTCCACTTCGCGGCGCCGTGACCCCTTTGGCATGGACCTGGATGACTTCTTCGGTCGCGGGGAAAATGTCACTATCCGCTCTGCGCCCGTCAAACTGAATGTCAAACCTTTGCCGGTCGAAGGCCGCCCGGCCAATTTCACCGGTACGATCGGGATGTTCGGTATCACCGCCACTCCCGATAAAACAACGGTTGAAGTCAACCAGCCGATAACCGTGACAATAAAAATTACCGGCACGGGCAATATTAAGTCAGTGGCCGAACCCCTTATCCCCGACCTTCCGGATTTCAGGGTTTATAAAGCCTCCAGCAACGAAAAAACCTCGATTATCGATGAACAGCTGGGCGGCACCAAAATTTATGAGGAAGTCTTTATCCCCAATAAGCCGGGGAATCTTGAAATTCCTTCCCTGGAGTTCAATTTTTTTGACCCTAAAACCCGTAAATATCAGACAGTGAAGACCAGGTCAATCCAGATAACCGTCAAGCAACCCGAGGGATATGCCGTTTCGCCGGAGGTACCTTACAGTCAATCGGGGGTTGTTATCGGTAAACAGGCCAGTGATATTCGTTTCATAAAAAATGATATCGGTCGGCTGACCTCGAAAGGGAGGCTGGTTATTTTTACACCGCTTTACATGGTCATTAACGGCCTGTTTGTGGTCAGCTTCGTGAGCCTTCTGGTTCTGCGTTTACATCGGGAAAAAATGACCGGCAATATTGGTTATGCCCGTTCGCGAAAGGCATCACGGATGGCTCAGAAGCGGTTGACTCGCGCCCGCTCACTGGCAAAAGTGGAAAAAATAAGTGAATTTTATGCTGAGATCAGTCTTGCCCTTTTAGCATATATCGCTGATAAATTGAATATCTCCCCCCATGGTCTGACCAGCGACCGGGTGACGGCTTTGCTTAAGGAAAAGGGGGCTGATGACGCTCTGGTCGAAGATACGCTGGCTTTACTGCATAAATGTGATTTTGCCCGTTTTGCCCCGGCTACTCTAAACCAGGAAGATATCAATCAGTCCTTGGAGAACACCCGGCAGATAATGGTTAAAATGGAGACTGTGAAATTTGTTTAAAAATATCCTGACAGGTTTTATGACTGGCCTGGTGTTGTTATGTTACCAGGCGGTAAGTCGGGCCTCAACCGATGATGACTTCCTGAAAGCCAATGAGTTTTTCCAGAATAAAGATTATTCCCGAGCCATCGCCCTGTATCAGAATATCCTGGCTTCGGGTGTGGAATCGGCGCCCCTGTATTTTAACCTGGGTAACGCCTATTTTAAAAACGGTGACCTGGGACAGGCGATCCTTTATTATATGAAAGCCCGCCGGCTGGCTCCATCGGATGACGATATATTGACCAACCTTGAGTTTGCCCGGCAGTTCACCAGCATCAGGATGGAAGGCGTCCAGCTGAATCCCATCACCACTTTTCTGGAATCCCTGGTGGCACCCTATCGCCTGGATACTCTGGCCTGGTGGTCGTCTGCCCTGTTCATCCTGTTTTTTGTTTTTCTCAGCCTTCATTACGGGTTGGGTTTTAGAAGCGACTGGATAAAAATCGTAACGATAGTTGTCCTGGTCATGTTGGCGGTTTCATCCTGGATGACCACTTACAAATACCGCCATGATTATCTTACCCGGCGGGCGGTTATTATCGCCCCGGAATGCCCGGTTACATCAGGCCCTTATGAACAGTCAGAAATTGAGCTGGAAGCCGCACCCGGCCTGGTGGTGGAGATTCTATCAGAGTCCGGAACCTATTACAATGTTCTGTTTGAAAATAAACGCCGCGGTTGGATAAAAAAAGAGTTAGTTGCTGAAATATAACGACTTAATCATAACTCCTCACCTTTATTTAATTTGACAGCATTTATTTAACAACCTATCTTAAAAGCTTAATATTTTGACCGTCTGGTATAATATGAAAGTGTTCTGGAAAAAAAAGCAGTTCTGGGGCGGTTTAATTGCTGTCGCGTTGCTGGCTTATTGTGTCAAGGATATTAAACTGAGCGAGATCAGGATCCTCCTGTCACGGGTGGATCTGAACTTTTTGCTGCTGGCCATAGTATCCTCTTATGTTTATCTGATTTTAAAAGGTATAAGATGGCGGATTCTACTTTCCCCGCAAAAGAAAGAGTCTTATCGATGGGCGGTCTCGCTGTACTCGGCCGGCCAGATTTTAAATATCGTCATGCCAGTTTTAACCGGCCAGGTCGGACGGCTGATTCTTTTCGCCCGTAAAGAAGGTCTTCGGAAAACTGTTATTTTTTCTGCGATTGTTCTGGAAATTCTGTTTGATGCCGCCACTCTCATTATTTTTGTGTTCTTTACTTCACTGGCCTTTGCATTTCCCGAGGAATATCGTTCCCTCAGTTATATCATTTCCGGGATAACGGTGGTCATCATCATCGGTCTCTATATGACCCTGCACAACCAGCATCGGCTGGAGGAAGTCGGCCGGCGGCACCTGCGTGACCGCTGGCCGGGCATTTACATTGCCGTGAAAAAATTCATCCGGTCTTTCACCAAGGGTATCGAGCTGCTGCGTTCCAGTCAGCATATTTGCGGTTCTCTGCTGATTTCACTCGTGATATGGGCGTGCCATATGCTGGTCATTTTTTTCCTCATCCGCTCGTTCGGGTTAGAACTGCCCCTGGCGGCGGCGGCAGTGGTGATGATTGTCAATACCGTCGTTCTCATGGTGCCCATCACGCCTGGTAACGCCGGCACTTTCGAAGTGGCTGTGAGTGCCTCCCTGGCGGCTTTCTCCACCGGCCGCTCCGATGCCGTTCTTTTTTCTCTGGCTTTACATCTTATCGATTTGCTGCCTATTTTTACGCTGGGAATGACTTTCATCCATTATGACCGAACGACTTTGAAAGAAATAAAGACCCGGCATGCCGATGAGGTCATCTTCGACCGCCTTTCCGAAGACGGCACCCTGCTCGAGGAAGAGGAGGAACGCGTATGATTAAATCTTTTTATTACCTTCCCAGTGAAGGGGTGCGGATGTTCGACGAGATCGGCGATTTTGACAAGCTCAGCGCCGTCGAAAATTCCGTGCTCTGGGTCGATATGTGCAAACCCACCGACCAGGAGTCGTACATTCTCACGCATGATTTCAAGTTCCACCCCCTTGCGGTTGAAGACGTTATTTCTGAAAAGTCCCGTACCAAGATCGACGATTATGAAAGATACCTTATTGTGGTCTTTCACCTGGTGGACTTTATCGGCCGGGAAGAGGACCTGAAAATAAGCGAACTGGATTTCTTTTTAACCCGTAATACCCTGGTAACCGTCCATTACGACGAACACCGCATTTTCGACTACCTGTATAACCGGGCTGAACGCGATGAACGCCTCATTTCCCGGGGTGCCGACTTTCTCTTTCACGCTATCGTCGATACCGTCGTGGACAACTACAACACTATCCTGGATATCCTCGAGTACGAGGTGGACCAGGTCGAGGCGGATGTTCTGGGAAAACACAGCGAGGAAACGCTGATGTCGATTTTTACCCTGAGACGGGATATCGTGCAGCTGAAAAGAATCGTTATGCCCCAGAAAGAAATCGTCAGTCATCTTTCCCGGAAAAGCCACCAGCTGATTTCTGAAAACCTGACAGTCTATTTTTCGGACATCTATGACCACCTGGTTCGCATCAATGACATGGCTGACACCCACCGGGAGTTATTGAACTCCTCGCTTGAAGTTTACTATTCTTCGGTATCCACCAAAACCAATGAAATCATCAAGTTCCTGACTATCCTGTCAGCGATTTTTATCCCCCCGACTTTTCTGGTTGGTCTGTGGGGTATGAATTTCAGCAATATGCCCGAGTTGCAGATGGAACAAGGTTATTATATCTCCTTGTCCGTCATAGCCTTGGTCATCATCAGCATGCTTTTCTTTTTTCACAAGAAAAAGTGGTTTTAACAAGAATTTTCGAAACTTTTTTTATCCTGAAGCGTTATTTACTTGACAAATTGTACCGATAGAATATTTTAATACCTACCTATTGGTATCTATAAAATACCGACCGGTAGGTTTGTAATGAAATGTCAAATTTTTAACAAGGTGGTATAAATGCCGAAAATCAAGCAGAGCCCCAAACTGCCGCCGGAAGAACGCCGGCAACAGCTTTTGAAAGCGGCGCGCAAACTTTTTCTGAAGAAGGGTTACCGCATGACCACCACCGAGGAAATTGCCCGTACTGCCGGTTTGACCAAGGGCGCCCTGTATCATCATTTTAAAAGCAAAGAAGATATGCTCTATGAGTTGATAAAAAAGCTGACTGAAAAAATGGATACCTCGATTCACGAAATGATAAAAAAGAACATGGAGCCTATAGAAATTCTCCGGCTTATGTTAAGTCACCATGTAGGGTTTGAACCTGACCTGATGCGGGACATGATTGATATTTACGCTCAGAGTCTCAGGATTGCCCGTATTAAACGCTATATCGGTAAAAAAATGAGCGAGGGTATTCGGTTGTTCGGTGAAAATCTTAATCCCCGTTATACTGGTGATAAAAAGTTGCTCAACGAGCTTGTTGTTTTTATCTTAGCTCTCCATCATGGGTTGTCGGTCATGAAAATGTTCGCTCCCTCGTTGGTTAATGAGGAAAAACAGATTAAATTTATAGAAACATATTTAAATTTAGATACTCTTGCGGGAAAAAGTAAAGGTTGACGGATGCATAAATTACTGACACGATTTACAACTGTTCTCGGGAGAAAAACGGTTTATCTTATGTTGCCGGTTTTGTTGATATTCCCGGTGCAACCGGCGGTGGCTCAAACAGCTCTTACGATAAGCGATGTTCGGCAGAGAGCATTGGATTTCAACCGGAGTTATCTCTCGTCACGGCAGGATATTACCCTGGCCCAGTCGGATATTACCCGGGCGCGGGCCGGAGCCTTGCCCCATGTTTCTTTTGATGCCAATTATAACCGCAATTTTAAAATCGGTTCACAGTTTGTTCAGTTCGGCGATGAAGTCGAAGAACTTAAGTTTGGTTTCAAGAACAATTTCGGGTACGGCATATCGGTTTTGCAACCCCTGTGGCATGGCGGGAAAGTTTCCACGGCTTTAAAAATCGCCAAAGAATATGAGCGTTATACCGAGAACGGCTCGGATGCCGTCAAGTCGCAGGTGATTTACAGTGCGGAAATGCTGTTTTATTCCACTATTCTTGAAAAGGCGCGCTGGGAAGTTTATCAAAAAGCCTTTGAAGCCAACAGTCACAACCTGGAGGTGGTGGAAAAGAAGTACGATAAAGGTCTGGTTTCCAAGTACGAATATCTGCGGGCCCAGGTGGAGAAGGACAATATGTTGCCGCTTTTGATCAAGGCGCAGTCGGATATCAATCTGGCGGAGAAACGTCTTAAGTCCTTCATCGGTTTTGACCTCAACGACGAAATTCTCATAATTGAAGAAAAAGTCGATACTTCGCTGGCGAATTTACCCGCTCTTCCGGTATTTCTCGACCGGGCTTTAAAAGAACGTCCCGAAATGAAACAGGCCGGTTATTTAACCGGTATTTCAAAGAAAGCAATTCGTATCGCTAAAGGCGGTTTTTTACCTAATTTCGATGCTTTCATGCAATACAGCTGGCAGGCGGTTTCGGATGATTTTACTTTAAGTGAAAATAACAGCCGTTCATGGACAGCCGGGGTAACCATGAACCTGCCGATTTTTAATGGCGGGTTGACTTTTGGTGAAGTCAGCGCCAGTAAAGCCCAGTATAATCAGGCGCAACTGATGGAACGGCAGATTCGTGATGATATCCGCCTGGAGGTTGAAGCGGCTTATGATGCCTTGCTACAGGCCAAAAAATCTCTGGATATACAGGGTGTGACCATTGCCCAGGCGGAGGAAGGATTAAAAATTGCCAATTTGAGATATGAATCGGGTGTGGGAACACAGCTTGAGGTTTTATCAGCCCAGGCCGCCCTTACTGACGCCCGGAAGGCGCTGGCGGAGGCTCTGTTTGTATTTCGCCAGGCTAAAGCAGGTTTGAAAAAAGCAACAACTATCGATATAAATGATATGGAACAAGAGTATGAACAGGAATAACATTATCCGAAAATCTCTGGTTATTATTCTTTTAACAGGTTTAGGTCTCAGTTGTGGTGATAATGCCGAAAACCGGCAGACCTCGTCCGAACAGGTCCTGGCGGTGAAGGTGATGATGACCAAAAAAACCGACCAGGATATCATAAGAACTTTTACCGGCTCGCTGGAAGGTGAAAGACAGGCCGATATATACGCCAAACTGGCCGAGTCGGTGGAGAATATTCATGTGCGTGGGGGTGAGCGCGTCGCCGCCGGGCAGGTATTGATATCTCTTGACCGTCTGGGTCCCAGTTCCCGTTATAACGAAACCCGGTCGCTGTATTTAAACGCCGAAAAAAACTTCACCAAAATGGAGTATCTATATAAAGAAGGAGCCATAGCGGAATCGCAGTTTGACGCCGCCAGGACCGAATACGAGGTGACCAGGGCGAATTTTGAAGCTGTCAGCCGGCTCGTCGATATCCAGTCGCCGATTACCGGGGTTGTTACGGTGATCGATGTATCAGAGGGTGATTTCGTCAATATCGGTCAGAAACTGGCCACGGTAGCAACAACTGATAAACTCAGGGTCAAACTGGCTGTCAATTCGGACGAAATCAAATCCTTTAAAAAAGGCGCCGATGTGATTGTTTCATCGACCGTTTTTGACTATAAAGCCTCCGGTAAAGTGGTTTCGATGGCCAGTTCCGCTGACCCCAAAACCCGTTCGTTTCAGGTCGAGGTTTTAATTGATAATACCGAAAAGTTATTCAAACCGGGCATGTTCGTCCGGGTCGGAATCATCACCGATAGACTGGAAAAGGTTATTCTTATTCCAAGGAATGCCGTTTTATTACTCGATAATAAACCGACCGTGTACGTGGTCAATGAAAATACCGTTTCCAGACGGGTCGTATCTCTGGGTCCTGAAGTCGACGGCCGGATTGTGGTGATGGAAGGTTTGAAGGAAAATGATACCCTGGTAACCCTGGGGCAGGACTATCTTCAGGATGGCAACAAAGTTAAAATTACTACCTGGGAAGAATAACCGATGAAAATATCCGAAATATCAATAAAACGACCGGTTTTTGCCACGATGATGATCGGCGCCCTGCTGGTGCTGGGGCTATTCTCTTATTATGATTTGCCGATTGAGTTGATGCCTGAAATCGATTTCCCCTATGTCGTTGTCCAGACGGTTTACCCCGGGGCTTCGGCGGAAACAGTCGAGACGGAAGTAACCAAAAAGATAGAGGAAGTCATCAGTCAGATATCCGGTGTCCGCCATGTTACCTCCCGCTCACGGGAAGGTTATATGTTATCCTTCGTCGAATTCGAGCTGGAAAAAGATGGGTCTATAGCCGCGCAGGATGTTCGTGAAAAGGTATCCGCCGTCAGGGCGGAGTTACCCGATGATATCGACGAACCGGTTATCAGTCAGTTCGACCCTCAAGCCTCAGCGATTATGTCGCTGGTGATTTCAGGGCAGCGCCCGCCCAGGGAACTTACCCAGATCACCAAGGATAAGATTAAACCCCGCCTGGAAACGGTATCCGGGGTTGGTCAGGTGACCATGGTGGGAGCCTCGGAGCGGGAAATCAGGATTTCCCTGGATATTGAAAAGATGGAAGCTTACGGGGTGTCGATACAGGCGGTCCAGCAGAGTGTCATGGCGGCCAATCTTGAAATTCCCGGCGGTCGGGTCAACGAAACCGCTACCGAATACCTGGTACGGATGCAGGGGCGGGTCGATAAGGTCGCCGATTTCAATGACGTCATCGTCAAAAACGAAAAAGGCACCCCCATTTACCTGAGTAATATCGCCCGGATTATCGATACCATAATCGAGCAGCGGTCTCTTTCCCGTTATAACGGCAACCCGGCTCTGGGAGTGGAAATTACCCGCCAATCCGGAGCCAATGTGGTTGAACTGGCACGCCAGATAAGAGCCGTGTTGAATCAGCTGAACGAAGAACTGCCGCCCGACATGGCCATAGTGGTGGTGAACGATAACTCTACCTGGATTGAAGATTCCGTTCATGAGATTCTCTTTAATATCCGCCTGGGCACTTTTCTGGCCGTCCTCGTGATTTTCCTTTTTCTGTTGGATTATCGCCCTACCATTATTACCGGTTTATCGATTCCTATTTCCCTGGTTGCTGCCTTTACAGCAATGAAGTTTTTAAATTTTTCTATTAATACCATGACCCTTATGAGTCTTTCCCTGGCGGTGGGTATTTTGATAGATGATGCCATTGTGGTTGTGGAAAATATCTATCGCCATCTAAGCGAGGGAAAGTCGCCTTTCAAAGCCGCTTTCGAAGGTACCAGGGAGATTGGTCTGGCGGTAATGGCTACCACGTTCTCGATTATGGTGGTATTCCTGCCGGTAGCTTTTATGGAAGGCATTGTCGGTCGCTTTTTTTACCAGTTTGGCATGACCGTCGCTTTTGCCGTTTTGATTTCCCTGTTTGTCGCTTTTACCTTAACCCCGATGATGTCCTCAAGAATGTTACGACCCGAGAAAGAAGGAAAAAATAGTGAATTCCTGGCTCGTGGCGGGACAACTTTGCTGGGTAAAATCTGGCACCCGATTTTTAAAGTGCTCAATTACTGGAATGTCTTTTTTGACGCTTTTAAACCCCGCTATAAGGCCCTGCTATCAGCGTCGCTTGACCGTCGCTGGCTGGTTATTCTTATTGCCACCGTATCCTTTGTCCTGGCTCTCGTTATGGGTCGTTTTCTGGGTTCGGAATTCTTCCCCGAAACCGACCAGGGGAAGATGTTTATCAGTGTTGAAACTCCCCCGGGGACCAAATTGGAAGGTACGTCTGAGATTATTTCCCAGATTGAAGATATTGTCGTCGGACTTCCGGAGGTGGCGAACCGTTATGTTACCATCGGTTCCGGTAATAATCCGGTAACCGATGGAACGATTCTGGTTCAACTGGTTGACGCCGAAGAAAGGATTTTATCCGCTAAAATGCTGGCCGATTCAGTGAGAAGCTTAATAAGCGATATTCCGGGTATCAAGTATTCGGTTGGTATCGAAGAAGGCCACGCCGGCGGCAGTAAACCGGTCGAGCTTTCCGTAAGAGGCGAGAATCCCGATGAATTAACCCGTCTTACGCATATAGTTCAGAACATCGCCTATATCATACCCGGAACTGTCGATATCGATAATACGCTCCAGGAAGGGAAACCGGAAATCCGGGTTGATATCGACCGTAAACTGGCCGATGACCTTGGGCTTAACCTGGCAATGGTGCATCAATCGGTCAGGTACCTGGTCGAAGGTGACGTGGTTACGAGATTCAAGGATGGCGATGAAGATTATGATGTTCGCGTCCAGCTTGATGACAAATACCGGTCGTCAATGACCGACCTGGGACGCATTCTTATCGAAAGTAATAAAGAGGTTCCGGGTAAAGACCCTTTCCTGGTACCCCTGAGACAGATTGCCACCTTTGAAAAACAAACTTCGATAGGTGAATACATGCGCTTTGACCGACAGCGGGAAGCGCGAGTCAATATGAATGTTCTGACGGGATATTTCGCCGGCACGATTACTCAGCAGATAATGACCGAGGTGGGCAATCAGGTCAAATTACCGCCGGGTTACGACATTACTCCGGTGGGGACCCAGGAAATAATGATGGAATCATTTCAGAGTATTTTCAAAGCCCTGTTGCTGGCGGTAATCTTTATCTATTTCCTTCTGGCGTCGCAGTATGAGTCTTTCTTTGACCCCTTTTCGATTATGTTCTCTCTGCCGCTTTCACTCATCGGGGCTATCCTGGGGCTTTTGATATTCAATGATTCATTGTCGATTTTGTCTCTGATCGGAATTGTCCTCCTGATGGGTCTGGTGACAAAAAACGCTATTCTGCTGATTGATTTTGTGAAACAACAGCGCGAAAAAGGTGTTCCACGTAAGGAAGCCATTTTAATTGCGGGACCGATACGGTTGCGGCCTATTCTGATGACGACTTTTGCGACGATATTCGGCATGCTGCCTCTGGCGCTTGGTTTGGGTCCCGGTGCGGAGTTACGTGCTCCGATGGCCCGGGCTGTCATAGGCGGTATGATTTCTTCGACGCTCCTGACCCTGGTGGTGGTACCGGTAGTCTATACCCTGATTGATGATTTCGTGGGATTCTTTAGAAAGACCAAAAAGATGGACCGCCTGGCCATTGAAAAGGAAATTGCCATTGATAGCAAGATTGATACCCCCCAGTAGGAATTTGGGTTATAAAGATTTCTATATGGATTTTTTGGCGGGTAAAAACCCGCCAAAAAATTTTTATCCGGCACAAAACCCGGAAAAAGTGGCCGGAGAATTTGAGCGAGTCGACTATAATCGTGAAGCCCTGGTCGCCATTCTGAAAAAGCAAAACATTCTTTACGGGGCGGGACAACAAACTCTTATGGAAATAGAACGTCTCAAAGACCCCCGGGCGGTGTGCGTCTTCGCCGGACAACAGGCCGGATTACTGGGAGGACCGTTGCTTACCGTGGTCAAGATGCTGGGTATCGTCAAAGCCGCTCGCCGGTATGAAAAGCGGCTTCAACGCCCCGTTATTCCCGTTTTCTGGATAGCCGGTGACGACCATGATTTCGAAGAAGTAAATCACCTGTTTCTTCTGGACCGGCAATCCCGACCCTGTGAGATAGCCTATACAGCCCGTCCGGAAACGGCATTGCCGGCGGCGGAAATATATTTTTCTGACCGCGGGGAACTCGAGAGAGTCATAAATCAAATCAGGGCATGCCTGGGGGATAGTGAATATATTTCGCCTCTGTTTGACCTTATCCGCCGTTCGTACACTCCCGAGGATACCTTGGTGACGGCTTTCGGAAAATTCATGTCGGCTTTGATGAAGGATTTCTGCCTGGTTTTATTCAATCCGGGAGACCAGGAAGTAAAACAGCTGGCAGGACCTTTTTTTGAAAACGTCTTGAACCAGCAGAGCGAAATTCAAAACTTAATAAAGGTCACCAACGAAAAGATTCTAAAAGCCGGTTATCATCTCCAGGTGGAAAAAAAGGAAAATACCACTCATTTGTTTTATAATAAAAACGGTCGCCAGCCGGTTTTCAGTTACGGCAATGATTATATCCATGATAAGAATATTATTACCAGGTCCGAGTTACTTGAGGAATTACTGAGCTTTCCTGAAAAATTCTCAACCGATGTTTTGACCCGGCCGGTTTTACAATCGTATCTATTCCCTACAGTGGTTCAATTGGGGGGGGCGTCCGAAATCGCCTATTTCGCCCAGATGAATCCGCTGTTTGGTTTGTTTGATATTCCGGCTCCGTATCAAGAGGCTCGACCCTCTGTGACCATACTTGAAAAAAGGTTTGAAGACCTGATGAAGATGCATGAAATATCGTTTATGGATGTGACCAGCGACATCGAGCAGGTGGTGAACCGGGTTTTAACCAGGTCTTTCCCGGAAGACCTCGAAAAAAAGATGGGCAAGCTTAAAAACAGCATGAAAAATGCTTTTGCGGAGTTTCGAAGCACCCTGTTAATTTACGAACCCTCCCTTGATAGTATCGCCGGCCAGAGTCTCGGGAAAA
>JAQUSF010000100.1 GCA_028715215.1 Candidatus Zixiibacteriota bacterium
GAAATACTGCAGCTATGTCGAACAATCAAGTTTACGCCGGCATTGATATCGGAGCCACCAATATCAAATTTGGATTGGTTTCTCATGACGGGAAAATAATCTATCGCGAACAGCGTCCGACGCTGGTGGAAAAGGGTCCCGAACCCCTGATGCATCTGGTTACCAATATTTCCGAAAGCCTGCTTTATTACGCTGCTGAGGAAGATTATAATGTCCGCTGGCTGGGAGTGGGTACCCCCGGGGCGGTGGATAACCGGGAAGGCAAGGTTATCGGTTGCAGTCCCAATATACGGGGCTGGGAGGGGATGGAAATCGGCCGGATTCTGCGTGAACGTTTGAATTTGCCGGTTCTGGTAGATAATGATGTTAATGTCATGGCGTTGGCCGAGGCTCGTTTCGGAGCCGCCGTGGGCTATAAATCGGTGGTTTGTGTTACGGTTGGCACCGGCATCGGGGGAGGGATTATCCTCGATGGCCGGCTATGGCGCGGAGCCAATTACACCGCCGGGGAACTGGGACATATCACGATTGATATGCATGGGCCGCCCTGCCGTTGCGGCAACCGCGGCTGTATTGAAGCCTTCTGTTCTTCACAGGCAATTATAAGCCGCGCCAACAATAAATTAAAGAATAACTTAACCCCGATATTTGAAGAAATACTTGAGGGCGACCTCAATAACCTGAATATAAAAAAACTGTTTGCCGCGGTCAAAAAGAACGATGAAATAGCGCTCGATCTTATCAACGAAACGGCGATGTATCTGGGTATCGGACTGGCCGGGGTGGTGAATCTTTTTAATCCCGAAATCGTAGTAATTGGTGGCGGGGTGGCCGATGGCGGGACAGAATTTGTTGACCGGGTGGCTTCGCAAATAAAAGCCCAGGCGTTTAAACCCGCTACCGAAAAATTAAGAGTCGCCCGAGCCACTTTGGGCAACGATGCCGGCTTTATTGGAGCTGGTATTCTGGGTGAAATGATCGTATAATAAAGGTTTAGAAAATGTCTGGAAAAAAAGTCAAACAACCGCTCTTTTTCAATCTCGCCAAGTGGTATGGATATGTTTTTGCGATCGTATTCATTCTCTATGGCGGGGTGGAAATCATTCTCGGTTTCATGGATCACAATTATCAGGATTTCGCCAGTTATATAATCTTTCTGTTACTGGGCCTGATTCTGCTTATCATTGTCATAGCTTACCGGGATTTAAAAATCTGGGGCTGGTACAGTATGATTATTCTGAATATCCTTGTTATTATTCTGGCTCTGTTTCAGATTAAGCGGACGGAAAGTATTGTTTTACTGGTATTCTCCATGGCTTCGGTTTATTTTCTGCTGTCACCGGATACCAAAGGCTTTATTACAAAAAAACGGTAAATTTAATTTGACATCAGTCGAAATGTTGATAAATTGACAAAACTTATTTCCTGGCGCCCTAGCTCAGTTGGTAGAGCAACGGACTGAAAATCCGTGTGTCCGCAGTTCAATTCTGCGGGGCGCCATTTTTTTATCCCTATTTCATCGCTCCTTACTCAACTCAAAAATTTATCTAAATGAACATATATTCAACCTGTTAAACAAACTGAAAATGGGTTATCCGGTCAATCTAAACGATTGGTTTATTTAAAAAGTCGGTTGGAATTAAAAACGGGTAAGTTTCGACTTGGATTCATTACCGGTAGTGTATTTATATCCTGTATTAGATATAAAACTTGACAGATTAAAAGTAATTATTTATAATTATTATAATAATCTTATCGAGTTGAATAAAAATAATTTCCTTTTACACACAAATGATTAACCAAGTTCAGGAAGGAGGAACACAGAATGACAAGGTTAAGGATATTAACCGGTGTCCTTGTCTGTATTTTGCTGCTGGTGTCGGCCGGTGAGGCAAAATATAAAGTCGAGGTGGGTGATGTACCGGGGGTATTCGGTGGTCAGTTTGCCAATATCCCGATTTATATAAGCGCTGTTGACCCGGAAGCAGAGCAGAGTTATTTGGGCGGTTTCACTCTCACGTTAAGTTATTTTGAAGGAGCACTGATATTTATTGGTGCTCAACCGGGTAGTTTTATGGATTATTGCGACTGGGAATACTTCACTTATCGTTTTGAAACAGGGCTTTATACACCTTGTTGTGACAACTGCCCTTCGGTCAAGGCGTTCCGAATTACAGCTCTGGCCGACCAGGCTAACGGCAGTTACCACCCCGGTTGTTTTCGTCCCGATTCCGAACACGATGTTTTAGCAAACATAAGCATGTTGGCTTCTTCGGATATCGCCATGGCCGGCAGGAATTTTCCTGTAGATTTTTACTGGATTCCCGGTCAGGAATGCTCCGCCAATTCCTTTTCCGACCAAACCGGTGATACCCTGATTCTGGCCGATAACGTGTATGATTATCTTAATCATCCGTTTAATGAAGCTTTTAACTGTAGTGGTCCTGATGCTTCATGCTTCGGAGACAGAATCATTCCGGGTATCGATTTTTATAGCGGCTATGTGCACATCCTGGAAAGAGAATATGTTGATGACCGCGGTGATATCAACCTTGACGGTATTTTTTACCAGATAGCTGATGCGGTTACCTTTACCAACTATTTCATTCAGGGTTTGAGCGCTTTTACTATTGATATTCCCCGGCAGGTTGCGGCTACGGAAATCAACTGTGATGGTATCACTCTTACTGTGGCTGACCTGGTTTATCTGATTCGTATTATAGTGGGTGATGCTTTACCGATATGGGATTGTGATGCAGGCTACAAGTCCTTATCCTCCGGTGGTTCCTATGCCCTCGAGGAAGCTTCGGTCAAGGACACCATGGCTTTCCTCGGTGCCGTCGGCTATGCCGGTCAGAACAGCTGTCCGTTTGAAATCTATGCAGCCAACAGCGTTGACCTGGGCGGCTTACAGGCTCGTATTGAATTTGACCCGGCTATCCTGACACCGTCTCTGGATGAAAATATCGGCGACGGACAGAGTGTGGAATTTGAACTGCTCGGACGGGCTGTGGGCTTTGATGACCTGGGTATCGTACAGGTGTTTTCTCGCGAACCGGGCGTATTGCTTATATATATGTATCCCGACTGGGGTGACTTTGAATCGTGTATTCCGGCCGGTTCAGGACCGATACTGGCTGTCAATTTCGATGTCCACGAGGATATTGACCTTTATGATTCCTCGTTATTTGCTTTTGTAACCGAAGGATATGAATATAATATGTTTGCCACCATGCTGGGGCAGGCGATATTTCCTACCCTGGTTGATGGCTACTTCGTCGGTTATACCGACCTGATGGCTTTCTACGGCGCCCAGGGCTGGGCCGGTCAGCAAAATATTCCTTTTGAATTTTTCGTGGTCAACACCGACAGTGTCGGTGAAGTCATTATGGATATTACCTACAATCCGGCCTATATCAACCCCTCCCTGGTTGTCAACGGCGATTATCTGCCGTGGGGAGTGGGACAGGAAGTGGAATTCCAACTCATGGGCCGGGCGATAGGTTTTGAAGACGGAGGTACCAGCGGCGTCCTGGTGGGCACTCCCGCAGCCGGTCAATTACGAATCTGGTTCCGTCCCTGGTCGGATATATGGGACGATGTAACTACTATCGACCCCGGGGTGGGACCGATAATTAAAGTCTTCTTCGATGTCAACCCGCCGCTTCTGCCGCTTCGTCCCAGTCCCGTGGCATTCAATCCCGGCGGATACAATTACTTTAGATTCTGGGATGCCGAACAGCTCTGGCCGACTACTATAAATGGTACTTTTATGGTTATCAGAAAACCCGAGCCACCGTCCTGTCCGGTTCTTTTCAGTTTCGACGGGCATAATTTCGTTCAGGATAATCCGCTTTTAACGGCATGTGAAAAATCTCATTACGTCAGTACCGTTACGGATTATTACCCCGTCATGACTCCTGTCTTTGCTGATAACGGCCGGGTGAAGTTCCAGATACGGGAGATGGAAGACGAAATTACTTACTTGGAAGAGGTATCGTTAATAACGGTGGACCATTCCCCAGATACCCGGGTGGCTTGTGCCGTAGACGGCAGCATCTACACTTATCGTGATATTCGGGAGCCGCTTACGGCTGTCGACCACCACGGAACGGATTGTCTGGAAGCGGTCAGGACTCGGGATGACAATCTCTACCTGTGTAATGAATCAGGCTATATGATTCTCACCTTCCCGGGTAGTAACGGAAAAGAGATCGGCTATAATTTAAGTACCGGTCTTAAACCCATTTGCCCCGAACCGATTGATTCGTTTATTTTACCCAAATCAGTTCCGATAATCGACGATAACCGTAAGACCGCCGGTGTCAAAGTCGAATTTTTAGATGTAAGCGGAAACTGGAGCGGTTCTTCCGAAATACCTTCCCGTGATAAAATCACCTTCCAGTTCGTAACCGGTGAACCGGATGTTGATGTCGGCGCGGGCGTCGTTACGATGCGTATTTCATGGGAAGGCAGCTATGCGACTGATGTGATAAACCAGTTTATCGTGGCTGATGAAATTCCCGAAATTAAAAACTGGGCGGTATCCGATTACAGATTCAACAACCCCGGTTCCGCAGCGAAAGGATATATTGACGGGCAAACTTTGACGCTTACCAATGGGGAGACGTTTGAGTTCAGCTTTAACTGCGGACAGCCGGCGGATAATAATAACACGCGTGATTATGTTATCCGGGCGGTGGGGCGTTACCAGCCGGATTATAGTATTTACAGCTATCTTGTCCCCGGCGGCTTCCAGTTATATGATAACTATCCTAATCCTTTCAACCCGACAACGACCATCAGCTATGATCTGCCCGAAGCGGCTCATGTTAAACTTGAGATTTTCAACCTTCTCGGCCAGCACATAACTACGCTGGTTGATGACATTCAGGCTCCCGGCCACAGGCAGGTCGAATGGAACAGTACAGACCAGAAAGGACAAACAGTAGCCAGCGGTATTTACTTGTACCGTTTGATTGCCGGTAATTTCGTGCAATCGAAAAAAATGGTACTGCTGAAGTAACCATATAGTAAAATATCCTTACGTCTGGGGTCAGGTTATCAATACCTGACTCCTTTTTTTTATAAATTTTTTTGTCTTCAAAAAGAATTAACAATTAATAGGTAAAATATTACTTGAAAGAGTAATAATTTGTGTTATATTATATATTCATATATAAAAAGCATCTTCCGGCTAATAACTTTTTTAAGCGGAGGGTAATCATGAAATTACATCGTATTTTAATTTCTTTTATTTCCATATTTATCCTTATAACAGGCGGTTGTTCCGATGACGATAGTACCACCAACAGCCAGGACGATGATGGAATCGTGACGACTCAGAAAAGAATCGGCCCGCCGGGGGACACCCTGTCGATACCTGGGAAAATTATGCTGGTTGTACCACCCGGCGCCCTTGATGACAGCATAACTATCTCCATTACCCAGAATAATACTCCTGCACCTGTTACCGCTCCTAACCGTTTTTTGTGCCCGGTCTTTTCCCTTGAACCCTCGGGTACCGAGTTCAATATCGCTGCCTATATTTCACTCAACTATGATGCTTCCAAACTTGGCCAGGCCAGTGAGAACGATATTGTTCTGTGTTGCGATACGGGTAATGCTATCTGGGATACGGTTTCCAGTATACTGGATGCCAGCGAAAACAAAATCGGCGCTTACCTGGAACACCTTTCCGATTATGTCGCCCTGGCGGATACCACCACGCCTTTTTCGATAGGTGTTTTTGCGGCGATATCGATATCCCGGAATATTTCTAAAATAGGTGAATTTGTTTTCAAAACCGACGGAATTGCCGCGCGCTTTGACAGCTCCTATGCTCCCTGTGACACCATCAAACCAATTAAACCCGATAGTGTTCATTGCAATGAATACGAACTCGAGTGGAGTTCCGATTTTAAACGATACCAATATGGTTTTAATATCCTGATACCGCCTTTTTTGGTTATAGAAACCCCTTATGAAGTTTCGGTTTTTGGAAATGCTTATGTTCCGACACTGGTTGATACTATTGATTTCCCCAGTTGTGAACCGATCTTTGTCAGCCCCGAATATGGTGGAACTGTTTCTAAAAGCGGCTTTGATGTTACCTGGCAATATTTATGTCTCGGTAATGTCAGGTTGATCTTGATGTCGGAGAGCGATTCGGTTATATGGGTTGAAGTTCCCAACAATGGCAGTTATTCTTTTTCCGACACCCAGTTAAGCGGTCTCGAGCCCGGCGAATACGGCCTTCTTATGATTTTTGAAAACTATAAATATATCGACGCTGAAGGATACGACCCGCGAAGTTTTATCATGGCGCGGGTAATAAACACATCGATAATATATCTTGAAGAGTGACCGCCGCAGGTTTTTTTTCATAAAGTGGCGTGGAACATGCCGGCCCATCCGGTTAATTAAACTTAGACCCGGTCATGGATTTTATATTCCTGCCGGTAAGTATCGGCCGGTGGGTATTGTATCGTCGAGTCAGTATTTTAAATACGTCTGTTATGGATTTATAAGGTCTAACAGCTCCTTTTTTATTCTGTTCTTTTAAAGTCTTTCTTAGTTGTTTTTTCTTTTTTATACAGTATATTATATCCAGATGATTTATATATAACTTGGTATAGTTTTTGATATTAAATAGAAAGGATTCCATTATGCTGGTAGGTTTAAAAGAAAAAATACAGCCGGATAAATGGAAAATCGCCGATCATGTTGTTAAACTTGAGACTTCGATTATCAGAGAAATTCTTAAAATTTCTTCACAACCGGGAGTGATTTCATTTGCCGGGGGTCTTCCCGCGCCGGAACTGTTTCCCCTTGAAATTCTCAAGGACCTGTCCGCCCAGGTGATTGACAAGTACAATTTCATGTGTTGTCAGTACTCGCTATCGATGGGCGTTAAAGAACTTCGCGAGTGGATTGCCGACTACACTACGAAACAGGGAATGCCCACCGAGATTGACAATATTTTAATAACCTGCGGTTCTCAGCAGGGGATAGAACTGCTGGCGCGGGTATTTATCGAGCCGGGCGATTATATTCTCACAGAAAACCCGACTTATGTCGGCGCTTTGCAGGCTTTTAACTATTACCGGGCGCGCTATGCCACAGTGGAGATGGATTCCGATGGAATGCTCATCGACCAGGTGGAAGAAAAAATCAACAAGTATAAACCCAAACTGATCTACACCATATCCAACTTTCAGAATCCGACCGGGATCACCATGTCAGAAGACCGCCGGGTGGAATTGGTTAAAATTGCCACCAAATATAATATCCCGCTTATCGATGATAATCCCTATGGCGAATTACGCTTCGCGGGTAAGCCGGTTCCCGAACTCAAATCCTATGGCGGCGACCAGGTGGTGACCCTTAAAACTTTTTCCAAAATCGTTGCCCCCGGATTCAGAATAGCCTGGATGAATGCCACTAAAAGCATCAACCGGCAATTCGAGAAGGTCAAGCAGTGTACCGACCTTCATACCAACGCCTTCAGTCAGTATTTACTGTATGAATTTGTCAGCCAGGGCTTCCTGGAACCGCATATTGAAAAAATTAAAGCCGATTATCGTAAGAAACGCGAACTCATGCTGAAAGTCCTGGAAGATACTTTCCCTGAGGGCGTCTCCTGGACCAAGCCGGAGGGCGGTCTTTTCCTGTGGCTGGAACTGCCCAGCCATATCTCCGCCAAAGAACTTCTGCCTAAAGCTATCGAGTTAAAAGTGGCTTATGTTTACGGTCAGCCATTCTTCCCGGGCGGTGAAGGTGAAAATACCATGCGTCTTAATTTTTCCAATGCCACTCTGGAGGGTATCGAACAGGGCATCAAGCGTCTGGCCCGCCTTTTGAAAGAAAATATGTAGAATTTACCCCTTTTGTAAAAACCCGCTTAAAAAGCGGGTTTTTTTATTGTGTTTTTTCTCTCTTTTGCGGATTATAGAAAACTATGAAAGTAAAATTCGCCAAATATCATGCGCTGGGAAATGATTTTATAGTTATTGACCAGTTGACCATTCATTTTTCGCGGACCATGAAAACACGATTGACCCGGGCTATCTGTAGTTTTCATACCGGAGTGGGTGCCGATGGGGTGCTATATTTAAGTAACAGTCGTAGGGCTGATTGTAAAATTGAAATTGTCAATTCTGACGGCAGCTGGGCGGAGAAATCCGGTAATGGTCTGCGTATTGCCGGTTTTCACCGGGCATCCGGTAAGCGGAGAAAATTGACCTTTGAAACAACCACCTCGGTTGATGAAGTTACTCTTATTAAAAAAATAAAAAATGGTTACCTGGTAAAGGTTCTGCTTGGACAGCCTAATTTCGATACCCGTTTCATACCAGTCAGAACAAGGCAAAGATATCTGATTAATAGTCCGCTTATACTGGGTCGCACTAAACTGCCGGTAACTTGTCTTTCCGTGGGTAACCCCCATACGGTTCTTCTGGTTGATGATTTTAATTTCGATTGGAAACAAATCGGCGCTGAACTAGAATATGCCCGCCCCTTTTCCCGGGGAACGAATGTGGAATTCGTAAAAGTGGTCAACCGGCATAAAATCAAAGTAAGAGAATGGGAGCGGGGGGCGGGAGCGACCATGTCATCGGGAACCGGAGCAGCCGCGGCGGTTTGTGCCATGGTAATGCTCGGCCTGGTCGAACGCCGTTGCGAGGTTGTGTTCGAGAGCGGCTCACTTTTTATAAACTGGGACAGTACTACGGACCAAATTGAACTTACCGGCCCCGTACAGAAAGTTACAGAAGGAACTTTTTTTTACTGAAAGACTGGTCAAACCGTAGATAAAAAATCTGAAAACCACCATGTCCGAACTGAAAATGGATGTTATGAAACCCGCTCCGGGAAAGAACATAACCGGAAGAATAAAATCCAGCTTTAACGACTACCTGGCGCACTTGCGGCTTTTTTCCCGCAACGCTCGTCTTTTCCTGACCGGCATGTTCCTGGTATGGATAAATTTCCAGATATTCAATGTCCTGTTCAATCTCTATTTAAAAGAGTTCGGTTTTAATGAAAGTCAGATTGGTCTTATTAATTCGTCCCGGGGATTCGGGATGACCCTGATGGCCATACCGGCGGCAATCCTGCTCAATCGCATCAGGTTAAAACCGGTTCTTTTAACCGGCAGTATCCTGCTGGCAATTTTCAGTTTTGTTATGTGCACTTTTGTGGATTTTTTCGTAATTGTGACTTTTTCGGTTTTGAACGGTATGATGCTGGCTTTTTTCAGCGTGGCATCGGGACCTTTTTTCATGCGCAATTCGACCATCAAGGAAAGAACTTATCTTTTTTCAGCGTCGTTTGCAGTAATGGTACTGTCAGGCATGGCGGCTTCGGCTGGGTCGGGGGAAATTGTGACTTTTATAGGTAAAGCGATGGGAAATATTATCGAGGGTTTTCAGTATACGCTGTATCTGGGTATTATTATCAGTCTTTTTGCCTTGATACCGGTTATGAAAATCCAGGCTTTGTCGCCCTCCGATGAAGAGCGACGACTCTCCATTACCTGGCGGCAGTTTAAAGAACGGGGGAGCTTCTATTTTAAAATATCTTTTGCCAATTTCATCGTTGGCCTGGGTGCCGGGCTGATAATTCCTTTCCTTAATTTGTACTTTCGCGACCGCTTTAGCCTGCCACCGGACACTATCGGCTGGTTTTTCTTTTCAGTGACGGCGGCCATGTTTATCGGGGCGTTAGCGGGGCCGGTTCTGGCAAAAAAATTGGGGCTGGTGCGTACGGTTGTAATTACCCAGCTCCTCTCCATCCCTTTTATGCTCATCTTAGCCTACAGTTATACCCTGCCGCTGGTTTTTATGGCGTTTGTGTTACGCGGGGGGTTAATGAATATGGGTTCGCCCATCGTAAATAATATGAGTATGGAATTAAGCCGGAAAGATGAACAGGGACTGGTCAACGCCCTGCTGATGGTTACCTGGACCGCTTCCTGGATGGTCGCGACCGCCGTTGGCGGCTACTTTATCAACCACTTCGGTTATACCTTCACCATGAACATCACCATGGTGCTTTATGTGATATCTTCCGTGACCTATTATTCTTTTTTTAAAAAAACGGAAGAGAAAAGCGATACCTCGCTCGGCTGGTCGATTATCCGCAAGGACTCCCTTTGATGTTCCGGTGTAAATTGCTTGATTTAATTAGACTTGGAAAGATTTGATATAGTCGTTGCAATTTCCTTGTATTTTTTTTAATTTTAAAATTTAATAATGTTTTAAGTATGCATAAGGATAAGTTTAAAGAACAATTTGCCAGGGCCACAGCCGCGGCTTTCAGAAAGATATATCCCGATATTTTCGTTACGGTCGGTGACAGTCGGGTATTTAATGAAAATTTTATATATGAGAATCTGGAAACGCCCCGGGACCCGAAGATGGGACGGTTTGCTTTACCGGTTTTTAAATTTGCCTTGCTTTTAAAAGATAAACCGCCGCTCATTGCCTCAAACATTGCCCCCGCCGCGATGTGGTTTTTTGAAGAAAATAACATCGAACCCCTTATAAGTATTCATGCTGCTGGTGGCTTTTTAAATGCGAAAACCGATTTCAAAATTCTGGCAAAAGATACCCTTCAAACCGTTTTAACGAAGGGAGATAAGTTCGGCAATTCCGATATCGGCCGGAATCGGAAACTCCTGGTCGAATATTCTTCGCCTAATATCGCCAAACCGTTCGGTATCGGGCACCTGCGTTCCACCGTTATCGGTCATTCCCTGCGGCGTATTTTCAAAAAACTGGATTACGATGTGGTCGGGATTAATTACCCGGGCGACTGGGGCACCCAGTTCGGCAAGATGATTGTTGCCTATCATCGGTGGGGAAATAAAGATACTCTCGAAAACGAGCCGGTCAAGAAACTGCTGGAATTGTATGTTCGTTTTCATACCGAGGCGGAGCATGATGATGACCTTAACGAAGAAGCCCGCAAAGCCTTCAGGAAACTTGAGAATGGGGACCCTGAAACCGTTTCCCTGTGGGAACACTTTAAAGCCATCTCCAACGAGGAATTCAACCTGGTTTACAGTACGCTGGGGATTGAATTTGACGAAGTAATCGGGGAATCATTTTTCAATGATAAGATGGAAGCCGTGATTGAACGCCTTGAGAAAGCCGGTTTAACGGCGGTTTCACAGGGTGCTCTGGTGGTGAAGCTGAACGACCCCAACCTGCCGCCCTGCCTGTTGAAGAAATCGGATGGTGCGACTTTATATGTCACCCGGGATCTGGCCGGTCTTATTTATCGCTGGGAAAAATACCGCTTTTATGAATCCCTCTATGTTGTCGGCACCGCCCAGTCGGATTACTTTAAACAGGCGCTAGGGGTGATTGAAATGATGGAAGAAGCTGAGCAGCTTTCACCCGAAGCCCGCATGACCGGCCGGGTAAAACACATCGATTTCGGCTGGGTCAAGTTTGAAGGCAAGTCGATGTCCACACGCCGGGGAAAGCTGGTCTTTTTGAAGGATGTCATTGACCAGGCGGTTACGCTGGCCCGCAAGAAAATAAAAGAAAAAAATCCTGATTTAAAGGCAGTCGAGGAAACCGCCCGGATGATTGGCGTGGGGGCGGTAATGTATTCACAGCTTTCGGTTCGGAGGCAGAAAGACATTAATTTCATCTGGGATGAAGTTCTTAATTTTGAAGGGGAAACCGGGCCGTATCTTCAGTACACTCACGCTCGTCTGTGCTCCCTGCTGCGTATTTATAATGACGATGGCCGGAGGCTGGTTGATTATTCCCTGCTGGATAAGGAAGAAGAGCACCGGGTGGTCGAACTGCTGGCTGATTTTCCCGAGACGGTGACCGAAGCGGCCAGGCTGTATGACCCCTACCCGGTCGCTTCTTACCTGATAAGGCTGGCCGGCGCCTTTAACCGGGTATATCAACGCAAAGATGAGGCTGGCCGGATTGATAAAATAATTTCCGCCGACAAGGAGTTGTCATGGGCGCGTATCGCTCTCGTAAGAGCCGTGCAAACAGTATTAAAAGAAGGATTATATCTTCTGGGACTTAAGGCTCCCGAAGAAATGTAAAGGCTGTTATGCTGATTTTGATGAATGCCAATGCCACCCCGGCAATGATTGCCCGGGTGTGCGAAGAGGTGACGGAGTTGGGGCTTACGCCGCATCCGGTTAAAGGCGTTCAGCGAACGGTTATTAACGTGACCGGCAACAAATACCAGGTTAATGCTGACCGCATCCTGACACTGGAAGGTGTCCATGAAGTGATTTCCATCACGAAACCTTATAAACTGGTCAGCCGGGAAAGTCATCCCGAGGACAGTCATATCGACCTGGGCGGTACTATTATCGGCGGAGCGGAATTCGTGGTGATGGCCGGGCCCTGTTCGATTGAAAGTCGCGAACAGGCTTTCACCATTGCCGAGGATGTCGCCCGTAAAGGCGCCAGGGTTTTC
>JAQUSF010000011.1 GCA_028715215.1 Candidatus Zixiibacteriota bacterium
TCTCTGGCAGTAAAACCCAGTTTTTCAAACCGTTCAGATTCGGCCAGGGATTCAATATGTTTTTTCAATATTTTGGCATCTTTCTGACTGCCGGCTTTAATCCATTTATGCCGGCCTTTTAAAGAGACCACGACATAATAGATTTTTTGACCTGATCTGGACTTTTTAAAATGAATACTGGCCATACAAATTCGAAATAAATTGTTAGAAATCTATTAAAAATACACATAAGCGGAGAACAATTTGTCAATAACTTATTGAATTACAAAGGGGTAAATAGTTAGAAAAAATTATGGCGGAGAGGCAGGGATTCGAACCCTGGATAGGGGTCACCTATACACACTTTCCAGGCGTGCGCCTTCAGCCATCTCGGCCACCTCTCCGGTCCTTATCTTCACCTGCAGAAATCAACCCCCGTCACGCATTAATTCACGGTCGAAGTGATTCCTGCCAGAACCTGTTCCTTACAGAATTTCCCTTAAGTTGTTTTCCTCAAGAAAACCTGTCGGCAAACAAGCCCTTATTTTAAAGACCAAATTTACATTATTCATAAAAAAAGGCAAGTAAATCTTAGCCTTATAAAATAATACATAAAGATAAGACTACCGGCTTTCCGGTTGCCGTTTAAGGACTACAAGATATCTAGGCGCAGCTGATGAAATGGGGTAAAAAATCTCCTGACGGTCAGTTCCAGGGCGACTATTGTCGAAATCGTTACCACGCTCAGAAGCATATATGCGACAATAATCTGAAAAAGCACCGCTTTGACGGGTTCGGCGCCCGCCAGTATCATGCCGGTCATCGCCCCCGGTAAAGCTACAATCCCGACCGTCTTCATGAAATTAAGCGTCGAGATCATCCCGGCAATTGCCGCCTCACGCTGAAAAGTCCTTGTCGCCACCCGCCAGCTTTTGCCCAGCGCCAGAGCGGTTTCCACTGCCAGGCGATTGCCGATAATATCAGCGCTGATCCGGTTAATAGTAAGGGTGGTGGCGTTCATGCTGTTGGAAATGATCATGCCGGCCAGAGGGATAACATAGCGCGCCTCGAAAGAAATAACTTTTAAAAGCAGAAGCACCGCTATTGTCACCGCGGAACCTATAAATATCGCCAGAAAAGCTACCACGAAGGTTCCTTTGATTTTTTTCACGCGCTCCGAGGCGGTGTAAGCGCCGACCGTTATCATCACCATCATAGCCAGAAACACCAGCAGAATCGATTCCAGCGCGAAAATGTATTTGAGCACGTAGCCCACTGCCACCAGTTGCACGAACGCCCGCACCGAGCCCAGCGACATATCTTTCTGCACCGGGATTTTCCACCATACCGTCAGGCCGATAGCCAGGGCTACCAGCGCCAGCGATAAAAATACTTCTATAAAGCCCGGGGTGTTCACTGCAGTTCCTTGCCTTTGTAGCGTCGTCCCGTTTCGGTTCTGGGGTTGTTGACGACCTCGTCCACCGTGCCGGTCTCGACCAGCTCTCCGGCGACCAGAAGCAGCGCCAGACCGCCCATTCGCAACGCCTGTTCGGGATTATGGGTGACCATTATGACCGTCACCCGGGTTTCTCCGACGATACTTTTAATCAGGTTCTCGATAGCCCTGGTGTAAGTCGGGTCAAGCGCCGAGGTCGGTTCGTCCAGAAGAATAACTTCGGGTTTCATTGCCAGAAGTCGTGCCAGGGCAATCCGCTGTTTCTCGCCGATTGATAGATTCTCGACGCTGTCATCAATAATTTCCGGCGGTATCCGGCATTGTTTGACCAGGTGCCGGATGTCCTCTTCGGTAAGTTTGTCTTCGGCGAACAACAAATTTTCGCGCACCGTGCCCGGAAAAAGATACGGGGTTTGAAAGAGGTAGCCGATTTGCCGCCGTAGTCCGCACGCCGGGCACTGGTCGTAACTGCTTCCCATAAAAACCACCTGTCCTCGGGTTGGTTCATCAAGTCGGTTGAGAAGACGCAAAAACGATGATTTCCCGGCTCCCGAAGGTCCCAGGATATTGTATATATGCCCCTTTTCAAAGGTATAGCTGATGTTCCTGACAATGGTCTTCGGGCTGTTTTTGGTCGGGACCTCGCGCACCAGGTTTTTAATTTCGAGTATCGCTGCAGGCGTGTTCAATCAGGTGTCCCTGTCGCCGAAATATAAAAACCGGTCAAGCATCTTAACATACTCCGACCATCCGACGCCGTCCTGTTTTTGACGGATGCGGTCAATAGCGCCCATCTTGCTGTCGATTTCATCGCAGTAGTAAAGCACAAACGCCTCCGGCATCATCGGTACCACCGGCGAGGCATACTGAAGTTCCCCGTGATGGGATAAAATCAGGTGGCGAAGTTTGGTTAGAAGTTTATCCGGGAAGGCTTCGATTTTCGAAGCCCGCTCGCACAGCCAGCGGTCCATAAGGGCGATATGCCCCAGCAGACGGCCCTCGTCCGTATAGTCAATCATATTCATGTCGGAGGAATACGAAGCCAGCTTGCCGGCGTCGTGAAACAGCCCCCCGAAAATAAGCAAATCCTTGTTGAGAAAATCATAGCCGGTGGCAACCTTCAATGCCAGCTCGGCGACGTTGGCCGCATGCTCCGACAGTCCCCCGATATAGGCATGATGCCAGAGTTTCCCGGCGGCGGCTTTGAGAAAGGCATTCATAAAAGTTTCATCGGACCAGAATGACATCACCAGGTTTTTGATATAACTGTTTTCGATTTTATCGGTGAGAGCGAGAAGGCGGGCTTTGCGTTCCTCCACCGACTGGGCCGAGTGCGGCATGATATCTTCGATGTGGAACTCGTTGTCAGTAGCCAGCCTGATTTTCTCGACTGTTAGTTGAATCTTGTTTTGATATTCACCGACAACACCCCGGGCTTTTACCACCATGCCTTCCTCGAGTTCCGCCAGGGCGAACTGGTCGGGGTCCCACATGACCGCCGCCACCCGCCCGGAGCAGTCACCCAGCTCGAGTGAAACGAATTGTCCCCGGGCATATTCGCGGACATCTTTCTTGCGAACGGCAAAAAAACCGTCGATGTGGTCTTTGATTACGAACTCCCTGATTTTTTTGGTTTCCATGGAAGATATATAATGAAAAAGAGTGTGTTTATCAAAGATTTTTTTTGCCAGTCTTATTGAAGTTCAGGTGGGGATGGAAACCGAAGAAGACCCGGCTCGTTTAGTAAGGACGATGCAGAGCGTCATGAAATGCATTCCAGCATCGAGACTTTAAACCAGTAAGTAAAGGCAAAAGTGCAGGATAGAACGGGCAAGGACATTGAAGAATTTCGCTCTATGTAAACACGGATCGCCCGTATGAGTTATATTATAGTGTCAGAAAAACAGGATTTATCAGGAAGAGATGGTTGTTTATTAAGCGGCAACGGCAGTTGAAACCCGGTAATTATTTTCATTGACATGACGACCACCAGTCTTTTTATTTCCGGGAAAATTAACCTCTAACTTCAAGGCGTGTATGGCTACTGCTAATCCCGGCGTGAATTCATTACCCGATGATGCCAAAGGCAGTCTTTTCCAGCAGCTTTTTTCCATGAGCCGGCCGTTCTGGATGGTCAATATCATGGAGATGCTGGAACGTCTGGCGTACTATGGTGTGCGGGTGGTGATTCCCATTTATATCGCCCAGGCTGACGAGATCGGCGGGCTGCATTTTTCCCAGACCGACAAGGGGATTATTTTTCTGTGGTGGGCGCTGTTTCAATCGCTCACGCCGTTTTTATCCGGCGGATTTGCCGACCGTTACGGTTACAAGAAAACCATCGCCGTGTCTGTGGCGATAAAGATGCTCGGTTATATCCTGATGGCCACCCAGCGGGAGTTTTATCCGTTCCTTATCGGCTGCTGTACGCTGGCGCTGGGCACGGCTATTTTCAAACCCGGTGTTCAGGGGACCATGTGCCAGACGTTGACACATAAAAATTCCTCGGTCGGGTGGGGGACCTTTTATATGCTGGTTAATATCGGCGGTTTTCTCGGTCCACCTCTGGCTCACTTCCTGTACGGGATTTCCTGGCCGGCGGTATTCTACGGCTGTGCCGGCATTGTCTCACTCAATTTCCTGATGCTCTTTACTTACAAAGACCCGCCCGCCGGCGGCGAGCAGAAGGGCAATCCCTTCTATGTCCTGTGGATTACCATAAAAAATATTTTCAACCCCAAACTTCTGATTTTCATCGTTATCATGTCCGGTTTCTGGCTGATGTTCATGCAGCTCTTCGATATGCTGCCCAATTTCATCGTGGATTGGGTGGACAGTTCCCGGCTGGTACATGATTTGCATCTCCCGGAATTCATGCTTCAGGCCAACTCCACCCGCGGCGACCAGCTGGCCCAGGAATGGTTGATAAACGCCAATGCCGGGCTGATTATTCTCGCCGTGGTCTTTGTATCCTGGCTGGTTTCCCGCTTGCGGCGGGTGCATTCCATCCTGATCGGGATTACGGTTTCGTCAATTGGCCTGATATTGGCCGGTTTCACGACTTCGGGTTATCTCTGCCTGATGGGGATACTGGTTTTTTCAGTCGGAGAGATGCTGTCCTCGCCCAAAATGAACGAATATCTCGGCGTCATCGCCCCGGAGGGCAAGAAGGGTCTTTACATGGGCTATGCCAATATACCCCAGGGTATCGGGTGGGCAATTGGTTCGGTGTTCGCCGGTCATGTCTATGACAATATGGGCGATAAAGCCAACCTGGCGCTGGATTACCTGGCAAAGAATTTTAACCTGGTCGATGTCCAGCGAACCGAAGCCATGAACAAGCTGGTCGAGGTTACGGGGATGAACCACATTGACGCCACCAATATGCTCTGGTCGATGTATGACCCTTACAAACTCTGGTACCAGTTTGCGGCAATCGGTATCGCCGCCGCTATAGGCATGTATTTTTATTCGCTGTGGGTCCGTAAATCGGAACCAAAAGAAAAGGGTTAAGTTGACATATATCTGCTGAGAACCACCGAGCCCCGGTATCTTGAACCGGGGCTTGTTTTTTGGTCATTCAGAAGTTTGGGTAGAAAATTTTTCACTTTCATACGGGAAAAACAGGTATAAAATATTGTTGATAATTTTATCCGGCGACGATTCTTTTAATTGATAAAAAATGCGAACGCGTAAACGAAGGATATTGAATTAAATGAAGAAGGAGTCAAAAATGAAAAAGTTTTTAGTGGTCGTGGTGGTGCTGGCGGTAATCCCCCTCGGTTGCGGTGGCGGCGGCAAAACGGTAACCCGTCTGGACACCGAGTCGGTGACCGATTTGAGCGGCAAGTGGAATGATACCGATTCCCGCCTGGTGGCTGAAGAGATGATCAGCGACTGCCTGTCGCGTCCCTGGCTGACCGATTACGTGGCGGCCAGAGGTGCCAAGCCGGTGGTAACGGTGGGGACCATCCGTAATCTGACCAGTGAACATATAGCCATGGAGACTTTCATATCCGATTTTGAACGGGAGTTGATCAACAACGGCAGTGTTCGTTTTGTGGCGAGCAAGGAACAGCGCGCCGAAGTGCGCGAGGAGCGTTCCGAGCAGCAGGAATTTGCTTCCCGGGAAACGGCCAAGCGGCTGCGTGAAGAGACCGGGGCCGATTTCATGCTTCAGGGCGCCATAAAAACCATTACCGACCAGGAAGAAGGCAAGCGGGTAGTATTCTACCAGACCGACCTTGAACTGGTCAATATCGAATCGATGGAAAAAGTCTGGGTCGGCACTCAGAAGATTAAGAAGGGCATCGCCCAGAGCAAGACCAAGTGGTAGGCCGGGCGGGCAGGCCTTGACGCTTGTACGTAAAATTTTATGGCGGTTGATACCGCTTATTATAGTAGTCGGTTGCAGTTCGCTGGCCACCCGGAAAGGTTTTTATGACCCGATAACCGCGGAGCTTCGCAGCGGCAAACCCGATAGCGCTGCCCGGATGCTGGAAACCGCCCGGGAAAAGAACAAGTATGCTCAGAAAGACCGGCTGATGTATTTTATCGACGCCGGTCTTCTTTATCATTATGCCGGCCGGTATGAACTCAGCAACGCTAAACTGCACCTGGCGGAGGCGGCCGCGGAGGAATTGTTCACCAAAAGTATTTCCCGGGCGGCGTTGTCGATGGTGGTCAATGACAACGTTCTCGAGTATGCCGGCGAAGACTATGAGATTCTCTATACTAATCTGATCAGTGCTCTCAATTATATTGCCCTGGGCCGATTCGATGACGCTTTCGTGGAAATTCGCCGGGTCAATCTCAAGCTCGACGGGTTGCAGATGAAATATGCCGATGCCGTTGAAGTACTTCAGAGGGGTAATCCCGACGACACCGGTCGGGTGCAAATAGAATACAGAGTGGACAGTATCCGTTACCACAACAATGCTTTCGCCCGTTATTTGAGCATGCATATGTACGCCGCCGACGGTAAATATGATGATGCCCGGATCGACCACGACTTTTTGCGCCAGGCTTTTGCCACCCAGGCGCATATTTATGATTTTGACCTGCCCGAGGTCAAATATACTTCCTCCCGGGGAGCCCTCTTGAGTGTAGTCGGCCTGGCCGGGCTGGCGCCGACTAAAGACGCCTTGAACCTGCGCCTTCGCACTGATAAAGACCTTAATCTGGTGCAAGTATTATATGATATGCCCGGTATGGAAAACACCGAATATGGACATTTCCCGGTTAAAATAGCCCATGACTTTTATTTCAAATTTGCCATACCGCAGCTGGTGGAACGGCCGTCGGCGGTTGCCGCCATCCGGGTCCTGGCTGACGGTCAGGAGGCAGGCCAACTGCAGCTTCTGGAAAAAGTCAGCCGGGTTGCCCGGGAAACGTTTGCGGCAAAAAAAACACTTATCTATTTACGTACTGCGGCACGGGCACTGACCAAGGGGCTGGCGAATTATAAAGCCAAGCAGAAAGCCGATACCGGCGGCCTGGGCGGCTGGCTCAAGAAAGTAGCCATTGATATCGGTACGGATATCCTGGAAAACGCCGACCTTCGTTCCAGCCAGTACCTGCCCGGTAACATCTATGTCGGCGATTTTGAGATGACTCCCGGTATTTACGATATTACCGTGGAGTATCTTGACCGGAACGGTCAGATTATTAAAGCCGTCAGCCGGCCTGGTTTTGAGGTAAAAAAAGGCGGTTTTAACCTGGTGCAGGCCCACTGCGTCAACTGAAGCAGGTTAAAGCGATTGGCTTAGTTCCTGTTTCCTTACTTTCCCCGAGGGATACTTGGGTAAGGCATCCGTAAAAAAGATATATTTGGGAATTTTATGACGGGCCAGACGAAGACCGATATAGTCCTGGATTTCTCTGGCGGTTGCTTTTTGACCTTCTTTTAAGACCACCACGGCTTTGATGGCTTCGCCGAGAACATCGTCACTCACGCCTACCACCGCCGCCTCCAAAACTTTGTCGTTTTCGAGGATGCGTTCCTCGATTTCCTTGGCGCTGACCCGGTTGCCGCCGACTTTGATGATTTCTTTTTTGCGGGAGACGACATAAAGAAAACCTTTTTCATCGCGCCGGGCCAGGTCACCGGTAAACAACTTGCCGTTTTTGAGCACCTGGTTTTCTTCCTCCGGCTGGTGCCAGTATCCCAGCATGACATTATCACCCGCCACGGTAATCTCACCGACTTCCCCTGTCGGCACCTCGCGGCCGTTATCATCGGTTAAAAGTACTGTCACTCCCGGCACCGGGATACCGATGGAACCGATGTGGTCTTTAAGCTCGTGGGGTGGCAGCCAGGTAACCCGCGGGGCGGCTTCGGTCTGTCCGTACATGATATAAATCTCCTTATCATGGAAAACATCGATAAGGTTTTGAATAACCTTGGGAGCCATGGCACCGCCGGCCTGGGTCAGATAACGCAGAGAAGGCAGGTTGGCCGAACAAAAATTGGCGTTGTTGAGAAGGATCATGAAATTCGAGGGCACGCCCGAAAAACCGGTTACTTTTTCCCGGACCATCGTTTCCAGGATCACCTGCGGAAAGGCGAAACGATTGTCAATGACCAGGCAGCCGCCGACCAGAAGATGGGTGAGCAAAAGGGAATTGCCGTAAATATAATAAAAAGGCAGGATGACCATTACCGAATCATCACCGGTCAGTTTTAAATATTCGATGGTCGCCACGGTATTGGAAACCAGATTCAAATGTGACAGCATGACGCCCTTGGAGGTACCGGTACTTCCGGAAGTGTAAAATATTGCCGCCAGTTCATGGGGACATTGCAGCGGCGTTTTATGGTTCAGGCTGTCCAGGGGGACGATTCTCTCAAGACCTGAAGTCATTTCCTCAAAAGAAGGATGGCAGTCTTCGGGGTCGAGTATATCCGCCAGCCGGATGGACTTAATCCGGTCTTTGTTTAAGTTCAGCATACGGTCCGAGATGATAAGTTGTAGTGGTGATTTTGTGCCGAGGATTTCCGGCAGATACCGGGTGAATTTGGCCTGAATAAATAAAACCCGGGCTTCGCAGTCGTTGATTATAAAATTGAACTTGTCCGGTTTCAATGAAGTATCCAGCGGGACGACCACGTAACCGGCGCGGGTAATGGCAAAGAAAGAAATAATGTATTCCAGGGTATTTTCAAAAAGAATCGCCACCCGTGAGCCGGCGGGCAGACCGCAGTTTTCAAGGAAACATGCCAGACGGGTGGTTTTTAAAAGCAGTTCCCGGTAGGTGATTTTTTTATCCCCGTGAACAGCGGCATATTTATCCGGAGCAAGAACCGCTCCCCTTGTCAATATATCTGCAAGTTTCATTTTTTTCAGACCCTATAAAAAAATAAGTTCCGACTCCTGTTATTAAATATCGGTATAGTCCTGCCATATTTTGAAATCTTCCCGGGGAATCTCGGCGGGTTGTTTAAAGTTGTCGATGTAGTAATTGTGCAGCAGCTGGGTCGAAAGAATCCCGATGAAGGACATATTATCTTTAAAGGATAAATGAGCATGAGATAATTGTCGGCATTTTTCACGAAGGTTGGCGACCGGTCCCGGATTAAATATGCCGGTCCTTTTGAGTGCTTTTTCATTGAGCATAGCTTCAATATATTCCGGCGGTTCGGGTTGCATGAAACTGTTCGAATCCGGAGCCATATAAGGCTGTTTGACGCGATTGATAATTTCCGGCGGCAGTTCTTGAAGCATGGCTTTTTTAAGCAGAAATTTTTCCTTAAGACCGAATATTTTGTAAAGAGGCGGCATGGCGGCGGCAAATTCCACGATCCGGTGGTCCAAAAAGGGGAAACGGCCTTCGATGGAATTGGCGGCACTGACCCGGTCACCCTGCGAGGACAACAGATAACCTGACAATAACGACCGGGCTTCAAGATATTGCGCCCGCACCAGATGATGCCAGCGGTTAAAAGACTCCGGAAGGTCACGGCCGAAAGATTCCAGTGATTTGTAATCCTTGAGCCGGTCTTTTATTTCAGAGGTGAAAAAAACCTTTATTTTTGAGGTCGTGTTTATTCTGGGTATATGCGAAAAGTAATAGGTTTCACCCTGCGAAAGACCCGTCTTATAAAAGGTCTCCAGGTAGAAACGAGCCTTAGCCGGGGTCAACGGCAGGGTCGGGTAGAGGCGTTTCAGTAACAGCGGGCGCCACGAAGATTCGGGATTGCGCGCCCAGAAAGCCCTGATCAGGGTTTCCTTGAAGATATCATACCCGCCCAGTATTTCGTCGGAACCTTCGCCGGTAAGCACCACTTTAAAATTATTTTCCCGTACCAGTTGCGACAGCATGAGAAGGGGTGTGGGCGCCGTGCGGACAATTGGCCTTTCGGTGTGCCAGATAACCCGCGGGAAATTCTCGGCGATATCCCGGTAGCTGCAAGACACTTTATGGTGATTGGTGCCGAGATAAGACGCCATCTGAAGCTGATACCGGGATTCATCATAGGCTTTGTCATGGAAAGCGATGGAAAATGTTTCCACGCGGTTGTTGGTGAAATGCTTGATTAGGGCGGTGGTTACCGATGAATCCAATCCCCCCGATAAATAGGCGCCTACCGGGACGTCGGCTCGAAGTCGCAAGCGAACCGAGTCCACCATCAGGGTGTGAAGTTCCTCGGCCCAGGAAGCCAGACTGCGCCGGCGGTCGAATGTTTCGGGGAAAACCATTTGCCAGTACCGGTTGGTATGGAGACGGCCGTTTTTTATTTCCAGGTACCTGCCGGCCTCAAGTTCACAGATGTTTTCGAAAGCGGTTCGGGGCGGTGCGGTTGTCCACCAGGTGAAAATTTCATCCAACCCCCGATAATCTATTGTCCGCGGGATGGTTTCATCGCAGAAAAGGGCTTTGATTTCCGAGGCGAAATAAAAGCGCCCCTGATGCGTAGTGTAAAACAGCGGTCGGACACCCAGGCGGTCGCGGGCGGCCAGAAGATATTCTTTTTTCCGGTCGTAAATCACGAATGAAAACTGGCCATTAAATTGTTTCATGCAATCGGCGCCCCATTGTTCATACGCATGGACAATGACTTCGGTGTCCGAGTGAGTCCGGAACCTGTGACCCATCTTCTCAAGAACCGGTCTTAATTCAACGTAGTTGTATATTTCCCCGTTAAAAGTCACCCATACGGTATGGTCTTCATTGGCCAGCGGCTGGGAGCCGGTGGAGAGGTCGATAATCGATAGGCGGGCTTGTCCCAGGGCGCATTTGTGGTCGAAAAAAGCGCCAAATTCGTCCGGGCCGCGATGCCTGATGATTGATATCATCCGCCTTAGAAGGTCACGGTCGGGTTGAGCCTGTCCTTTTATTTGAAAATAACCGGCTATTCCGCACATACTTGCTTAACTTTCAACAAACAATAGATACGGCGGCTTTTACAAAATAGTGGGGAGTTCTTTAAGTCAATAACGTCTTATAAAACTTAATGTTTTTCGCTGCCGCTTATTTATCGAACCCCTCTAACATATCATATTATATCGACTTGGGAAAGAGTAAATTTATCAGTTAACAAGGCTTCCTTTTATAACAAAAAACGGTGATTATATAGCTGAAAACCGGCCGGGAGGATGTTTACTTTTTTATATAAACTGGTTTTTCTGAATTTACTGTTCAGGTTTGATGGAAAAACCGAATAAAATAACCCCGAACCCGTTTGTGCCAGTCCTGGCCGGAGTGAAACGATAACCGCGGGTCCGGGAATAAAAACTCGAGTTGCACCGGCTCCTATGACTGGTCTTCGAGTTTTTTCAACTTTTTATAGACATGAGAACGTTCCAGTCCCATTTCCCGGGCGGCGGCGGTGATATTCCCGCCGTTGCGGGCAATAGCCGCCTTGATATAATCCCTTTCGAATTCCGCCACGGCGTCTTTAAAAGTCGCGACAGCTCGACTGATACGATATGGTCGCTGGCGTTCGATATCGGATGGACTTATTTCGCTATTTTCACAATAGATATTAAGGCGCTCAACCAGATTTTTCAACTCCCGGATATTGCCCGGGAAATCAAGCTGTTGTAAATACGAAAGGGCTTCGGGGGTGAACTTTTTAAAACCGGTTTTGGTCTCCGCAGCAAAGCGGTTGAGGAAATATTCGGCCAGAAGCGGGATATCCTCACGTCGTTCACTAAGCGGCGGGAGCCGAAACGTTACCACGTTTAAACGATACAGAAGGTCCTGGCGGAATTGTCCTTCCACGACTCGGTTTTCCAGGTCGCGATTGGAAGCGGCAATGATATTGCCGGTAACCTCGACCGGTTTGTCGGAACCAACCGGGGTAACGGTTCTGGTTTCGACCACACGCAAAATTTTTGCCTGGGCGGCCAGGGGCATTTCGCTGATTTCATCCAGAAAGATGGAACCCTGATGAGCTTCGATGAAACGACCTTTGCGGCTTTTACCCGCTCCGGTGAAAGCACCGACGGTATGACCGAACAACTCCGCTTCGACCAGTTCGGACGGCAGGGCGGCACAATTAACGGTAACGAAGGGGCCGTCGTTATACTGTCCCTGGCGGTGTATCATATGCGCTATCAATTCCTTGCCGGTGCCGTTCTCACCCAGGATCAAAAAGCGGGTGGTTTTCGAGGCTGACCGGGCAACATCGTTTTTCAACCGGCGGATAATTTCCGATTCGCCGATAAAATCACCGTAAAGTTGCGAGGTCAATCTGTTTTTCTCGACTACCAGGCGGCTGGTTTTAAGGGCGTTGTCGATGGTAATCAAAACCCGGTCCAGGGAGAGAGGTTTTTCTATGAAATCATAAGCTCCCCGGCGGATGGCTTCAACCGCCGTTTCAATACTGCCATGACCGGAAATCATGACCACAATCTGGCGGTTATCGCGGGATAAAATCGTTTGCAACAGGTCGAGGCCGTTACCGTCGGGAAGAAAGATATCGACAAAGATTATATCGTAATCGGTAGCGGCAAATTCCAGTCCGGTCCGGAAGTTCTCGGCGGTAACGGTTTCGTGGCCGCGGCGTTCCAGGGCCGTTTTCAGGGAACTGCGTATTTTTTCCTCGTCATCGATTATTAATATTCTGGCCATATTTATATCAGCGGCAGGGTAATGCGTACCCCCGCACCTCCTTCCCGGATATTATAAAGCTCCATTGACCCGCCGTGGTCGTGCACCAGGCGATGGCAGATAACCAGTCCCAGCCCAGAACCGTTTTCTTTGGTGGTGGCGAAGGGCTTAAAGCTGTCAGCCAGCCGGGCTTCGCTGAACCCGGGACCGTTATCTTCGACAGTAATTATCAAATGTTCATCTGCTTTATCAAAGACCACCTTCAAGCATGCCCCGGGGGAAGATTCCAATCCGTTCTTTATAAGATTTATCAGTACTTGGGTTATGGCTTCCGGGTCGAATTTAAATTTATACAGGCGGCTGTAATCCGTGATAGTTAACCGTCCCGATTGGCTTTCGGACCGGTAAAGGTTTTTGATACCGTCAATAAACGCCGCCGGAGCGACCTCGATAATGTTGGGTGCTTTCAGGCGGGCAAAACTGACAAATTCATCCAGGATTGCGGTCAGCCGGGTAACTTCGCTTTTGATGGTGGTGGTTGTTTCCTTCAGGGTTTTTTCAAAATCGGGCAGTTTTTCGAAATAGGCATGGCGAAGGTCGTCGGTGCTGACAGCAATCGGGGTCAGGGGGTTTTTTATTTCATGAGCTATTTTGCGTCCGATGGTTTCCCAGGCGGCGATTTTTTCGACTGTCGCCAGTTCCCTCTTAAGCGCTTTCAGGCGAATCGTCATCTCGGTAAAAGCATCCGCCAGCCGGGAGAATTCCCCTTCTTCATAAGCCATTACCGGGGTGTTAAAATCGCCCGAAGCTACCCGGGAGGTTGCGGCTACCAGGTTATTGATTTCCCGCTTGGCGCGACTGGTGACATAAATACCAAGAGCAACGGCAACAATTACGGATAACAAAGCGACCAGACCAGTACTGCTTAACAGGGAGTAGAAAAGTGAACGGTCGCCTCTATTATAAAAGACTGCCACGGCATAAAAACCTTTATCTTTTCCCCCGGCCAGGACCGCCTGAAAAGTATCCTTGTCTTTATAGAGAGTGTTTTTTTCCATATTGCCAAAAGGCGACCGGCTTAGAGAATCAACCACCAGAGTAATCTGAGCTTCGAGCATCGCCGTCAACTCCTTTTGCCAGCGAAAGTCGAGATAGCGCCCGGTATAAAGAAACAAATGGCGCTCGACCGGAATTAGAAAAGTGTAGGAAGGGTGTCCGCCCCAAAGGTCATACTCCATTGTTTCCATCGGGGAAAAATGTTCCGGGACCGGTTCGAAGGGGGAAGTGTTGAGGGGTTTGGCCAGGAGGCCGGTTCGATGATAGGTCGCCAGAACACAGCCGTTAGTGTCAAGGAGCTCCATAAAATCCATCCCGAACGGTCGGGGGTCAAGACGTGCCCGGTTGGCGTGACCGGTTTTTATCTGATGCAACGCCTTTATAAAAAACGGTGAAATGACCAGACTGTCGAGAGCCGTCTGCATGGTCTGTTTATAAGAATCGTTGAACCTGATATATCGTTGCAGGTCCTCGAGAGCCTGCCGTTGAAAGGAAATTTCGTTTTGCCGGGTGGTATATAAATATATTACCGCCATTAACACCAGTGAAGGCAGGACCGCTACGGCAATTAAATAAATTCTGATGCGGGTAGTCAGACTCATGGCACGCGCTCTTTTTCAGTTGCCGGTAATTTTAACCTGGTCAGATTCCTGTAATCGAAGCGACCGTTTTCATCGAAATGGCAGTTGCCGATATATTTATTACAGGTCATAAACAGAGTGGGGCGGAAAAGTGGAAAAATACCCAGGTCATGTATCAAGCCCTGTTCGGCCAGAGTGTAATATTTTTCCTTTATGTCCGGTTTATCAGTCTTTTGGGAAGCCTCAAGATAATCGCTGATTATCTTCAGGTTCTCTATCTGCGAAGTCTCAGCCGGTTCGAACTTTTCTAAAATGCTTATGAGATACTCCAGGCCCGTGGGTGTAGAAAGGTCGCCGGCGGGAATATAAGTCAAAATTAAATCAGCCTCCCGGCTGTCGGTAGTGATATCGACCCTGATTTTTTCACGGGCCAGAATATCAGCGAAATATAAGGCGACTTTCTGAAGACTGGGATGTTCGAAGCTCAGGTTTAACTGCTCCGGGCGTGGTGCCAGACGGGTTAACAGGACTTTTCCTTTTTGCGGGTCATAAGGATAAGGCCGTCGTCCGGAATCATCACTGGTAAAAAAGGAATAAACCGGAACAGGCAGATCGCCTTCGAACAGATAAGGCAAAAGGAAAGCGCTGAAACGGTAGTACAGAGAAGTTGTTAAAATTCCCTGAACTGAACTCGCTTTGGAGAGATTGGGTAACAAAACGGCCAAAAAAGGCGCCCTTGATGATTTGGTGGTTGATGGTGGCGGTGTCGTATATTGTGAGTCGTAAGTTATATGAATATCTATATCATAGATTAAGGATGAGTCGTAAATATCGTTTTCAGTCCCGTTTGATAATATTAAGATTCGATTGCCCGCCGAGGTGCTCAAAGTAGTCAGCGGATAGTCGGCTGATTTTAAGGGGTGGAAAAAAAGGATACTTTGTTCCACCGAGTCCATGGCTGATAATCCGACAGTAATGATAGTCTGGCTGTCGATACCGGCGGTCTCTATAACGGCGAAGCATGAGCCTAAGTAAACGGAATCAAAAAAACCACCCGTGGGAGTACTGTAACTTACACCCAGGTAAGATTTTTCTATCGTTCCCGAGTAAAGAGAATCCTGACTGCAAAATACTTTGAATTTACTGCAGGGAAAGATATTTGCTTCTTCACCGGCGGAGAAATAAAGCCGGTCCTGATTTAATTGAAGAATATTACTACGGTATTCGTTGGCACTGCTGTTGATAACCAACGAAAGAATACTTATTAAAAGTATCGGTAAGTATTTTAAACTACTATAGAATATATTGACCTCCAAGGATTTATACAATTAAACCGAAGGCTTGGCGCCATTCAAGTTTTTTTAGACAAATCCCGTGTCATTTTTGACACGGCTTTTTCTTTAAAATATCGTCACTTATACAATAATATTTAAAACCGTGTCACTTTTGACACGACAGTTATTCCCCGCCATTTGCTTTGCACTATTTAACTTATTGTATGACAATAGATTACTTGGTTGGCATCAGTTTTGTTATAAGGTCTATTGAAAGCTAACATTAAATTAAGGAGGTAAATGATGAAAAGAAAAACACTTTCAAAGGGCTTGCTTGGAATTATGATTCTGGCTTTGGTTTTGGGCGGCTGCAGTTCGGACCAGACCAAGCCTGAATCAAATTTTGTCAAAGAGGTTACTGATAGTATCGGTAATGCCTTAGTCAAAAATGTTCTTGAAAGCACTCTGGTTAAGAAAGCTTCGGCTGTTGACACCAACCATGTAGACAAGGCTGGTCAGTCTGGACAAGTGACCGCAATAGCTATAGTTAATAGCAGGCTTTATGCGGTACTTGATGGCGGTGTGGTCGTTTATGATTTTTCAAACAAGTCTCAGAAATTTATCCCGGTGGAAGACGATCTTAAAGCCCTGGCGGTGCACGAGGGTAAGCTTTTTGTCGGCGGTGCCAATCTCTATGCCATCGAGGATAATAAACCGGTTAAAACTGATGATGCCTTCGAAGGGGCGATAACTTCCCTGTACGGTTATGGGCCACGTCTGATGGTCGGTACCACGACCGGTCTTTATGCCGTCGGGATTTTCGGCCGGGAGCATCTTTTTGATGATGTTTCGGTAACGGCGCTTACGGCTGATGAGAACGGACTGTGGGTCGGTACTTCCGGCCAGGGTCTCTATCGCTGGGACGGCGAGAATTTCCAGAAACGCTTTCTACTGCGTGATACCACCCTGTTTGATTCTGTCAATACCCTTGCTTTCCGTTATCAACATCTGTATGTCGGGACGAACAACGGCCTGCATATCTATGATGGCGGGCGCTGGGAGAACCTGACCACCGCTGATGGACTGCCGTCGAATAACGTTCGCTCTATCGATGTTTCGGAGTGGGTGATTTATGCCGCAACCGACCGCGGTATGATATCCTGTTTCAACGGCGACATGGAACCGGTCATGAAACTCGAGGATATGAATATCAGGCTGGTCAAAATATATCGGGGCCGGGTAATCGCCGTTACCGACCGCGGCAGTATTCTCTATAAATCCGGCAATGTCCTTAAAACGCTGATTGAACCGGAAATAAAAAATGAAGAAAGTTTTATCAGCGCCCTTGAATAAACCCCGACCTGTTTATGCCCAAAAACCCCCGGAGCAACCTTCGGGGGTTTTATCTGACTTTAAGCGCCAGTTAAAATTCCCATTTCCAGGAAAAACCCAACGAAGGAAGAAATTGCAGGTAATAGACAGGTTTTTTTTTGAAGTAATAACCGTCTTCTGTCCAGATTATATCATACTCATAAGTAAAAATGTTGTCGTGGTTGTAAAGGTTAATGATTTCCAGAAAAACATTAATGCGACCTTTGGAAGTATTGAAAAGGCGATTAATCCTGAAATCCATGCGGTGATAGACCGGCAGGCGTTGTTTATAAATATCGTCAAAAGTTGCATAGACGAAAAAAACCCAGAAATCATCTTTTAACTGTTCTGTAAAGGGCCAGCCTGAATGGTACTCCCAGGACAAAGCGAATTTCCAGGTGGGGGAGGGTTTATAGGAAAGGTCGATAAACAGGGCATGGCGCTGGTCATATTCACCCGGGATATCCTTGTTGTTGGATATATCAAGGTTGTCGAAGGTGTATTCAAGCAGCTTTTCCCTGACATATGAAAGTGCGTAGGCCGCTTGCCAGTTGAAATGTTTATTGTCATCGCTTTTTAAAAGCAATTCCAGGCCCTTCGAACGTGAATTGTCTAGAATAAGTTTAACTCTGTCAAAATTTGCCTCCCGGTACAATTCTGTTCTACATAAGAAGTTTCTGTAGTCGGGCCGAAGGTTGGTTGTTTTCCTGTAATATCCTTCAAGAGAGAACCGGAAATTATTAATTTTTTTTTCAAAGCCGATGATATAATGTTCCGCTCTTTCGGCCGGATAAAAGGTTGTATCGTCGTCGGCGACGGCCAGTTCATAAAGTGCTTGTGGTTGATAAAAGTAACCCCAGCCGCAATGAAGGGAGGTCTTTTTCCCGATGTCGAAAACAGTGTTTATCCGCGGGCTAATATAGTCGTCACCGATATAAAATGGGTAGTCATATCTTAGGCCGATCACCGTTCTGATAAAAGGTGCGATGTGCATCTGGTTTGAGAGGTAGGCACTAAAAGTCCGACTGGTCATATCGTTTATATATTTCAAGGTATCATGACGATAATAGTAATAAGGGGGGTCGTTTTTATAACGGTTTTCCTGAATGCTGAAATAATCATATGCGGCTTCCATAAAATCAATATTTATACCGGCGTGTAAGGAATATAAAGGCGACAGCTCAAGTATATGGTCCTGTTTGAAGCCGTAAAATCCGAAACTCCTCGAATCGGTTACATCGTAAAATAAATTCTTGTTATTTTCATAGAAAGCATATCCTTTTCGATTATTATTTATATTTCCAAGATAGACTATAGTACGAACGAAAAACTTCTCCTGCATTATGGAATTCAAGGTGAGCCAGCTGTAAGTATTGTTATAAGTAGTTTTTGAGATATTGCTGATTTCTCCCTCGTCATCGGCAAAATCGAAATCGTCATGGGCATAAAGCAAATTAGCCGTCAGGAAGTGATTCGGTCCCGCTTCGATGCCGCCCTTGACGTAAAAATCGTAATAAGCGGGCGAAACATCTTTATAATTATCTGTTATGTCTGATACCAGTTCGAAATACCCCCGGCGGGCGGATACCAGCCAGGAGCCCTGGTTATTGTTAAAAGTTCCCGACGAAAGACACCGGGCGTTGAAAAAATCGATGCTTGTCGAAAGGCTCTTCTTATCCGCTTCGGGTTGTTTGGTTCTGATTTTGAAGACTCCGCTCAAATGGTTTCCGTAAGCCGCTGAAAAAGCGCCGGTGCTCAGGTCGATACTTTCCACGATATCCATATCGATAATACTCAATATACCGCCATCGACATCTTTTATATGAAACGGTTCATAAAGCTCGAGTCCGTCCAGCAGTACTAAAACCTGGTCGTGTTCGCCGCCGCGTACCTTGAAAGTCGCCGAAAAATCATTCGATGCGACTCCGGGTACCCGCGTTACGGAGCGAAAGATATCTTCGCCTATTTTAGGTGATTCGGTAAGGTCGGTCTGCGTCAGGCTGTGGTGCGAAATGGAAAATTGCTCGATAACGTTGGTTCGGTTCGACAGAACGGTAATATCATCGACCGCCACCGGAATATCATGCATGGTGATATTCAGCCTCAGAGTATCGCCGGCTTTGAGAAACACCGTTAGCGGTTCCGTTTCCAGTCCGACATGGCTGAAATTCAAGATATAACTGCCGGGTATGAGGTCATCGATTTTGAAATAGCCGGCCTGGTCGCTTTTCAATCTGGTCGTATTGGATAAAGAAACAGTTACGTCCGATAAAGGATTACCGGTATTAAGGCGGGTTATAAGCCCGAGTATCACACCGTTCGAAGAAGAGTTATTTTCGATTTTTTGACCGTAGCTTTCAGGGATTAATATGAAGAAAAATAAAAAAAACAGGCCGGCGATGGAAATAACATGAAGATTTTGGAAATGACTTTTCATTCTTTATGCTCAGGCAACCGTATTAACGTTGTTTTCAGTAAATAATCGAAAAGAGAGGAATTGTCAAGGCGGGAATGGCATGTTTGCAAATAAATACCCCCGAAGGTGATTCGGGGGTTTTTTATTGCCAATATTTTAGAAATCGGTTTTGCCGGAGAAGCGGAAAGAACCGAGATGCACCGCCGGGATGGTCATACAGCCCACCGCCGACCACCAGGAATCATGGCGCTCGACTTCTTTCGAAATGGCGATAACCGAGTCAAAAGCTCTCAGGAAGGAGTCGGTAAAGCGCAGGTTTTTCAGGCCGCACACGATTTCGCCGTTTTCCACCAGGAAAGTTCCGTCACGCGTCATCCCCGTCAGCACCGCATTGCGCGGGTCTATATAACCGTTAAGATAATGAAAACGCGTAACGAGAATGCCTTTTTTAATGCCGGCAATCATCCTTTCACGTTTCACCTTTCCGGGAGCCATGAAGATGTTAAAACCCAGGGCGCCCTCATTGGCACTTTCGGGCGTCAAAGTGTGTCCCGTCGGTTTAACCTTTTCCTTGTGAGCGGTAACGCTGTCGTAAACCACCCCGCGGGCAATACCTTTTTCAAGGAAAAACACTTTCTTTTTAGGCACGCCCTCGAAATCAAAAGGAAAAGCCAGGGAGTGATCATCAAGAGCGTTGTCATAAAGGGTAATCTGGCTGGAAGTCAGTTTCTTGCCGATTTTACCGGACAAAAACGAAGTCCCTTGCTGATAGGGCTTGCAGTTGAAACTGACGTAATTAAGCCATTCCAGCATTTCGGCGATAGCCGGCGGTTCCAGAAGAACCTCGTAATCGCCGGGTTTGATTTCGCGGGGATTTTGAGAACGTTCACATTTATTGACGGCCTGCACCGCCAGGCGGTCAAAATCAATCTCGGCAATATTGCGGGAGGTGGCGGAAGCATAGCCGGACGAGGTAGCGGACATGGCAATCATATTTACCGAACAAACCGTGGTCGGCTGGTAGGCGCGCACACCCCGGGAATTGAGGATGACGATTTCATCGGTGGAAGTCGAAAGGGCACCGGCCATGATAAATTTCTTTTTGGCAGCCTGGGCAATAATCCGTCTGACGATTTTAGCCCGGTCACGGGGTGAGGTTGCGGCGGTGGCATCATTGAATGTGTTCAATTCTTTGTATTTCGCCGGTTTCGGCAGTCCGGGGAAATGCGGATTTTCCGGCTGGGTTCGGGCGATAGCCAGCGAGTTATCCAGGGTTGTTTTAAGGTCGTCCGTAAGCAGGGAGTTGGTTGAGGCGACTCCGACCCGATTTCCAGCGATACTTCGAAAATATATCCGGTAGTTGTTCTCGGCGACGTTCTGGTGAATATACGAATTGGCATAACGGGTAAGAGCCGATTCACTGCCGATGAATACGATTTCCGTCTGGTCGGCCTTCGATTGAGCCAGAATTTTTTCCAGCTTTGCGAACAGTTTTTCTTTGCCTATCATTTGCTCACCCCCACCTTGATGTTTCTAAAGCGGGCCGGGGAAGCGCCATGGGCAACGTGCATTATCTGCATTGGCTCACCCTTGCCGCAGTTTGGCACTCCCCAGACATGCCAGTGATTTTTATTACAAATAGCGTCACAGGAGTTCCAGAACGCCGGTGTAATACCGGTATAGGTGGCGTTTTTGAACATGCGTCCCAGGACGCCGTTTTTTATTTCCCAGGCGACTTCGACGCCAAACTGGAAATTCAAACGCCGGTCATCGATCGACCAGCTTTTATTCAAGTCGAAATAGATCCCGTCCTTGGTATCGGCGATCAGGTCTTTGATTTCCCATTCGCCCGGTTCGAGATTGATATTGGTCATCCGGATGATGGGCAGGCGATTCCAGCCGTCAGCCCGCATGGTGCCGTTGGAGCACTGGTTGATAACCGGGGCGGTTTCACGACTGGTCAAATAACCCACGAAAAGGCCGTTCCTTACCAGCGGGTTACGCTGGGCTTTAACGCCTTCATCGTCGTAACCGAATGTTCCCAGTCCTCCGGGGACAGTGGCATCCGCGGTTATATTGACAATATCCGAGCCGTATTTGAGTTGGTTGAGTTTGTCAAGAGTCAAAAAGGAACCGCCGGCCAGGGAAATTTCGGTTCCCAGGACGCGGTCAAGTTCGGTCGGGTGTCCGCAGGATTCATGCACCTGCAAAGCCATCTGCGGGGCGCTGATGATAATGGTCGTTTCCTTGCTGGGACAGGGGGAAGCTTTCAGCAGGGCGATGGCTTCTTCACGAACGCGCTCGGCATGGTCAAGAAAGCGAAGTTCCTCGATGAATTCGTAGCCCCGCGTCGTAAAATCACCACCGAAGGAATTAGGGTAGGAGCGCCTCTGGGCTTCATTGGCCTGAAAAGCCACGGCATAAAAACCGCCGCCGGATTCGATTATATCCTGTTCAATCTCGGCGCCTTCGGTAGAAATAAACAACTTGTTGGTACGGTAAAAATCCATCGAGGCTTCAGCCGTTTTTATCTTCTTTGATTTTCTCAAAAGCTCCGTTACCTGCATCAGAAGGTTAATTTTGTCTTCAGTAGGTACCTCGAAGGGATCCTTTTTACAGTCGGAACGGTAATGGTCAACGAAGGCTTCCTGCTCGGCCAGTTTTACCGGTTCATGTTTGGTCAGTGTGGAAGCCCGGGCTATCTGCAAAGCCTGGCCGGCGGTTTTCTTCAGCTGGGCGGGCGTTAAAAGAGCCGTGGCCGCAAAACCCCAGGCACCATCGAACAGTACCCGAATGCCGACACCGGCGTTTAAATCCCGGGAGAATGATTCCACATGGGTATCGGCCACCCGGAGCGCTTCTTTCTCACGTCGGACAAAGCGGCAATCAGCGTAATTGACGCCTTTACCGCGTAGCCAATCGATACATTCTATAAGTTTATCTTTCATCAGACCTCCAGCGCCATAATTTGATTAGCTGTGGATAGGAATGTTTTCAACAGGTCTTAAATTAAATACTCCCTGCCCAACGTACAAGAGCTTTGTTGCTTTTTCATCAAAGAATCAGGGAAAAAGGTCAGGTCTTGTTGTGGTTAATTAAAGTGAGAGAAAATAAGAGTCTTTAAGGTTTGTTTTGCTTTTTTCAGGCACTCTGGTACTGAGCAACCTGGCTTTTCAGTTCCCGAACTTCCTTGAGCAGATTTTCGACTGCTACATACTGGTCAAATAGCATCCGGTTAGCTTCCAGGAGAATATCATCAATTGAGCCGACGTCGATTTCAAGATACGCCGCCTCGGCCATGGTGCGGCTGAAAAGCTCTCTTTCCACCGTAAGTAGAGTTGAACTGGGAATATCCAGGTTGGTGCGGAGAATCTCTTTGTTGACCAGCAGGGTGGTACTGATATGCTGTTCGGAGGCAATCGAAAATTTGGAAACCAGGTGAGCCAGGTTGACAATCATGCTGGGCAGAAGTTCGGGTGTGTTGTCTTCGGGACCAAAAGTTAGGTGATGCCTTCCGACAGCTGTACAAATGGATTCGGGAAGTTGCCATTGTTCCAGCAGGAACTGGCCGACGTGAGCATGGTCGGTGCTCCATAAACTGTTTTCGAGGTCGGGTAAATGTCCTTCGCGTTCGGCCTGGTTCCAGACCTCGGCGAACTGCCCGGGGAAAGATTTTTCTAAAATCATAAGACCGATATCATGTAATAAGCCCCCGGCGAAAACTTCTTCGGTATTGCGATAGCCGGCTTTTTCGGCAATCATCTGGGAAGCAATAGCTACTTCGAGTGAATGCCGCCAGAACCTTACCCGGTCAAGACCTGATTGCCAGTTGTCGGTCATCTGGTAAACCGAGGTGGACAGAGCCAGGGCGGTGATTTGCCTCATTCCGATTGTCACGACCGCTTCAGTCATGGAACTGATCTGGCGACTGCGACCGTAGAAAGGCGAGTTGACCATCCGGAGAACCCGGGCCGTCAGAGCCGGGTCTCTTTTCATCACTCTGGCCAGTTGTTCTGCGGACGAATTATCATCCCGGGCAATGCGGATTACTTCCGCCATCGTTTGCGGCAGGGAAGCCAGTTCCCGGTTGTCGTTCAGTACCTGTTGTAACAGACTGTTATTCATAAGATAAGCTTTTATTTGTTATTTCGGTATGTTCCGGTAAGACTTTAGATTGAAAAAGATACTTCCAACTGGTGGTGGAATATATTAAAATATAAGCTTATCTTTAAAGAAATTTTCTGGCAGGAACATTAAAAACAGGTGGTAGTCATGAAATACATTTTATCTGAAAAAAAAGAGGGCATCGCTACCCTGATACTTTCGCTGGGGAAGGTAAATGCTCTTAACCTTGAAATGCTTGAAGAAATGCATAAGGTTTTGGAAATTCTGAAAGACGATGATGAGATTAAAGCGGTTATCCTGACCGGACAGGGGAAGTTTTTTTCGTTCGGGTTTGATATCCCGGATTTCCTCAGCCTGCCAAGAGAGGTCTTCAGGCAATTCCTTGACAAATTTACTTTTCTTTATGCTTATATTTACGATTATCCCAAGGCTACGGTAGCGGCCCTCAACGGTCATGCCGTAGCCGGGGGATGTATCCTGGCTATGGCCTGTGACTATCGACTGATGGTGACCGGGAAGGCGAAGATAGCCCTTAACGAAGTTACTTTCGGAGCTTCTTTGTTTGCAGGTTGTATTGCCATATTGAAAAATCTGGTGGGACAGAGAACCGCGGAAAAAATACTCTTTTCCGGGGCAATGTTTTCCGCCGAGGAAGCTCTTAATATGGGTTTGATTGACAGGGTGTCTTCGGAGGAAACCATTGTTCATGACGCGCATAAGGTGGCGCAGGAATTTGCCGCCCGGCACAGCCCGGCTTTCAGCAGTATTAAGAAACTGGTACATAATATTGATATCCCGGAATTCGGCCCGCTGGAGAGAAAAGCCATCGACAAGTTTATTGATATCTGGTATTCAGAAAAGACCATGAAAAATCTAAAACAGATAAAGATTCACGCCTGAAAAGGCTTAGAGGATTATTTCAATGCCGACCGGGCAATGGTCGGAACCCGCTACCTCGGGCATAATAAAAGCCCTAGTAACTTTTTTCTTAAGGTTATCACTGACGAAGAAATAATCAATCCGCCAGCCGACATTACGTTCCCGCGCCCGGCTTTTCATATCCCACCAGGTGTATTGCCCGGGCTGGTCGTTGTGAAGTCTGAAAGTGTCAATGAACCCGTGCCCAACAAGGCGGTCCAGCCAGGCCCGTTCCTCGCGGAGAAATCCGGATACTTTTTCATTTTCCTTCGGTCGAGCCAGGTCAATTTCCTTATGAGCGGTGTTGACGTCGCCGCAAATTATGATGTTTCTTTTTCTATTTTTGACGGTCAGAAGATAGTCCAGGAAAGACTCGTAATAATCCATCTTATATTGAAGGCGTTCCCGGGAAGCTTTCCCGTTCGGATAGTATATGTTGAAAAGGATAAATTGCTCATATTCGGCAATTAAAGCGCGGCCTTCAAGGTCGAACCGCTCAATATCTAAGCCGGTTTTAATACTTTCAGGTTTTATGCGGCTGTATAGGGCAACTCCGCTGTAACCTTTACGCTCGGCGGACACAAAATAAGCCTGATAACCTTCGACTTCGAGTATTTCCGGCGGCAACTGGTCCGGATGGGCTTTGGTTTCCTGAAGACACAGAATATCGGGAGCTTCACGTTTGAACCAGGGGAGAAAACCCTTGTTATGAACCGCCCTCAAACCGTTTACATTCCACGACAGCATCTTTAATCTTTGCATGTGAAGCCTGCTTTATATTTAACTGTCTTTTCTCAAAATCTGATTTATTAAAAAAAAGAATATAATGGTATGGTTCTATGGGACAAGGTAATAATAAAGTTTAGAATGCAAAAAACCTGACCGCCTGAAAGGCGGTCAGGTCGGTAAAACTGTTGGGATTTACTCAAGGTAGCCCAACAATAAGTCGGGGCCGACCTTAAGTATCAGCCACCTCACAAAAATCTATATTAAAAATAGGACCACCTCCTTTCTTGTGTACTATATTATACAGTAATAAGATGCGTAAGTACAAGAAAAAAAGTAGAATGGAAGGAAAAAAAGTTAATTTATTGTGAAAGAATTCACTTGACAATATCTATTAATAAACTTATCATTTTACTAAGGTTTTACTGTATAATATCATAAAAAAAGGGGTATTCATTAATAGAATGGTTTTCTTATGAAATTTTCTACTCGGGCCAGATACGGCTTAAGGATGATGGTGGAACTGGCGCGTGAGTTACAGCATTCCCGGCTGGTACAACTGGGCCGGATAGCCGAAATAACCCATCTTTCGGTCAATTATCTGGTACAACTTGCCATACCTTTAAAAAATAACGGGCTGATTGTGGGCATTTCGGGGAAGAAGGGTGGTTATCGTCTGGCTCGACCGCCGCGGGAGATTAAGATAAGAGAAATTCTGGAAGCGGTTCAGGGGCCTTTAAGTTTGTCGGATTGTGTCAACAATCCGGAAATCTGTCTGAACAGCAGTTTTTGTGAGGCCCGCATGATCTGGGTTCTGGCCAGTCAGAAGATCATCGATGTTTTTGAAGAGTACAGTCTGGCTGATTTGATTGACAGGGAATATAAAAATAAAATCCGTAACAAGTATCCGGGTATAACGCTTTTAGACCCGGACAAGTTTATGGCTGCCAATGATTCTGGCCGTGATTATCCAGCAGGAAAGATAAAATTGTAAGGAGTGTTTCTTATGCTGTGGATTCAGTGGGTGAGCTATATTTCGGTGCTGATTGCGTTAATTGCCATGCTTGCCAAGGTACTTCGGTATGTCAGGGCACCCCAGAATTTTCGCTGGGAGCTTTACCCGGTTCCGCATGAGAAAGGTCGGGCGGAATACGGCGGTTCCTATCTTGAGGAACTGGACTGGTGGAGCAAACCCCGACATTCCGACCTGATAAACGAAGTCAAGGAAATGCTTCTGGAGATTCTCTTTTTGAAGGGGGTGTATCATCACAATAAGCGGGTATGGTTATTTTCTTTTCCTTTTCATTTCGGCCTGTACTTGTGTATCGGCTGGCTCTTTCTGCTGTTTCTGGGGGCGGTGTTTCAAGCGGCAGGGGTGACAGTGACCAAAGATGCCGGAACCATTGCTCGCTTGATTTATTATCTGACGGTGGTCAGCGGCTACAGCGGTCTGGTTCTGACCGGTTATGGCGCTCTGGGACTTTTTATCTGGCGTGTCTCCGACAGCAATCAAAAAGCTTACAACTCCTTCGCTGAATATTTCAACCTGTTCTTCTTTGTCGTAGTGGTGGCGGTAAGTCTTATAGTTCATCTGGGCGGGGATAGGGATTTCGCCGCATTGCGTGCCTATGTACAGTCATTACTTACTCTGGCACCCGCTCGCCCGCCGACCGCATTTTTAAGCCTGGAAATAATTTTAATGTCGTTATTGATAATGTATATCCCGTTGACGCGCATGTCGCATTTTGTCGCCAAGTATTTCCTTTATCATGCCGTTCGCTGGAGCGATACGCCCAATGAACGCGGCAGTAAAATTGAAAAGCGCATTATGGAACTGTTACAGAAGAAGGTAAGCTGGAACGCCGCGCATATCCAGACCGGCAAATCCTGGGCTGAAGTTATCAAGGAGAACAAAAATGAGTAAGGACATCAAGGTCAACGACATAAGCAGAAAAACCGAGCAGTTTTTTCACCTGGATACAAAGAATCTCCCGAAACTTCCTTACCCTTATGAAGATTGGGAAGACCCGCCCTTTCCGGGGGTAGCCGAGGTCAAGCGCAAGGGCAAAGATATCTCTCTTGACGGTATTCTCAATGTCCCTGTACCGGCCCCGCAAACCGAAGAAGAAAAGGAAAAACTGGTTGCCGCTTTTCTTGAAGGTCTCCGAAAACTTCTGACAGTGGAGAATAACTGGCCTTTCCTGAAGCCTCTTTTATTGTCGCTGGATAACTGTGTCCGGTGCAATACCTGTGCGGAAGCCTGTCCCATGTTTGAGATGAGCGGCCGGGCGGAGATATACCGGCCCCTGTTTCGCAGCGAAATTCTTCGGCGGATTATCAAAAAATACATCCATCCCGGCGGGAAACTGACCGCCAGGTTCACCGGTGCTGATATTGATTTGAACTGGGAAACGGTGGCCCGGCTGGCCCAGCTGGCGTATCGTTGTACTCTGTGTCGGCGTTGCGCTCAGACTTGCCCTATGGGGGTTGACAATGGTCTTATTGCCCGTGAAATCAGGAAGCTTTTCAGCCAGGAACTGGGTATCCATCCGGCGGAGCTTCACGAGGAAGGCACGGTCAAACAGCTTGATACCGGTTCCTCGACGGGGATAAGCCCGGCGGCGCTGATGGACCTGATTGAATTCATGGAAGACGATATCACCGAGCGCACCGGTTTGAAAATCAAGATGCCTTTCGATAAGCCCGGGGCGGATATACTTCTGCTTCACAATGCCGGGGAATTCCTGTCCTGGCCGGAGAATATCGAAGCCTTCGCTATAATCTTCGAGCAGGCCGGTCTTAACTGGACGATGTCACGGGAATTAGTTGGTTATGATTCGGTCAATTACGGTTTGTTTTATGAGGATGTACAGCTGGCCCGGGTGACGCTCAAGCATGCCGAAGTCGCCAAAAAGCTGGGAGTTAAAAAAGTGGTGGTAGCCGAGTGCGGTCACGCCCATAAAGCTATCATGGCTATTGGCGACCGGGTCTGGCTGGATGAGGTGAACATCCCCCGCGAGTCCTGCATGGTGACACTGGAAGATATTGTCCTGAACGACCGCATTAGAATCGACCCGCAAAGGAATAATTTTCCGGTAACACTGCATGACCCGTGCAATATCACGCGTTCTATGGGTATTATTCAGCCGCAGCGACGGATTATCAAAAAAATCTGTCCTCAGTTCCGGGAAATGACGCCGCATGGGGTGAACAATTATTGCTGCGGGGGCGGTAGTGGTTTTGCCATTATGCAATCGGCCAATTTCCCCACCTGGCGTTTCACCGTTCCGGGTCGTAAAAAATTCGCCCAGATTTTAAACGCTTTCAGTCGGGAGGAACTTGACCCGGGTATAAATAAATATGTATGTGCCCCCTGCTCCAACTGCAAAGGGCAGATTCGCGATTTACTGACCTATTACGATGCCTGGGAAAAAACCCGGATTCTCTACGGCGGGCTGGTGGAACTGATTGTCAACGGGATGGTCAATATTCCGGAAGGTTTTCTGGAATGGGAATTCCACTGAGGCGTTAAGAGCGTATTCTTACTTATTTATTCCGCCCGGGGGAGGGCAGACCGGATAAAATCAGGGCGGCAAAAATGAATAATCCGCCCAGTGCCCGATGCGGTATGAAAGCTTCTCCACCCCAGGTCCAGGCAAAAAGAGCGGCGAAAACCGGTTCCAGGGCGAATATCAGAGATACTCGTAAAGGGGAGGTTATTTTCTGAGCCACCATCTGGATAACGAAAGCCGACAGCGTCGGGAAAAGCGCCAGGAAAACAACTATCCCGCCGGTTTTAACGGTGGCAATACCCCAAGGCAAGTCCAGTATCAGGGCAGTCAGGAGACTTAAAAGCCCCACTATCAGGAATTGCTGGCAGCTGATTAAAAAGGGGTCGATGCCCGCTTTCATGTATTTATCAGAGTACAACAGATGTAAGGCGTAGGTCATGGCGGCCGAGAGTGTCAGGATATCGCCGATATTAATATCTCTGAGCCCGCCGGTTAGAATCCACAATCCCACGAGTGAGATAAACGAAGCCGTCAGCTCCATGACGGTCGGCCGGCGTTTGAAAATGGTTCTTAAAAAAAGCGGTACGAACATGACGAACAGACCGGTAATAAATCCCGAATTGGAGGCGGTGGTGTATTTCAAGCCCAGGGTCTGGGGGATATACAGAAACCAGAGCATGATCGCCAGGGCAAATGCCCTTCCCAGGCCTTCGAATAACCGCCGCCCGGTTACCAAAACATAAACCAGTAAAACCGAGCCCGCCAGAAGGAATCGGTATCCGACCATGACGACCGCATCGATATCAGCCAGGGCGGTTTTGACCAGGATAAAGGTTGCCCCCCAGATAGCCGCGGCATAAAAAAGACCGGCGTCGGCAAGAATAACTTTAGATTTGGACGATATGTTCGCCATACGTTTCCCGATGGTAATAGAGAACAATGGTGAAGTCAAAAGATATCTTCATAATTTATTTCTCAAAGAAAACATGGCGGTTATGGCTTGTCAAAGTCGTTAAAAAGGTTATATTATAATCAGGGAATATTTTAAATACGGAAGAAGTCAGGAATATAATTTAATGCAACTGCGGGCGGCTGGTCAGTGAGTAAATACATCGGGTTATTTCCTTTTTCGAAGGTCTCGCCGATAAAGAACCGTGCTTTAACACCGATTTATATAACATGGTCGATTTATATATCACCGCGAGTGTGTTGTTAAGAGGTCCCTGGAGGGAAATTCGACCCGGGTTTTAAGAAAATGTCATCTCAGATGAAGAACTCTCTTTTAATAACGATATTCGTTTTTTTACTGGCCGTTTCGGCAGGGGCTGAGATGGCGGTCTATACCACGGTCATGGAAAACGGTTACCTGGGCAGTCAGGTAAAGGCGGTGATAAATTTACAGAATCCTCCTCCCGGCATGGAAATCGGTGGTTTCGAGCTTTATCTGGTTTATGATTCGGCTTTGAGTTTAAGTTCGGTCCAGATGGGACAGCTTCTTCAGGACTGCGGGTGGGAATATTTCACGCATTCGGTCAGTTATACCTATAACGTTCGGATAATCGCTATTGCCGATATCAACAACGGCGCCCACCATCCCTCCTGTTTTGCCGCCGGTTCGGGGGAACTGGCCCGGCTCAATTTCAATGTCATGGATATTACCCGATACGGCTGTGATTCCGTGCCTTTTGAATGGCTCTGGTATGACTGCGGCGACAATACCTTTTCGTCACGAAACGGAGATACGCTTTTTCTCTCCGACAGTGTTTTCCGGTATATAAACGATACGGTGATAAATATCACCCAGGATCTGCCTTTTCCGACAGAGAGCGGAGCGCCCGAAGCGTGTGTCGGCGGCACCGGCGGACCGAAACGTAGAATTAATTTTTACCAGGGATTCAGAGATACGGTCTTTGCCGTCTGCCACAATGATACTACCGATGTCACCGACCCTTATAATTGTTTTGCCTATATCCTGTACCAGTCGTCCGTGGTGGACAACTGCCCCGGGGCGACGATTGCCTGTTTTCCGCCGTCAGGTTATCTTTTCAAAGTGGGTACGACTAAAGTGACCTGCCATGCCCAGGATACTCATGGCAATCTCGACACCTGCAGCTTTTTCGTCACGGTTTATGACAACCAGCCCCCGCAGTTGACCTGCCCGCCGGATATCGTCGTACCCAATGACCCGGGGCTGTGCGGGGCGGAGGTATCTTTTACCCCGGTGGTCGAGGATAATTGCCGGGGGGTTAAAATAACCTCCACGCCCGATTATTCCGGCGGTCTGTTTCCCATCGGCACCACCCTGGTACAGGTCATCGCCACCGATACCTCCGGTAACAAGGATACCTGTGTCTTCAATGTCACGGTTGAAGACCATGAGAACCCGGTGGCGGTTTGCCCGGAAGATATCATCGTTTACAGCGATTCCGGTTATTATGGGGCCTTTGTTCACCTGGAATATTCCGCCACCGACAACTGTCCCGGTGTCACGGTGGCTTCGACCCCGGCCTCGGGTAAACTCTTCGGTATCGGGGATACCCCCATCAGGGTGGTTGCGGTCGATGCATCGGGCAATGCCGATACCTGCAATTTTATAGTCAGGGTGATTCTGGATGATACCGATGACGACGGTTATGCCGACTGGGACGATAACTGCCCCCAGACCTATAACCCGGAGCAGACCAATACCGATAGTGACCACCTTGGCGACGCCTGCGACAACTGTCCGCAGGTGGATAATCCCGACCAGGCTGACGGCGATGGCGACGGGGTCGGCGATGTCTGCGATAATTGTCCGCTGGTTGTAAATCCCCTGCAGGAAGACAATGACAGCGATGGTCCGGGCGACAGCTGTGATAACTGTCCGGCGCTTGCCAATCCCGACCAGCTGGACAGCGATGGCGACGGTGTCGGCGATGTCTGTGATAATTGTCCGCTGGTAATAAATCCTCTGCAGGAAGATATGGACTTTGACAATGTCGGCGATAGTTGTGATAATTGCCTGGTTACCCCCAACCCGGACCAGGCGGATGCCGATAATGATAACTTCGGCGACGCCTGTGATAACTGCCCCACACTGGCTAATGCTGACCAGGCTGACGGTGATAACGACACGGTGGGCGATGCCTGCGATAATTGCCCGGATATCGTCAATCCTTTGCAGGCGGATACCGATGGCGACAGTGTGGGCGATGCCTGTGATAATTGCATTGAGGTGATAAACCCGTCGCAACTCGACAGTGATAACGACCAGGTTGGTGATACCTGTGATAATTGTCCTTTGGCGGCGAATTCTGACCAGTCCGACGGCGACGGTGACCAGGTGGGTGATGCCTGCGATAATTGTCCGGAAGATGCTAATTTTGACCAGGCTGACGATGATAACGACACGGTGGGCGATGTCTGTGATATCTGTCCCGGTTTCGACGACCGTCTCGATGCCGACGGCGATGGTTTGCCCGATGGCTGTGATAACTGTCCTCTGGATTACAATCCCGGCCAGAACGATAATGACGATGACAGCGTCGGCGATGCCTGCGATAACTGCCCTGAAAGCCCCAATACCGACCAGGTAGACGGGGACGGCGACGGTTACGGCGATGTCTGTGATATCTGTCCCGGTTTCGACGACCGTCTCGATACCGACGGTGATGGTTTGCCCGATGGCTGTGATAACTGTCCTCTGGATTACAATCCCGGTCAGGAGGACGCCGACAGTAACAGTATCGGCGATGCCTGTTGCTGTATCGGCATGGCCGGCAATCTTGATTGCTCCGAAAGCGAGATACCCGATATTTCTGATATAACCCGCCTGATAGATTACCTGTATGTCAGTCATCGTCCGCTGTGCTGTCCCGAGGAAGCGGACGCCAACGGCAGCCGGGATAGCGAACCCGATGTTTCCGATATAACGGCGATTATTAACTATCTTTACATTGACCATGATGCTCTGGCGGACTGCCCGTGATAACCGCTTCAGTCCGGTAAACACAAGTCATTGCAGAGCAAGGAAATCCATTTTTTTATATTTCTGGAACTATTCCCGGACTGGAAGTGTTTAATTTTCTATGAGAGTCTGGATGAAAAAACCGCCCCGGGTGCGATTAATTGCCGGAAATCTGATAACCAGTTTAATATTAATGACCCTGCTGGCGTTGCCCTTTTTACATTTTGCCCGGCTGACGGCTGTGAGCAGCCGGGTGGTATGTTCCGCCGGTTGCGGCTGCTGTCATGAGGCGGAAAGAGCCGCCGCGGCATACCTTCCTGACCTTACCTCGCGATGCTGCTGTGACATATCCGAGCCGGAACCGGTTACCGATATCCCGCCGCTGGTTTCACCGCCGTATTCCAGGGATTCGGAAAACATGTCCCCGGTACCTGAAGAAAAATTCCAGGAATTAAGTATCTCCGTTTTGAAAGCATATTTAAAAGTAACTCTTTTTTGTGACGAACCTGGACCGCCTTTGTACCTGGTTCATACTTCATTATTAATTTGATTTTCCTTTCATAGTCCTTTTCTCGGGGTGTATTACACCCTTCAAGTAAAATCCTTAAAAACCCAGGTTTCTGAGAGTATATCTATGAAAGGTTTTTTTATACTGGCGTTGGGGCTGCTTGTCGTTTTAACGGGCAGCGTCAGCCAGGCGCAGAATGCCACCCTGGATTCGTTGATACGGGTGGTGCTGGATAATAATCCGGATATTAAGGCGGCCGGGCATGAGTATCAGGCGGCCCGTTATCAGGTCAAGACGGCGGGAAAACTCCCCGACCCCATGCTTGGCCTGGGAGCCATGAACTTGCCCGCGTCTTCGTTAAGTTTCAATGAATCCCCCATGTCCGAATTAATGCTGGAATTCTCCCAGACCATCCCCTGGCCGGGCAAACTTAGAAAAGAAAACCAGCTTGCCCGTTTCTACGCCGACCAAAAAAAAATACGCTTATCAGCCCGCGAGAGTAATATCGTGCGGATGGTCACTTCCGGTTACTATGAATACGTCTACTGGAAAAAAGTCCGGGAAATTATTGCCTATAATTTAAGACTGGTGCAATCCCTGGTCGAAGTCGCCGGGGTGCGATATGCCAACGGACTGGGTACGGGGCAGGATTATCTTCAGGCCGTCACCGCCCTGGCCCGGCTGGAAAACCGGCAACTTCAGGTGGAGCGAATGATTTATTCCGCCCTGCTTTTTTTAAACCGGCTGGCCGGTGGTCGGGTTTCCGTGGACACGGCATTACCGGCGATGCTCGATGAGCATATTATGGTCATGGATATTCCGGGGGTTGACAGTATCAGAATTATCAACCCGGTTTTGGCTGAGGCCGCGGTGACCGCCCGGATGACCGAAGAGAGTGCCGCCCTGGCCCGATTGCAATACTGGCCGGATTTCACCATAAGTTTGGGTTACGGTGTACGGTATGATGTCCCGGGAGATCCGATGAGCGGTGAGGATATGATATCGTTCAAGGTTGGTATCAGTTTGCCGTTGTGGTTCGGCGTTAAAAGAAACGCCGTTCGCGCCGCCGGAGAACAGCTGCTTATGGCGGTCCAACAGGAACGGGCGCTTGAACTGCAGATTGAGCAGTTGATAAAGGATATTCGTGAACAGCTGATAACAATTAAAGCAAGTTACCAGCGATACAATGAAGTGATCGTACCCCGGACCAGAGCCGCTTTTGACGCCGCCGGCATCGCATACGAGGTCGGGCAGATTGATTTTAACGCCCTTCTTTCCACCCAGACGGAATTTCTCGAGGTGGTCCTGGAACGACTCCGCCTGATATATGATTTCCATAACCGTCTGGCGGAATACCGGGAATTAACCGGTGAAAAAAATAACAGGTGATAAAATGAAGAATATTTTTTTAATAGTGGTATTTTTGACGGCAGTATTGTCAGCATGTTGCCTGCTCTTGATTTCGGCCGGCAACGCCGTCACGGTTAATTCGGAACCTGCCTCCCGCCAGCTCTATACCTGCGGGATGCACCCGCAGATAATCTCCGAAGAACCGGGCTATTGTCCCATTTGCGGGATGAAACTTACTCCCAAAAAAGACGGTGCGACTTATTCCGGAGCTGTAAAAATAGACCCGGTCACGGTTCAGAATATGGGTATCAAAACCACCCCTGTCGCTTTGCGGGATTTGACCAGAACGGTTCGTATGTCCGGTAAAATAACTTACAGCGAGCCGCATCGGTATGCCATCAATTTGAAATTCAGCGGCTGGGTGGAACGTGTGCATGTCACCTTTGAAGGTGAAAAAGTCAATGCCGGTCAATTACTGCTGGAGATTTACTCTCCGGAGCTGGTTGCCGCTCAAAAGGAACTATTGATAGCCTTAAAATCATTCCCCGTGGAATCGTCTGCTGACACGAGCGGGAAGAGTTTTCTGGAAGTTGCCCGTAAACGGTTGAAAAACTGGGACGTTTCTGATGAAGCGATTGAACAACTGCTAAAAAATGAAGAAGTCATACGTACCATGCCGATCCGGTCTCCGGCTACAGGGATTGTAATTTCTTGTAATATTACCGCCGGGGATTATGTTGAAGCCGGGAAGGAATTGTACAGAATAGCCGACCTTTCGCAAGTCTGGGTAATCGCCCGGGTATATGAGCAGGACTTTCCCTGGATAAAACTCCAGCAAACGGCCAGCGTGACAGTACCCGGCCTTCCGGGGCAAAAATACACGGCGGAAGTAAGTTATGTGGCTCCTTTTCTCGAGGCCGGGCGTCAGGCGGAGCTACGTCTGGTTTTGAATAATAAGAAAGGTTTGTTCAAACCGGATATGTATGCCGAGGTTGACCTTCATGGTAAAAGTGAAAGTCCGCGGCCGGTTGTTCCCCGGTCGGCCGTGATAAATTCAGGCGTGCGGGAGCTGGTTTTCATTGATGAAGGTGAGGGTGTTTACAGAGCGCGCGAGATTGTCACCGGGGTGGCGGGTGACAGTGACCTGGTCGAAGTCCTTTCCGGATTGATGGCGGGTGAAAGAGTTGTCGTATCGGGACAGTTCCTGCTTGACAGCGAGTCACGGTTAAGTGAAGCTGTCAACCGGGGTGCGCCGGGGGATAATTATGGCAAGGTTCCATCCGCACCTGCAGGGGATAGACCGGTGTTTAATTTATCGGATATTTATACCTGCCCGATGCCTGAACACTATCATATCCTGCAGTACGGACAGGGTGACTGTCCCGAATGCGGGATGAAGCTGGTGCCGGTGGAGGAAACGGATAACTCCGGTTTTTATATATGCCCGATGCCTGAGGACCGCGTCGCCAGGAAGGAGCCCGGCCGGTGTCCGGTTTGCGGTATGGCACTGGTAAAATTCGAAAAGGAAACGGGCTATGATAAATAAAGTGATAGAGTATTCCATAAAAAATCGCTGGCTGGTGCTGGCGGTTGCCGCTTTTACGGCATTGGCGGGTGTTTATGCTTTCAGGAATATAACGGTGGATGCTGTCCCGGATTTATCCGATGTTCAGGTAATTGTTCAGGCTGATTATATGGGGCAACCACCGCAGGTGGTGGAAGACCAGGTGACCTACCCGCTGACAACAACCCTGCTGGCTATACCCGGTGCGAAAAGCGTGCGCGGTTTTTCTTATTACGGGATGTCGTTTGTATACGTGATTTTCGAAGACGGCACCGACCTTTACTGGGCTCGCAGCCGGGTGCTGGAATACCTCTCACAGATGAGTGGGCGGCTTCCCTCGGGAGTAATACCCCAACTCGGTCCCGACGCCACGGGGGTCGGCTGGGTCTATCAATACGCCCTGGTGGATAAAACCAACCGTCATAACCTGGCGGAAATTCGCTCTCTGCAGGACTGGTTTTTAAAATATGAGCTGTCGTCGCTCGAGGGCGTATCGGAGGTAGCGTCTGTAGGCGGTTTCGTCCGGGAATATCAGGTCGAAGTCGATCCCCGTAAACTGGAATTTTATGACCTCACTCTCGAACATGTCATGATGGCCGTAAAAAAATCCAGTGCCGCGGTCGGAGGACGAATAATCGAGCTCGGTGAAACCGAGTTCATGATTCGCAACCTGGCTTATATTGGCGACCTTGAAGATTTACGTAATATTCCCGTGCATTTGGCCTCCGACGGTTCGCCGGTCCTGCTTTTTTCGGTGGCCAATATTCAGATCGGCAGTGCTCCGCGGCGGGGTCTGGCTGAACTCGACGGCGAGGGAGAAACGGTGGGAGGAATTGTGATCATGCGCTGGGGCGATAATGCCCGCAAGGTTATCGACCGGGTTAAAAAGAAACTGGCCGAACTTGAAACCGGGCTGCCCGACGGTGTGGAAATTGTTCCTGTCTATGACCGTTCCGGCCTTATTGACCGGGCGGTCAACAACCTGCAGCGTACTCTGCTTGAGGAAATGATTGTCGTTTTCCTGGTCATTCTTATTTTTTTACTCCATCTCCGTTCCACCCTGATTGCCGTTATTACCCTGCCTTTGGGTGTTCTCTTATCCGTTCTGACCATGTATCTTTCGAAGATTGACGCCAATATCATGTCGCTCGGCGGCATAGCTATTGCTCTCGGCGTCATGGTCGATGCTTCGGTGGTGCTGGTGGAGAATGCCCATAAACACAGGGAACGTTCCGATGCCGCTATGGACGGAAAGCGCCTGGTTTACGAAGCGGCGCGCGAGGTCGGGCCAGCCTTGTTTTTCTCTCTTCTTATTATAACGGTGTCGTTTTTACCGGTTCTGGCTCTGGAGGGTCAATCCGGACGGTTGTTTAAACCGCTGGCTTATACCAAAACTTTCGCCATGGCGGCTTCCGCCCTTTTATCAATTACTGTCATTCCGGCTCTGATGGTTTTGTTTATCAAGGGCCGGTTCCGCCAGGAAAAGAAAAATCCTCTTTCAAGAGTAAGCATCAGCCTCTACCGGCCGGTTATCAACCTGGCGTTAAAGTATAAAATAGCGGTAGTGATATTATCTGTATTGATTATGCTGGTCACTTTTTTTCCGCTGAGTCGCCTTGGTTCGGAATTCATGCCGCCATTGTACGAGGGCGACCTGCTTTATATGCCGACCACCCTGCCCGGGATCTCCATCGCCAAAGCCCGGGAAGTGCTGCAACAGACCGACCGTATCATTAAAACATTTCCGGAGGTGGAACGGGTTTTCGGCAAGGTGGGCCGGGCGGAGACTGCAACCGACCCGGCGCCGATGACCATGATTGAAGCCACCATCATGCTCAAACCGCCGGAACTGTGGCGGCCCGGTATGACTTTGGACAGGCTGGTCGATTCGCTTGACCGGGCAATCCGTTTTCCCGGGCTTACCAATGCCTGGACAATGCCTATCAAAACCCGTATTGATATGCTCGCCACGGGTATAAAAACCCCCGTCGGCATTAAAATCATGGGCCCTGACCTGGACAGCCTGAATGCCATCGCCCAACGGGTCGAAAACGCTGTTAAGTCGCTGAAGGGAACACGCTCGGTGTATGCCGAGCGGGTAACCGGCGGGGGTTATCTTGATATTGATATCGACCGGTTTCGAGCGGCGGCGTACGGTCTGACCGTAGGCGACATCCAGCAGGTGATAGAAACGGCCGTCGGCGGCATGCCGGTGGCGGAAACGCTGGTCGGAAGAGAACGGTACGCCATCAGTGTGCGCTATCCGAGGGAACTTCGCGATAACCCGGAAGCCCTGAAAGGCGTCCTGATAGATACCCCGGTTGGCGGTCGCATCCCTCTGGGACAAGTGGCGGATATCCATTTCGCCACCGGAGCAACCATGATTAAATCCGAGAACGCCCGGCTTACCGCCTGGGTCTTTGTGGATCTCAGGGACATCGATGTCGGAACATATGTCAATAACGCCCGCCGGGCGGTAGCGCAACAGGTGATTCTGCCCGCCGGCTATGCCCTGGTCTGGTCCGGTCAATTTGAAAATATGCAGGAAGCCGCGGCCAGGCTTAAAGTGATTATTCCCCTGACTCTCTTTATCATCGGCCTGCTTTTATATCTTTATTTTAAGAATATCACCAACTGCCTGATAGTATTATTATCGCTGCCTTTTGCCCTGGTCGGAGGTATCTGGTTGTTTTACCTGTTCGATTTTAATGTCTCCGTGGCGGTTTATATTGGTTTTATTGCTCTGGCCGGCCTGGCCGCGGAAACCGGGGTGGTCATGCTGGTATATCTGGATGAAACCCGGGACAGGTACCTGAGAGAAAACCGTTTAAATTCCTCCGCGGCTTTGAAAGAGGCTGTTATCGAAGGCGCTGTTGAAAGGGTACGCCCGAAATTGATGACCGTGGGAACAACGATAATCGCCCTTTTGCCCATTATGCTGGGACAGGGTACCGGTTCCGAGGTGATGCAGCGGATTGCGGCACCCATGCTCGGCGGGCTCGTATCTTCAACCATCCTGACCCTGGTGATCGTACCGGTGTTGTATTTTCTGCTGAAAAGCCGGTCTTTGAACCGTTAATATCAAGAATGAGGTCGAAGAAAATATATTTTATCAGGTGAACGAGGCGGTAATTATATAAATATAACTTTTATAAGCGTTACCACTAAACCGATAGTATTTTGGGATAAGTGCCTTTGATATATATTTTTTCAATTTTAAAACGCTCGGCGGCAGTCATATTTTATGTTATTGAAATGTAAACGGTTATAGCATGGCAGTAATAAAAGAATTTTATTAAACATTATACTTTTTACTGTTTTTGTTTAATAACTTTACATCATTTAGAATATTACTATATTGAGATTGTGTTTTTACCGCTTTGCTTTTACTGGTGATTATTTAATCTGACGGATGAGGATATCTTGTGATATCTTGGGAGAATTAATCATTCTTAAAATATTCCGTGGGAGTTTACCTGATGAGAAAATATATACTGATAGTACCGATTCTTATCCTGATTGCTCTGATACTGCTTTTATGGCCATCAAGGCAAAAGAAGGAATCGCTCCAGAGTTACCGGGCGCGTACGACCGGTTACCTGATGAAGAAGAAGGGTAAGATACCTAAAGCCGTTCGCCTGCAGCGTCCCAGCGACTGGTTTTACCGGCAGCGGGCTTACCCGTACGATACGATTCCGGTAGCGCAGCATCGCCTGGCGGTCTTGAAAGCCCGGGAGATACAGGCTGCTTCGGAAACGTTGAATAAAGAAGGCCAGGTTTCGGTGTGGACCGGGGCCGGGCCGACCAATATCCCCGGCCGCATCACCGACCTGGCAGTCCATCCTTCTTACCCCGGCACAATTTTTGCCGCTTCAGCCGCCGGGGGAGTTTTTAAAACAACGGATTTTGGGGTGACCTGGTTGCCGGTTTTCGACAATCAGGGCGCTCCCGGTATGGGAGCGGTGGCGGTTGACCCGTCTAACCCCTTGGTAGTTTATGCCGGTACAGGCGAGGTCAATCCTGCCGGGGATACTTATGAAGGCGACGGCATCTACAAATCCACCGACGGCGGTCTGACCTGGGATAATGTCGGTCTGCCTTACAGCTATCGCATCGGCAGAATAATTGTCGACCCCCTGTTCCCGGATACGATTTATGTAGCGGTGCTCGGTTCGCGCTGGAGCGGTAATAATCCTTACCGGGGAGTATATCGCTCCCAGAATGGCGGCGGCACCTGGGAGCAGATTTTATATGTGGCCGACAACGTGGGTTGTGTTGACCTGGCTCTGCAACCTGAAGAGGGTGTTTTACTGGCGGCCTTCTGGGAGAGATGGGAAGGCGAGGGCAGTGGTATCTGGCGTTCCGCCAATCGCGGCGACACCTGGACGAATATCTCCGGTACCGGCGGACTGCCGGCGGTAGCGCTGCAGTTCGGCCGCATCGGGGTGACAATCGGAAAGGACCACCATACGGCCTATGCGCTTTATAACGGCGGTCCCGTGCCCAATGACGGCGATTTCTATGGTTTATATAAAAGCACCAACCTGGGTCTTAACTGGACCCGGACTGACGATGCCGCCCTGGTGGAGCTGAATGCCTCCTGGTCAGGGGGCTGGTATTTCGGTAACGTTCGGATTTCACCGACCAATCCCGATATCGTTTATGTCCTGGGACTGGATGTATGGCAGAGTACCGACGGCGGGTCAAGCTGGAATAATATCTCTTCATCGTCGGTGCATGTTGACCAGCATGCCATGTATATCCTTGAAACCGATGACAGCAAGCTTTATCTGGGCTGTGACGGCGGTGTTTACTATTCGGGGAATTGGGGAAGTTCCTGGTCCCTTATGACAGCGATGGCCAACACCCAGTTTTATGCCATCACCATCGATTACTCGCACCCGGAACGGCTTTACGGCGGTACTCAGGATAACGGTACTTTGCGGACAAATACCGGGGCGCTTGACGAATGGGACCAGATTATGGGCGGGGACGGTTTTTTCACCCTGGTCGATTTCACCAATCCCGATATAATCTATGCCGAGTATCAGTACGGGTCTTTGTATAAGTCAATTGATAACGGGAATACTTTTGCCTATGCGCTTGAAGGCGTCAATCCTTCCGAACCGACCGGCTGGTGCACGCCGTTTGTGATGGACCCGAACAATGCCCGAATTCTGTATTATGGGACCAACCGGGTTTACCGGACGATTGACGGCGCGGGGCAATGGACGGCGATAAGCGAAGCTTTGACAGGTGGAAGTGGGGTGATTACGACTATCGATGTTGCTCGAACCGAACCCGAGGTTGTCTATGCAGGCACTTCCGACGGAGCGGTGTATGTCACCACCAACGGCGGTTTGAACTGGAATTTAGTCAGTTCCCAGTTGCCGCAACGATGGATTACCCGGGTAACGGTTGACCCGTTTGATGCCGGGATTGCTTACGTCACCCTTTCGGGTTACAAACAGTACGGCGACTACCTGCCGCATATTCATCGTACCGTCAACTATGGAGCTTCCTGGAGTGATATCAGTGGTAATTTACCCGATGCTCCGATTAATGACTGTATAGTCGATATTCATAATGAAAATACCCTTTATATCGCCACCGATGTCGGGGTTTTCAAAACCGATAACCTGGGTAATACCTGGTCGACTTTCGGCACCGACCTGCCTTTATCCGTGGTTCATGACCTGGCTTATCATTATCCGACCCGTTCGCTGGTGGCGGGAACGCACGGCCGTTCGATGTTCCGGACAACTATCGATTGCAATGACCCGTTTGACAGTGATAATGACGGCGTCGGGAACGACTGTGATAACTGCCCCCAGGTGTATAACCCGGAACAGGTCGATGTTGATATGGATTTTATCGGCGATGCCTGTGATGATTGCGTCGACTGGGACAAGGACGGCTACGGCAATCCCGGCGTACCGGGCAATACCTGTGCTGACGACAACTGTCCTTATGATTATAATCCCGACCAGCTGGACAGTGACGGTGACGGTATCGGCGATGTTTGTGACACGCGGTCGGCCGTATGGGATACAGTGACCACGCCGTGTCTGCAACTGACCGTTGGCAGTAACGGCAACTACGCTAACCGGGGCATGTTCGGGGCGACCATGGATTACGTATTGACCGGTGACTGCGACCCGAATGCCGGAGTGTATCTTTACGACGGTTCCCCGGTAATCTGTTATGTCAGCGGTCTTGATACCCTGGCCAGCTATGCCCTGTACGGTCGGCAGTATTTTAACCTGGTGGAAGGTAAAAAAGCCACCGTTCCGACGGTTTCCACCACCGCATATGATATTTTCGAATCGGGTACTTTTGTCAGCCGCGATTCCACGCTGGCGATGGAGGTAACCTGGTGGTCGCCTAAAAAATCCGACAGCTGCCAGTTTGTCATCCAGGGAATGCGCCTGTATTCATACGACGGTTTCAATCATGAGGGCTTATATATCGGCAATGCTGTTGACTGGGATATTCCATCCGACAATAATGTCGATAATACCGGCGGGTACGATGTCACCCGGAAACTTATTTATCAACAGGGCTGGGAATTCGACGGTCAGGGTTGTCAGGCCAACGACGCCCGTTTCGGCGGGATGGCTTTTATCGGTTATTATCTCAATGATTCCTGCCTGGTCGATACGGCAACCCAGCCTTACGGCGCCTATACGGCCAGTAATGTCGTTTATATCTATCCCAACGGGACCTTTGTTCCCACGGAACTGCTGGAAAACATGGCCCAGGCCGGCTACCGGACCGGCGGCGATTATGAAGACCAGCACTCGGTCATGACCTGTTTTGCCGATTATACCTTACTGGCCAATGATACCCTGATGCTCTACACGGTCCTGAGTTCCGTGCCTGAAGGTGATCTCACGACTTTGACCGGCAATATCAATAAGGCTAAGAAATGGTTTAACAGTCATGTAAGCCCCCGTTGCAGCTGTTGTGTCGGTTACACCGGTAACATCGATTGTTCCGAATCGGAGGCTCCGGATATTTCCGATATCTCCCGTCTTATCGATTTTCTCTATCTGAGTCATTTGCCTCTCTGCTGTAAAGAGGAAACCGATACCGACGGTTCGGGCGGCGACCCGGATATTTCGGACATTACGGCATTGATTGACCATCTTTATTTAAGTCATAAAGACCTGGCGATATGCCCGTAGTCGCGACCTTTAAATTGAAAAAGCCCGTCGCCATGAGACGACGGGCTTTTTTATTATATGTTACCGCAGAGGTATGATTAATAACCTGCCGAAAAAGTCACAATCACTTTTCCGGAGTCAATTATGAAAGTATTACCGTCATTGCCGCTACTGGTGCCGTAGAAATCGAACTGCCCGACTTTGGCCAGCGCTTTCAGCGTGCTGAGGTTAGTGATTAAACCCAGCGATTGGGCATAGGTTATTTTGGTTGAACCGGGAGCCACTGTCAGGTTATCGATAATTTTAGTGGCGGAAGCGGGAACGGAGCTCGGATTAGAGCCGGCACCGCTGTAATTATCAACATAAGCATCAAAAGTGACATTACCGGCTTCATTACTGGTGATATATAATTCCACCCCCACGGCATCAATAAAATCAATCTTATCACTGTGGTCTTTCCATACCTGCTCAGTGGTCAGGTTGACCTGATAAAAATAAAAACCGCTCTGGGCGGTAAACTGAAATGATTGCGTGATGATAAAAGTACCTGAAACCAGGCAACCGGCCAGTAGAAGGCCAATTACAATCAAACTGCTCTGGCTTATCTTATTATTAAGTTTGTTCATTTTTACTGCCTCCTTACCGTCCCAAAGTAAAATAATAATTAAAGCCGGCGGTTATAAAAAGAGCTTTCTTGGAACCGTCTTCCTGGGGAGCGACAATCAAACGACCGCAGACATCGAAATCCAGAAGGGGTGTAAGGCCAATGCCGAAGCCCAAACCACCGGAAAAACCGGGTTTACTTTCCTCGTAACCGGTATCGTCATTTTTTATTTTATAGATTCCGACACCGATAATGCCGAAGGGTTTGAAGCCCTTGATGCTGTTCATGCTGCCCAGCAGAGCATCAACTCCAAAAGAGGTTATTTTCGAACCGTCAATCCCCAGCTCCACATCATCGACCGGGTCCGGTTTTCCCCATTTACCGAATGTCAGGTTTGGTTCCGCCGAAAGAAACGGCAATAACTGCAGGCGAGCTCGAAATCCAAAAACCGAGCCGGTTTTCTGGTCATCCTGCACCACCGGCATGTTCAATCCTCCAAAGGCGCCGACACCTAATTTCAAACCCTGACCATGAATGCAAGGGGTCAGGGAAATGAGTAGAATTAATAACACCAACAGCTTTTTCATATTAAACCTTCCGCCATAAAAAAGGGTTGTAAATTTTTGAACTGCCGGTTCAATATTCAAGTTTAGCACTTCGTTGTCAACTTAAAAGGGAAGGGTGAATGGTGTTATGGCGCCGTAAATTTCAAGGCTGCTAGAAATTATTTCAGGATCGCTTTATTTTAAAAAGCCGCGGTGCTGTTATTGGAACAGCACCGGGTTTGATTTGTATTCCCGGGGGGAATCCGGGTCGATTGTTCTTAGCTCCGCTGCCCCGCCGCCGTCAGGTACTTTATCCGAAACAGCCCGGAAGCGGTAACTTATCCTGATTTTCTGTCCGGGCTCGACCGGGCCGAATTCAAGCTGGATTTTATTATCGTGGCTTATAATGGCGGGTGTGAACAGATTGTCCACCCTGGCACTCCCGTCGATATATTCGGTATTGGCGGGCAAGATGTCATTCAGCATGACCTTATCCGCTTTCCGGCGGCCGATGTTTTCCACCGTCAGCCGGATTTCCCAGTTATCGTTGAAATTTTTCTCCAGCGGGGTATTGTCACTTACAATGAGAGTATCCCAGTTGACTGGTGTCAGTTCAAGAAGAGTTGATCCCTGCCATTCGTTGACGGGGATGTTTTTGATGTCGATAACCGGTCCTTTTTTGCCTTTAAGAAAAACTTCCACCCGGCGATTCTTCGCCCAGGCTTCGGGCGTATGCCCGGTGTCGACCGGTCGGGTGGCGGCGAAGCCTTCATACGACATAATGGTCGAGTCAATACCGTTCGCAATGAGCCAGTCAATAACCGCTTTGGCACGGGCTATTGACAGTTCCCAGTTGGAGGGATAAGCTATGTACACGCGCCGGTAATCGCAGTGGCCCTCGGCTTTGACCTCGACATTATCATATTTCCGTATCGAATCGGCCAGGGCGTTAAGGGTCGGTAAGGCTTCCGGAAGAAGTTGCGCCCGGGCGGTTTCAAAGTAGGCTCCAATGAGGTTGAACTGCATGACGGCTGGCGGTGAAAGCTTGAACGGCCCCACCGCTATCTCGGCGGGGTTGGAGACTAACGGAGATTTTTCGACGCTGACGGGCGACCGGCCGTCTTCCAGGTGAATTTTATTCGACATGAACCGGCGTAACCCGGGAGCCAGGTCTTCCAGCGAATACTGCGCTGACTGGCGAATCTTATTCTGGCCAAAGGTAAGTTCGTAACAGAGGGTCTGATTCCTTTCGACAGGCGCCAGCAGCTGAGCGTCATCGATAATCAGCCGGGAACGGTCGGGCAGGGAATCAACCACCCGGACCAAAGTCGGGTCGGCGCCGCCATTGGAAGCGATGTCGATGGTATAATCGACTGTGACACCGGTCGTATCCAAAAGCATAGTGGTATCGATATGGGCGGTTTTGGTCACCCGGACTTTTGGTATAACCGCCGCCCGCTTGTCAAGCGTAAGAACCGGCTGTTCGGGACAGATGCGAAATAGTACATAAGCTTCGCTCATCTCGTGAACATGAACAAAGACCGCCTCCGGGACGCCTTCGGGAAGGTAATACCCGCAGGTTTTTAAATCCCTCCGGTCGATTTTAACGGCATGCTCTCCGGCCCGGACGGCACTGAAATAGAACATCCCCTTATCGTTGGACCGTGACTGGTAGCCGTCGTCAAGGAAAATATCCACGCCGACCGGCACTGAGTCGATATCGGCAATACCGTCTCCATCGCAATCAACCATGATACGTCCGCGAATGGTACCGTTGAATTTTTCCGACATTACCTGTATCCGGGCTGTGGCTCGTGAGGGACGGAAGGAATCAGCGTGCGCCCAGGCCACGTTATCATTGACACCCGAGGCTGTCCGGGTGCCAAGCTGGACCGTGTAACGGATGGTCGCGGTGGCGCCGGGGGACAGGGTACCCAGAGACCACTGGTAAGGGTTATCTCCAACCGGATCCGGGGAAGGCAGGTCGTTTATGACCGAGGTCGAGGGGATATATATAAAACCGGACGGCAGGGTATCGATAACCATGACATGGTAAGCCGTAACCGGTGAAGTATTCTGTATGGTCAGAAGGTAGGGGACAATATCGCCGGGGGCAGCGCTGCTTTTGTCGGCGGTTTTACGGATAAGCAGCGGCGGGGTGATGAGGGAAACGTCGGCATAAACCGGTCCCCAGCTGCGGCTGGCCAGGTTCTGTACAAGGCGGGTGGAACCGCCGCCTTCAAAGAGCGTGGCGGCATTTCGATAGGTTGCGCCCGTATCGGCTGAAGCGGATATCGCTACCCGGTAGGTTATTACCGCCGAATCGCGGATGCCAATATCGCCTATTTCTACCCGGATCGGATCCATGCCGCTGACGACTGCCGCCGCATTGTTTACTTCACCGGTACCGGTGATATAAATAAATTCATCGGGCAGGTTGTCGATGAGATAGGCGCCTGGAAGCGGGCTGTCACCATTGTTAACGGCCCTAACAGTATAAAGAACGGTGTCACCCGGTTTGGCAACGTTGGGGTTGGCCTGTTTGGTAAGAGCAATATCAGGCGCCAGTATCGTGGTTGAAGCTTCGGCCCAGCCGGAGTATGGCGGCGGCCCGATAATACTTGCCCGGTTGACAATAGTGTGGCCGTTGGGAGCGTTTTCATTAACGGTAACCTGGAGCTGCATCACTCTTGATTGTCCCACGGCAAGGGAATCGAGCGACCAGGTCAGGCTGTGGCTCAGGCTGTTATAAACAATGGCGCCGTCTCCGGAAGCCGAGCCGGGGATATAAGTGGTATAATTCGGGATGGTGTCGCCTACCACCACACTATAAACGGTTTCGTCGCCCGTATTGGTCAGTGAAAGGAAATAGGTGAGGGTTTCGTCTACTTCGGCATAAGGCCGGTTCACGAGTTTGGAAAGGGTAAGCTCACCGGTGCGGCGGTCAACGACGATAAAATCACTCAGACTGTCTCGACCGCAATCATTGATGGCGACCAGGGTGACCTGGTAAACACCGATGTTATCATAAAGGTGCACCGGGTTGAAAACTTCACTGGTCTTACCGTCGCCAAAACGCCATAAAACCGAATCAGCGTCGACTGACAGATTGGTGAAAGTTACCTGCAAGGGCGGTTCACCATAAAGGGGTTCGGCGATAAAAGCCACCGTCGGTACATCTTTTACAGTTATATAATAATCTTTAGTTTCCTTATCGATGCCACCCGGACCGCTCACGGTCAGGCTGATGGTATAATTGCCTGCCCGGGTGTATACCAGGGAGGGGTTTTGTAATGGTGATACAGTGCCATTACCCAGATCCCACAGCCAGGAGGTTATATTGCCTGTGGACAGGTCTTTAAAATTAACAGTCAGAGGCGTACATCCCTTAAGGGGTTCGGCGGAAAAATCAGCCTTAGGTCCGGGTATGGTATCAGTAACTTTTATTATACGAAAGGTACTATCGCGCCCGCATTCATTGATGGCTACCTGATATACGGTGTAAATCCCGGCAGTGTTGAAAGTGTGGGAAGGACTCGGTATGGTCGAGGTACTGCCATCACCAAACCGCCAGAATATGCTCTCGGCATCGGAGGACTGGTCGTTGAAGGCAACATTGAGAGGCACCTGGCCGGAGTCCGGTACAGCATTAAAAGCGGCGGTGGGCAGACTTTTCACGGTAATAAAATTGACTTTAGTGGTGTCATCAAAACCACCCGGCCCGCTCACGGTCAGGGTAACGGTATAGGAACCGGGGGCGGAGTAGGTATACCGGGGATGTTGCATATTCGACGTGCCGCCATCGCCGAAGTCCCACGACCACAGAGTAATTATCCCGGTGGACAGGTCGGTGAAAGTGACCGGCTGCAACTGGCAGGCGGAAGTCGTATCGGCTGTAAAATCAGCCCGGGGCGGCTCGAGGGGTTCGGTAACTTTCACGGTCGCAAAAGCGGTATCGGTACCGCACTCGTTGGAAGCCGTCAACTGGACGGTATAGATGCCAACGGTCGTATAGGTATGAGTTGGGTTTTGAATATTATCGGTTTGACCGTCGCCGAAATCCCAGGCCCACGATGTCGCAAAAGCCGACTGGTCGGTAAAAGTAACGATAAGGGGAACACCGCCCGAATCAGGTACGGCGGTGAAATCAGCGACTGGATATTCTAAAAAGGCAATATTAATATCTTTTGAGGAGGTATCACTCCCACCCGGCCCGGTCACAATCAAGATGATGGTGTAATTACCGGGTGTATGATAGGTATGAACCGGATTTTGTGAGCTCGAAAAGGTGCCATCCCCGAAAGCCCAGTTACGGGTGGTAATAGGACCGGATGAGAAGTCGGTAAAATTGACCACGGTGGAATCGCAGTACGGAATCGGTTCATATTGGAATTCAGCTTGCGGCGGTGGGATTGGCTCCGTAACGGTAATGGTTTTCGAAGTACTGTCGCGCCCGCAGTTATTGACAGCAACCTGGTAAACAGTATAAACTCCGGCGATGTCATAGGTGTGGGTAAGGTTGTTAATACCGGTGGAAACGGAACCGTCGCCAAAACGCCATAATATGGAGTCGGCATCGAGGGCGTAATCAGTGAAGTTGACTGTTAAAGGTGCCGCTCCGGAATCCGGGGTCGCTTCAAAATTAGAAACAGGCATATCGTGAACGGTAATATAATTTATCTTGGTTTCTATGTCGGAACCAGCCGGTCCGGTTACTGTCAGGGTGACGGTATGAGGACCCCGGCCGCGAAAAATGTGAACGGGATTTTGTGCAGTCGAAGTAAAACCGTCCCCGAAATCCCAGAACCAGCTGGTAATAACGCCCCTTGAAAGGTCGGTGAAATAAACTCTGAAGGGGTAACAACCCTCGGTCGGCTGGGCGTTGAAATCCGCAATGGGCGGCATTTCAGGGTCCCTGACAGCAATTATGCCGGTGGTGGTATCACTGCCGCATTCATTGACGGCTATCAGGGTAACAACAAAGGTACCTTCGAAATGATAAGTATAAGTCGGATTTTCGTCGGTTGAAAAACCGCCGTCACCGAAATACCACTGCCAGGCGGCGGCATCATATGACCGGTCGGTGAAAGAGACCGTCAGGGGAGCGCCGCCGGAAGTCGGCGAAGCGGTGAATGATGCAGTCGGGATACCGATTATGGTCAGGTAGTCAACCTTCGTTTCCGTATCGCTGCCGTCCGGGCCACTGACAGTCAGGCTGATGGTATAAACACCTCCGGTTCGATACAG
>JAQUSF010000101.1 GCA_028715215.1 Candidatus Zixiibacteriota bacterium
ACCGCCTCTAACTTAAACTCCCGGTCATATTTCCGACGCTTTTCCTTATTCGACATCTTGAACACCTCCTGACAGTATCATTATAATACTATCCTTTCTCCGTGTCCACTAAATCGGGGGAACTTCAGTTTTACATCTCATCCGATAGGCGAGTATCAGATAGAACTTTGGGATTATGACTTGGCGAGTGGTATCCCGAGAACAAAATTATTCCCTGATGATAAAGTGTTCTTTACAAATGATACAGGTTATTTCAAATTTGATTCAGTTATAAATATTGATAACGATGGTACCAGATTAGATATATTTGTATGTATTTATTCGAAAAACGACTATGTAAGTGCTAAATATGATACTGTTTATCAACCGATATTTCATTTTGATACATATCCTGTTGAGAATGTGGAAAGTGGTTCATATGAATGGAATTATGGAGGTGATACACCACCAATATTAATTGACATACCTTTAAGTGGTTATTTTTATGTGGCTGATATTATTAGGGATAATCATAAATATTGGGTAGAAACGCTCAATTTACCTGATCCCGGCCATACTTACACTGTATTATCTGACACAAGTAGTTCTTATTATAATAAAACAAGTGATATAATAATAATAAGTAATAAATTTTATCCTGATTATTTTCTTCCTGACGTATATGATGAAGATGTTATTCGACATGAATTCGGGCACCGACTACATAGAATATTCGGTGCTTTTGACGATTTAGTCCAAGCTCCCAGTCGTTTTTGGACAATTGATCCACCTGGTCTTGCTGCAAGAGAAGGATTCGCGTTTTTCTGGTCATTGGCTTCTGGTTCTAATAATACCAAATATTATACAAGTGGAAATAATTACTGTGATACCTTCTGGTACGATTTAGAAACCGGTGAGTATGGCCAATGTGGAAATGGCTTTACAGGTGGCATACCGTATGATACAACTTTTGCCTCAGCAAATGCAATGGGTGACAGTTGTTCAGGAGCTAATGCTGGTATGTTCTGGGATATTTATGATTATTCGTCTGGCACAGAAGATTACAGTGGACAGCAAGATTGGGGGGATACAACTCTGCCGCATCACCCCGATGATATCGGTGATTCCTTGAGCGTCGGTATTGGACCTATTATGAATGCTATCATGAATAAATCATGCGGAAAACCACAAACAATGGAACAGTTCTGGTTGGCATGGTATAATACTCCCTCAGAAGGTCACGAACAAGCAATGGTTGATATTTGGTACGAACATGGAGTTGATTATCATGGCTGTTGTGTAAAAATGACCGGTAACACAGATTGTTCTTTTGTTGATGAACCGGATATATCGGATGTCAATCGCATAATTGACTTTTTATACCTTTCGCATGACCCACTTTGTTGTTTTGATGAAGCCGATACTTATCCTGATGGTATGATTGATATTTCTGATATTACAGTTGTAATAGATTACCTGTATCTGTCACATACGCCTTTGCCCAGTTGTCCGTAATTTCTAAATATGATAAACACAAGCAAAAAGCCCGCTATCTGCGGGCTTTTTTAAGATAGTTGATATAGGGAATGAGCCAAATAAAAAAGTAATTAAATAACAATCTGCTCTGCTTTAATCCTCCCAACTTTGTGATTGTTCGGCCGTGAAATACCCTTTATATTCTATACATGGATTTTTTCAATGAGGGTAAAGAACCGGAAGTCGAGGGTAAAACCTTCGAGGGGGTTAAGCCCCTCGCCGACCGGATGCGGCCGCGGACGTTCGATGAGTTCGTCGGGCAGGAGAAAATCATCGGTCAGGGCACCCCGCTTCGCAAAGCCATTGAAAGCGACAAGGTAACCTCGCTGATTTTCTGGGGACCGCCCGGCTCCGGCAAGACCACTTTGGCCGCTTTGATTGCCCATTCCACCCGCGGGCAGTTCATACCTTTTTCAGCGGTTGTTTCCGGCATTAAAGAAATCAAGGACATTATTTCCAAAGCAGGCAATTACTACAAGATGTCCGGCCGTCGCACCTATATCTTTATCGATGAAATCCATCGTTTCAACAAAGCCCAGCAGGATGCTTTTCTTCCTTATGTCGAAAAAGGCGATATCGTGCTTATCGGCGCCACCACCGAAAACCCGTCGTTTGAGGTCATCTCGCCTCTTTTATCGCGGCTGCGGGTGTATGTACTCGAAAGATTATCGACCCAGGCACTTGAGAAGATTATCAACCGCGCCCTGTCCGATAGCGAAATAGGACTTGGGAAGATGAATCTGAAGCTGGCCGATGGCGCCCTTAATTTTATCACCGCCGCTGCCGACGGCGACGCCCGCCGGGGGTTGACCCTTCTGGAAACCACCGCCAATTTTATCGGCGAAGGTAAGGAAATTACAATCGAAACCTTAAAAGATGTTCACCAGCGGGGGGTGCTGGTATATGATAAAGCCGGGGAGGAACATTACAACATCATCTCCGCCCTGCATAAGACTATCCGCGGCGGTGATCCCGATGCCGCCCTGTACTGGCTGGCGCGGATGCTTCATGCCGGCGACGACCCGCTGTATATCGTACGCCGGTTGATACGGTTCGCAGCCGAGGATATCGGCCTGGCCGACCCGTATGCCCTGACGCTGGCGATGAATGCCCGTGATGCCTATCACTTCCTGGGCTCCCCCGAGGGGGAGCTGGTTATCGCTGAGCTGGTCATATATCTGGCCTGCGCTCCCAAGTCCAATTCGGTTTATATGGCGTTCGAACAGGCGATGAAAGACGCCAATGAAAAAGGTTCCCTGCCGGTGCCGCTGTGGATTCGCAATGCCCCGACCTCGCTTATGAAAGCTCTTGATTACGGTAAGGGGTATAAGTATGCCCATGAATTTGAGGATGCTATTACCGACCAGGAATATTTCCCGGAGGAGCTTAAGGGAACGCAATATTATCATCCCAGGGATGTCGGGCGGGAAAGTAAAATCAAAGATTACCTGGCAAAATATAATGAACACCGCCGGAAGCTGATGAAAGACAAAAATGAGTAAATTAAAACCATTTTCTGATGAAAAAAATATAGAAACCGACCGACGATTCGACTGTTTAATATACTGATATGCGTAAGATTATAATAATTTTCATACTCCTGACTATCCTGATAGCCCTGCCTGTCAAACTGACGGCTGCTTCCTTGTTGATTCCTATGGATAATACTCAGATTAACCACCTCAAGGCCTACGGGGTCATCTACAAGGCACTGGAGAAAGGTTACAAAGGCGAATGGCTTTTAAACTATCGGGGCGGGTCGTTTTTAATAGATTATGCCCGAGAACTGGCCGACCTGTGTCTTGTCATGGGCGTTTCCTATGAACAGGTGACATCGGGTCAGGTAGCCGATATCTACCGGCAGATTGAAGTTGAGAACATGGAGCGGGTGGAACTTGAGAAAGCCCCCCGGATAGCTGTATATGTACCACAGACCAACGACCCCTGGGATGATGCGGTCACCATGGCTTTAACCTATGCCGAGATTCCTTATGACAAGGTCTGGGACGAGGAAGTTCTTTCGGGGGTACTCGATGAATACGACTGGCTGCACGCACATCATGAGGATTTTACCGGTCAGTACGGGAAGTTTTACGGAGCTTTTCGCAATGTCCTGTGGTATCAGGCCGAGGTCAAGACCAACGAGGAGATGGCGCACAGGCTCGGTTACAAAAAGGTTTCCGAGATGAAGCGGGATGTGGCTAAAATGATTTATGACTATGTTCGCCGGGGCGGTTTTTTCTTTTCGATGTGTTCGGCCCCGGAAACGATTGACATTGCCCTCGCCGCCGACGGGGTCGATATTGTTCCGCGGGAATTCGACGGCGACCCGGTGGACCCGGGAGCACTGGAGAAACTGGATTATGAGCGGACGCTGGCTTTTGAAAATTTCACACCGAATTTCGACCCGATGGCTTATCGCCGTTCGGATATTGATACTTATCCGGAACGGATGCTGCGTTTCCCGACCCAGGAAAGCGATTTTTTTTACCTTTTTGAATTCTCCGCCAAGCTCGACCCGGTCCCGAGCATGCTTGTCCAGAACCACGTGGCGACTGTAAGCGGCTTTTTAGGTCAGGTCACCGGTTTTAAAAAGTCGCTTTTGAAAAAGCATGTAATAATACTGGGGATGCCGGATAACTTCGACGAGGTCCGCTATATCCACGGCAACCTGGGAAGGGGTACTTTTACTTTTTTGGCCGGTCATGACCCGGAGGATTACCAGCATTTCATCAATGACCCGCCGACCGACCTGGCCCTGTACAAGACCTCTCCGGGGTACCGGTTGATTTTAAATAATGTTCTTTTCCCGGCCGCCAAAAAGAAAGAGCGGAAAACCTGATTGAAAGCATTAAAGGCTTTATGAATTCCATGAACCGAACGTTCATTGCCATTGATTACGGCGAGCGGCGGATTGGTCTGGCTAAGAGCGACCCGACCGGAATGATTGCCTCGGCGCTGGATACTCTCGAGGTAAAATCATTACGGGAAACAATGGAAAAATTGCAAGACCTGATTAAAAAATACCGCCCCGACGGCCTGGTGGTCGGTTACCCGTTGTTGTTTTCCGGCGACAACAGCGAAAAATGTAAAGCCGTGGATGATTTTATCGAAAAATTGAAGACCATTTACAGCGGGCCGATTTATAAAACCGATGAACATATGTCGTCGAAAGAAGCGGCCGATATTGTTCACGCTCACGGAAAGAAAATTGGCCGGGATAAAAAACGGATCGACCGCCTGGCGGCGGTAATAATTTTGCAGAGATTCCTCGAAGAAAATCCGAAGTCATGAAAAAGCCCGTACTGAAAATATTTATCATTCTGGTGCTTCTGGTGCTTTTGACCGTTGCCTATCTGGGTATTGCTTATATCTACCCGGTTAATATTGAAGAGCGCCAGGTGACGATTATTATCGAGCCGGGGGACAGTTTTAAAACAGTAGCGGATAAAATACTGGACGCCGGGGTGGTGAAATCGCGCACCATGCTTTTTTACCCGGCCCGGTGGCGCCATGTTGACAAAAAACTGGTCCCTGGACGATACGATTTCACCGGCAAAAACTCCTGCCGGTCTATCCTTGACCGGCTGGAAAGCGGCGACTTTTTGAAAATCCGCCTGATGGTTTATGAAGGCTCGCCAATCTGGAAAGTCGCCTCATTACTTCAGGAAAGACTGAAGCTGGATTCCGCCGAGCTGATAGCTCTTAATAATGATTCTAATTTTCTGGCCGAGGTGGGTTTACCCTGCCTGGAAGGTTATCTCTTCCCGGAAACCTACTTTATTCCCTGGGGGATGAAACTCAAGGATGTTGTCAAGGAGATGCTGACCATGTTTCATATTCAGACGGACAGCCTCTGGCCGGATACCATCTATAATAATCTCACCCGTGAAGAAGTTATTATCCTGGCTTCGATTGTCGAAGCCGAGGCACTGCTGGACCGCGAAAAAAGTATCGTGGCTTCGGTTTATCATAATCGCCTTAAAAGCCGCATGAAACTCGATGCCGACCCGACCGTCATCTATGGTCTGGGAGGCTTGAGCCGTCCCCTTTTAAAAAGCGATTTAAGGAAAGACACCCCTTATAATACCTATCGTATCCGGGGCTTGCCGCCGACTCCGATAAACTCACCCGGTCTTGAAGCCATCCGGGGCACCCTTCGCCCGGACAGTACCGACTTTTATTTCTTTGTGGCTGACGGCTCCGGGGGACATCGTTTTTCCCGTACCAACTACGAGCACAATAAGGCTCGCCTGGATATAAAGCAGGCTTTGAAGAATCCGGACAGCACCGCCCGGAATTGAATCACACCACCTTTTTACTTTTTCACAGTTGTTTTACTAATACGACAGGCCAGTTGGCGGGCAACCTCATCCAGAAAGCCGTTTTCGAAAGTGGTGAACGCCATAGGCTGATCGGAACTGTATCCAAGCAGACCAAGCACCCGGCCTTCGTATTTTAACGGTTGCACGGCGAATGATTGGGAATCACTGTCCAGAAGCAGGTTGCGTTCGAAGGAGTTGCCTTCGAAAATCCGGCAGAAATTGTCCATATAGAAACGGCCGTCTTCGGCAATATTTTTAAAAAGGGAAAAAACATGGGGCAGTTTTATCGAAAGATTTTTACGGGTCCTGCCGTTATTCCAGGTAGCCGCAGCAACGAAACGGGTACCGTCCGGTTCATAGATGACCAGAACACCTTTGGTGATGGCATGGGAACGTTGTAGAATCCGGGTCAATCCGATGAATATCTCCGAAAGGTCGGCTTCCGGCGGCCACTCGCTTTCGATGTCATAGTTAAAAGAATGTTGATTATTAATCAGGCGGTTGTGGGCAGGGTAAGGTTTATTTTTATTCATGGACCGGCTCTTTCTGAAGGTGATACTTTTTAATTTTGCGCCACAGGGTGGTGCGCCCGATGCCCAGTTCCGAAGCCGTTTTGGTATAGTTCCAGTTGTTATCCGTCAGAGCTTTGATTATCAGGGAGCGCTGGGTTTTATCAAGGGTACCACCCTTGAGAGTAAGGGTCATACGGGTAAAATGGTTGTCTTCGCCGGTAAGGTTTTTGTCTTTGGTAATGAATATAATATCCGAGGCGTCGATCTGGTTGTCCCGGCAGAAGGCGGCCGCCCGCTTGAGGGTGTTTTCCAGTTCGCGGATATTACCGGGCCAGGTATGCGCCAGGAGCCGGTCGATGGCCGGACGGGTGATTGTCAGGGACAGCCGGGTGGTTTCAAAAGCTATTTTCCGGAGGAAATATTCCGTGAGTATTTCGATGTCTTCGGCGCGCTCGTTTAAAGCCGGCAGTCTGATGGGGATAACGTTTAAACGGTAGAACAGGTCGGAAGAGAATTGGCCCGTATTGACCAGGATTGACAGGTCGCGGCTGGTAGCGGCCATTACCCGAACATCGACCTTCCGTGAAACGGAAGAACCTGCCGGACATATTTCCGAATACTGAAAGAACCGCAGCAGGCGGGGCTGGATGGATACCGGAAGGGAAGCGATTTCATCGATAAAGAGCGTTCCCCCTTCGGCTTTTACAAAGAGCCCGTGATTTTCATTATGGCCGGCAACGTCATTGTTTTCAACTTTTCCAAACAGTTCATACTCCAGCAGGTTTTCGGGGATGATACTGCAGTCGATAGTCAGAAACGGTTGGCGGCGTCGCCGGGAATGGTGATGGATGGTACGAGCCAGGAGTTCTTTACCGGTCCCTGAGGCGCCCGTAATCAACAGGGTAATATCGGTCGGGGCGATACGTCGGGCGGTTTCCTTTATCTGAACCATGGGTTTGGAAATGCCCACAATATTGTCAAAGCCGTAATTCATGGCAATGTGCTGGCGAAGAGTGGTCAGTTCCTTTTTCATGGTCATTTTTTCGAGAACCGCCTTTATTTTTATGAGCAACGCTTCCCTGGTTTCGGGTTTTAATAAATAATCCTGAGTGCCTTCCTCAAGGCTTTTCAAGACATCAGGTTCTTCGGCGGTTTCTGTCAGGATAAGTATTCCGATATCCGGGTTATCCCGCCTTACTTGCCTGATTATCTTGAAAGCGGTTTCGTTCAGAGAGGACTGGTCGATAACAATCAGGTTAATTTGCTCCCTGGTGACCGTTTCATATATCATCTCAAGGGAATCGGCACTTGAAACCCGGTATTTTCCCCGGCGAAGCAACTCGGTCAAAGTCCGGGATATTTCGTGGTCGTTATGAGCAATAAGTATCTTTATCTCGTAATCAGTTTTTTTCTCGTTCATATTACTACTCGCTGTAATGATGGGGAATGGTAATTTGGGTGGTTATTTGATTTTCGGTGACCGTATCGGTGTAGGTCAGGTGCAAGTTACCGGCCAGCTGGCGGGCGTATTGGCTCCACTGTTCACGGCTGAAGGAATTAACGCCTGGCTTATCGATAAGAGTTTCGAACACCAGCGTGAGGGCTTCATCAGCATTTTGCGGGATAATATTAATTTGACCGGCTCTGGTTTTTTCGGTCATCTCATGGTGTCTTTTTAAAACCGCCTCAAAAAGAAACAGGTAGGCAGAAGGTGGAGCCTGAAGGAGAAACGGTTTTACATGGTCATCGATATTGACCCGGTATTCCTTACCATCTTCGGCTTTAATATTTTCAACGGCCTGTTCCAGCTCGTTGAAAAGGCTGATTCTTTCAATGGGCATGCGGTCAAAATTGAATATGAGTCGAAACCGGTTGGTCAGTAACGCCAGGTTATTTATTTCCCGGAGAATAATATCGACCAATTCCGAGGGTTCGGGATCATGCTCGAAATCGGGCAGACTTTTGAGATAACTGGCGGCGGTGACCACCCCGGCGGCTTTATCATGAAGGCTGTCGAAAAGAAGGTCGGTCAAAAAGGTTTCACCGTGGGTATTAGTGTTTTTTTCATCGGTAAAGGTCATTACCGTTAGGCTGTTTTCGCGAGCGTTGAGATTATCCATTTTTACTTTAAATGCCGCCATTACTTTTGAAAGCCGGCTTTTAAACTGGCTGTATTCCATATCCGTCAAGTTTTTTTCTTCGTGGCCGAACAGCTTGACTGCGGCGGGATTAAGGCATAAAAGACGACCCGAGGAACGATTGATAATCAAAGCCGGGTCATCCGGGTCGTAGCGATGTCGAATGGCCGTGACAATACTTTCGATATTTCGGGAAGCTCGTCGGAAATTAATAACCAGGTTGCTGAACTGATTCACTTGTTCAAAAGCAGTGGCCAGGTTTTCCGGGCACAGCATCCCCAGTACCAGGCGGGTCTTTCCGGGGATGGTAATCTGGGCGGTGTGCACCTGGTAATGGCCCTGGTAGGCATTGACAGTCGCTTTCAGATGGTGGGAGAAAAAGGCTTCCCCGCATTCGCTGAGGGCTGTTTCAATCAGTTCCATGGGAAACAGTTCCACATCCTCAGGATGCAGGAAACGTCCCTGTTTGATTAAAAACAGCAGACCGTTGTCGAAAGCCAGAAGGTCAAGGAAATTTTTTTCACTGTCGGTTAACCAGTCTCGGAAACATTGACCGATAAGCAGGGATTCGATGCCGGCCATTGAAAAATCGGCACTTACCGAATAGACATCGGGAAAACGCCTGATGCGGTCAGAGGTGAGAAAGGTTTTTGATTCATCCTGGAACTCGGTTTTTTTCATACTCTTCTTCTTGTTTCATTATGAGACACCTACTGGTTTCATCGGTTGGAACCCCTCGGGACTTTAGCCCCCGAGGAAAAGAAAGCCGGAGATTAAATCGGGGCGATTATGTTTTACCTTGACGGGTTTGTGGAACTTTTTTATTTTAACCTATGCCGATATCAAAAGAACAAGTCAAGCATATTGCCGGGCTGGCGCATTTGAAATTAACCTCCCGTGAAGTATCCAGATATACAAAAGAACTGGCGCTTATCTTAGATTATTTTGACCAGCTTAAAGTTGTTGATACCGAAGGAGTTGAGCCGGAAAAAGAACGGGTTGGAGAAGCCCTTATTTTAAGAGAGGATAAGGTCGGGAGTTCGTTAACCCAGACGTCGGCACTGGCTAATGCTTCTGGCGGGAACGGCGAATATTTTAGCGTTCCCAGGGTTATTGATAAATGAAAAAAAAGGTGGTGGCGGTCATTCCGGCTCGCCTCAGTTCGCGGCGGTTTTCCGGTAAGGTGCTTTATCCCTACCATGGCAAACCGCTTCTTTATTATGTCTGGAACGAGGTTGCCAAAGCCCGGACGATAGACCGACTTTTAATAGCTACCGATCAGCCGGAAATTGTCCAAACAGCAAGGTCTTTCGGAGCGGAGGTTTGCCTGACCGCTAAACGCCATAAAACCGGTTCCGACCGGGTGGCTGAAGTCATGACAAAAACAGGCGGTGATATAGTCATCAATATTCAGGCGGATAATTTCGGCCTGACGGGTGCATTACTTGACCGGGTGGTTGGAATGATGATACGGGATCAGAAAATTCGTTTTGCCACTTTGGCTTTTGAGGTCAAAGATGAAGGCAGTGTGACCGATTTCAACCTGGTCAAACTGGTGATGAATAAGCACAGCGAAGCTCTCTGGTTTTCCCGCTATCCGTTGCCTTACAAGCGCGGGTTCGATGACCGGACCCAGGCCGGAAAGGTCAAGTACTATGGTCACATCGGGGTATATTTTTTTACCAGGGACGCTTTATGTACCTTTGCGCACTGGAGGCGAACTCCCTGCGAGAAGGCAGAATCACTGGAGCAGCTTCGAATTCTGGAAAACGGAGAAAAAATGAAGGTTTTTTTAACCCGCATACCAATTGTATCGGTTGACTGCAAGCGGGATTTAAAAAAACTGGAGCATATTTATAAATAATGAAGGAGAGTTATGTCTGAGAGGGGTGAAACGAAATATATTTTCGTGACGGGTGGGGTTGTATCCGCTCTGGGCAAGGGTATTTCCTCGGCATCAATCGGCCTGCTTTTACAAAAGCGCGGTCTTAATGTTCAGAATATCAAGCTCGACCCTTATCTGAATGTTGACCCGGGGACGATGAATCCCTTCCAGCACGGAGAAGTGTTCGTGCTGGACGATGGTTCCGAGACCGACCTTGACCTGGGTCATTATGAGCGTTTTCTGGACCAGTCCCTGAGCAAGGATAACAACGTGACTACCGGCCAGATTTATAACACCATTATATCGCGAGAAAGGCGGGGCGATTACCTGGGGGCAACCGTCCAGGTGATACCTCATGTCACCGAGGAAATCAAAAACCGCATCAAACGGCTGAAAAATAAAGACCCCCGTCCGGATGTTATTATAGCCGAAATCGGCGGCACCGTGGGCGATATTGAGTCCCTTCCTTTCCTGGAAGCGATTCGTCAGATAGGACTTGAGGAGGGACCTCAGAATACCATGTTTCTGCATCTGACGCTGGTGCCGTATATTACATCAGCGGGGGAGTTCAAGACCAAACCTACCCAGCACTCGGTCAAATCCTTGCGGGAAATCGGTATTCAACCCAATATGCTCTTGTGCCGTTCCGCCAAACCGATATCCGACGACCTGCGCAAAAAAATCAGCCTGTTTTGTTCGGTGCCGGTGCGGTCAGTGATTGTCGCTCAGGATGTTTCAACTATTTACCAGGTGCCGCTGGGTTATCATGCCCAGGAGGTGGACCAGATCGTTTGTGAACATTTCAATTTAAATCTGCCGGAACCCGATCTGGAAGAATGGGAAAACATGGTCGGTAAAATCATCAATCCGGTACGACGGATAAAAATCGGCATTTGCGGCAAATATGTCGGGTTGAAAGATGCTTATAAGTCTATCATCGAAGCCTTCATTCATGCCGGGGTGGCATCTGATGCCGAGGTTAACCTTATCTGGGTCAGTTCCGAAGATATCAAGCATAATGGTGCTGATAAGTTTTTATATGACGTGGACGGGTTATTGATTCCCGGTGGTTTCGGCGAGCGGGGAGTGGAAGGTAAGATTGAAGCTATACACTATGTCCGGGAAAACAATATACCCTTTTTAGGTATCTGCCTGGGGATGCAATGTGCCGTAATCGAGTACGCCCGCAATGCTTGCGGTCTTGAAGATGCGCACAGTTATGAATTTTACCGCGACCTGAAGCACCCGGTAATTCATCTGATGGCCGACCAGGAAGGGGTGACCGAGCTGGGCGGTACCATGCGCCTGGGCGCATATCCCTGTATTGTCGAAGAAAACAGCCGGACTTTTGAAGCTTATAAAACCGCGGAAATTTCCGAGCGCCACCGCCACCGCTATGAGTTTAACAATGTCTATCGGGAGATGCTGACCCGCAACGGTTTGTTTTTAGCCGGTCTTTCTCCGGATAAACGGCTGGTGGAAATTATCGAGGTACCGACGCATCCGTGGTTTGTCGGGGTGCAGTTCCATCCGGAACTCAAGTCTCACCCGACCAAACCACATCCTTTGTTCCGGGATTTTGTCCGGGCGGCGGTTATATACAATTCAAAAAAAAAGAACCGGTGACGGTCGATGAAAACCGAGTGAAGGATACCCCTGCCACACGGTAGCTTTGACAGTTGACTTTAATATCCCTATTAAGTATGTTTGACCACTGAAAATAGCTGGTTTTAAGGAAAGACCGAGGTAAGCTTGAGATTCAATTTAACAATATTGTTGTTGATATTATTGTTATCTTTACCGGTGGCGGCCCAGGTGCCGAACGTGGAAGATTCTCTGGGTTTATTCGCCAGCTATCGGTTTTATGATAAACCGGTTGACCCCGAGCTGTATCTTATAAGACCCGGAGAAAAGCTGGTTATAACTTTTTTGAAAACCAAATTACCCCAGCTCTGGCTGCAGGTCAATCCGGAAGGCAAGTTGATAGATAAAAGCCTGGGGATGTTCGACCTGGCCGGTAAGAC
>JAQUSF010000102.1 GCA_028715215.1 Candidatus Zixiibacteriota bacterium
AGGATGTCGTCCTCAAACAAGACGCCCGTTTTGTAATCAAAAATATGGGCGTCATGGGGGAGCGTTTTATCGCAATCTCGCCCGGCCGGGACAGTATCCTTTTCGATAACACGGTGATTGCCGAGGGAGAGAATGATACCGGCATCCCCGAAGTAATCGGATTGATGGGAGAAATGATAACCGAGATGAGAAATCTGGTTTACTCGGTCAAGCATAGTGTCGCTTCCGATTCCTCGCTGGAGAAAATCAACCGGACCCTGAGCAACTTCGAAAAAGTAACTTCTTCTCTGGCCGCCCTGATAGAGAAGAATCAAAATAAAATTGATAAGTCGGCCGATAATTTTCTGGAGACATCCAGGAATTTAAGTTCTCTTATAAACAGGAACCGGTCGGCGGTGGATTCGTCGCTGCAGCGTTTTGACCGGGTGACAGTCAGTCTCGAGGAGTTCGTCATGCAACTGGATACGCTGGCGATGACCGCCCGGCGGTTTGCCGAAGCTATCGACTCCAAGGACGGCACCCTGCAATTGCTGGTGGAAGACCGTCGTCTCTACGACGACCTTCGCCGCACGACCCATAACCTCGATGATTTAATCAATGACATTCGGGCTAATCCCCGTAAGTATATAAACCTGAAAGTGGAATTATTTTAATCAATGGCTAAATTCAAACTTGCATTCGGTATTCACAACCATCAACCGGTCGGCAATTTTGAGATGGTTTTCGAAGATGCCCACCGGAATGCCTACGCGCCTTTTTTGAAAATGGTTGAATCCTTTCCTTCACTGTCTATAACGCTTCACCAGTCGGGGATACTCTGGGACTGGCAGAAAAAAAACCATCCCGACTTTTTGGAGCTGGTCAGCCGGCTGCTGGAAAAGGGACGGCTGGAACTGATGACCGGGGGATTTTACGAACCGATCCTGACTTCTGTTCCCGAACGTGATGCCCGTGGTCAGGTTGAGTTGCTGAACCGGTTTCTGAAGGAAAATTTCGATGTAAACCCGGTAGGCCTCTGGCTGACCGAGCGTATCTGGGAACCTCATCTGCCCCGGGTCATAGCGGAAGCGGGTGCCCGGTATTTGCCTATTGACGATACCCACTTTATTTATGCCGGTTTTGAACACAGCCAGCTGACCGGACCCTTTGTTACCGAAAACGAAGGTCGGATAGTGGTTCTTCTGCCGATACAAAAGCGTTTACGCTATTTAATACCCTTCGGTTCGGTGGAGGAAGTAATCACAGAATTGAAAAAGCAGGCGGAGAGTAATCCCGACGGTCTGGCGGTTTATGCCGATGACGGGGAAAAATTCGGGGTCTGGCCGGATACGCATAAGCATTGTTTTGAAGAAGGCTGGTTGTATAAATTTTTCGAAGTCGCGGAGAAAAACGCCAGCTGGCTCGAAATTATTCCCCTGGGAAAAGCCGCCGCGCTGAAACCGGTGGGGCGGGCTTACCTGCCGACTGCTTCCTATGCCGAGATGTTGCACTGGTCGTTGCCTACCGATGCTTTTCTCGAGTATGAGAATTTCGTCAACTGGCTCAAGGAAGAGGGACAGGAACAGCGTTACGGAAGATTTGTAAGGGGCGGCCACTGGCGGGGTTTTTTGACCAAGTACGAAGAGGCTAACCTGATGCATAAAAAGATGCTGGCGGTTTCGGACAAACTGGCGGCATATGAGCAGAAAAATCCCGGTAAAACCGCTCTGGCTTTAAAAGCCCGAGAAAAACTTTATGCCGGGCAATGCAACTGCCCTTACTGGCATGGTGTCTTCGGCGGTTTGTACCTGGCCCATATCCGGACGGCGATTTATAAAAATCTTATCGAAGCCGATAACGAGCTTCGTCAGCTCAACCGGGAAACCGGGCCAGGTTACGAAATCCGTGATTATGATGCCGATGGGGCGGATGAAATCATCATGACCAATGACGATTATACAGCCGTGTTCAAACCTGGCCGGGGAGGTACTCTCCTGGATTTGTCCCTGAACAAATACCATTTCTGTCTGACTGACACCATGACTCGCAGGATTGAAGGGTATCATAAGAAATTGAGCAAAGCCGTTAAAAAGGAAGCGGAACCAAAGGATAAAACCGCTTCCATCCACGATATTTTTCTGACCAAGGAAGAAGGCCTGTCCAGATATTTGATTAAGGATTGGTACCTGAAACGCGGTTTTATCGACCATTTCTTCAGTGATGGCATTGATTTTGAGGCTTTTTCGTCGGGGCATTACGGTGAGGACGGCGATTTTATCCTGGAACCGTTTAATTTCGAACTTGATGCCTCCGGTTGTCAATTGTCAATGGTACGTAACGGTCATCTCTGGCGTTATGGCGGCCCGCTGCCGTTACGGGTGATGAAGCGTTTTGCATTCGTGAAGGATACCAATAAAATCAATATAACCTATGAAATAAGCAGTTCGGACCCCCGCGGCGTTAAAGTTAAATTCGGAGTAGAAAATAACTTCAACTTCCAGGCCGGTCATGCCGAAGACCGGTTCATCCTGGTCGATAACCGCCGCCCTGAAAATTATTATCTTGATTCTTATGGCAGTTATCAGCAGGTGCACAGCCTGGCGATGGTGGACCAGTACCTGAATCTGGCGGTGGCGCTTGAAAGTGAAGGTCCGGTTGCTATCTGGCATTTACCCATTTATACCGTCTCTCTCTCGGAAAGCGGTTTCGAAAAGGTATACCAGGGAACGACTATAGTTTACGTGATGGAAGTGCCCCTGTCACAGGCGCCCTACGTTATTAAACTGGTTTTACAGGCCGGAAAACCGGAAGATGTTCTTTTCGGAAATCCCCTTCTGACGGCATCCAGCAGTCGATGAGATCTTACCGGCTCCCGGATATCTTTATTCGGGAGTCCGGGTAATTCAGATTCGTACCTTCTTATCCCGTCAAATATTTCCTTTGTTTTTTAGGGAGGGGAATAATATCTTCCAGACAATGCTCGGAGAAGTTGCCAGATTAATACAAAAAGCCCGGCGGGGAGTTGTTTTAACCGGTGCGGGGATATCCGCCGAGTCGGGAGTTCCGACTTTTCGGGGTAAGGATGGCCTCTGGAAACAATACCGGGCCGAGGAACTGGCCACTTTGGAGGCGTTCCGGGCTGATTCGAAACTTGTCTGGGAATGGTACAACTGGCGGCGGGAACTGATAAGAAAAGTGCACCCCAATCCCGGTCATTATGCCCTGGTAGAGTTCAAAAGCTGGTTTGAAGACTATACTTTGATTACGCAGAATGTCGATGGTTTGCACCGCCGGGCTGGTCTTGATGACATTCTCGAGCTGCACGGAAACATCCAGCTCAATATCTGTGTCGAGTGTCGTCTTCCCGATAAGGCGGAGCTTGATATCGACCCGGATAATATTGCCCAATGTAAACATTGTGGCGGGAAATTACGGCCGGGAGTGGTCTGGTTCGGAGAGATGTTGCCCCAGGCCGTTTTACAGAAGGCTTTCAGGAAGGCCGAAGAAGCGGACATCTTTTTTTCAATCGGCACCTCGGCCCTGGTGCATCCGGCGGCTTCGTTGCCGGTTCTGGCCAGACAGAGAGGGGCAAAACTTGTTGAAATTAACCCGGATGAGACTCCTCTGACCGGCCTGGCGGACTATTATTTCGCCGCCCGGGCCGGCGAGTTGCTTCCCCGGCTGGTAGAGGTTGTCAGTAAGGAACATAAGGCATAAAAGAAAGGATAATCCCCTTTTGATTTGGCTGGTATAATATAAGAAAGCGTTGAATGTTCATTTATGAAAATTAGCGGCAAGATTAAAATATACTGGTTTATTTTTGCAGTCATCATTATCAGCCTGTCATCCGGTTGCGTGTATTACAATACTTTTTACAACAGTAAAAAAGCTTTCAAAGAGGCGGAGAAAGACCGAAAAAAAACCGGGCGTCTGAACACGGCCCAGTACAAGAAAGCGATTGAAAAAGCTCTTAAAGTCACTGAAAATTATCCCAATTCCAAATATTACGATGATGCCCTGTTCGTTCTGGGCGTCTCTTATTTTCACACCCAGGATTATTTTAAAGCGGAAAGACGCCTTCGCGAGATAACGGTCGATTATCCCCAGTCGGGTTTTCGCAAGGAGGCCGAATTGTATCTGGCTAAAACGAAACTTGAACTTGGCGACCTGGATGAAGGCATGACTTTATTTGGTGATATCTTCGATAGTGATTACAGCCGGGATTATAAAGCCGAGGCGGCCATGGCTCTGGGTGAATATAACTATAATAATCACCGCTATGACGAGGCCAGGAAATATTTCCAGGCTGTCCGCGATTCTTTGGGCAATGAGACGGCAAAAATAAAAGCTCAGATTTATATCGCGGACGGGAATTTCAATACCTTCAGGTTTAAAGAAGCCCTGGGCGGTTATTTGCAGGTCCTGGGCATGAAACCTGATAAAAATGATAAATATCACGCTCTTTATCAGGCAGCCATCTGTTCTTACCGGATGCAGAGAATCGATGACGGCCTGGATTATCTCAATCAGCTTATCAACGATCCGGCTTATTATGACTCGCTGGGAGTCTTGCTATTAAAAGTGGCCGAAGGTTATGAATATGACGATGATTTGGAGCTGGCTCATGGTGTTTATGAGAAAATTATTAATACGGTCAGCAAAAAAACGGTGGTAGGTGAGGCGCACTATCAGCTGGGTTTGATATACCAGTACGATTACGATGACCTTAAGGAAGCCAAAGCCTATTATGACAAGGCGGTGGAGAACGCCCGTTCTACCGAGGTAGGCCAGGAGGCTCTGCAGCGTTCTTCTTCGATCGGAAAACTGGAGACTTTTTCTCAGGCTATTAAAGTGGATACGGCGGCCACCCAGGAAGCTGTTGATGAGATAGCTTACACTCAATACCTGCTGGCGGAACTTTACTGGTTTGAGCTCAACAAACCGGATTCGGCTATCTATGAACTGGAGTACCTGATTGATTCTTTTTCCAACGCCTATGATGCCCCTAAAGCTGTCATTGCCTTATCGCAGATGTACAGGGAATATAATAATGACACCCTTAAAGCCGATTCCCTGCTCAAGAGTGTTTTATTTCGCTATCCTCATTCTGATTTCGTACCTGAAGCAATTAACCTTCTGGGTTTGACAGGAACAGCGGCTGATACCGGTTATGCAGCCTATTATTTCAGGAAAGCCGAAAATTTTCTGATAGACCAGAAAAATGCCGATTCGGCACTGGCTTATTTTCAATATATTGTGGATAACTTTCCTGATTCCAAATATTATCTGCATGCCCGGTTTAATACTATTTTAACCCGTGAGCTTTACAGGAGCCCGGGTGATTCTTCGATTATTCTGGCTTATCAGGCTTTTGTAGATTCCTTCCCGACTTCGGAATTTACCAATGTAGCTAAAAGTAGGCTTCGGTCTGTTCCTCAAAAGAAAGAACCGGGGAAGAAGGAAGTTTCCCAGCAAGACAGTCTCTTCGCCGAGGTTACCCCTAACGAACAGGGTGCAACAAGTTCCGATACTGATGATGAAACTTATGCTTACAGTGACTATCAGCAGAGTCTTTATATCAGGCCTAACGGTGATACGGCCGCTCTCCTCGAGGAAGAACCGACTGAAATAATTGAGCCGTTTGTTTTTCCGCCCGAAGCTTATGGTATGCAAGAAGAAGGATTTTATCTGTATTTTCAAGTCTTGCTTGATTTTTCCGGGAAAGTAGTTGATTTTGTACTGAAGAACAGGTCGGAATATGATGAAATAAATACGCGGGCGTCAAGAAGTGTGGCCACGATGACTTTCGACCCTTTGTACGTTTCCAAGCGGGCTGATGATTTTAATTTACCCAAAGACCCGACCGGTCGCGGCCACTGGTTCGTTTATAAATTTTTTGTCAAGAAACCTGACTTTTTAAGATGATAAATATTTCGTGTGAAGATACCGTTTTAATAAAAAAACGAAGTTTAAAAAACGCCTATTTTTCTTTTACCTTCGGACCTTATTCCCGGGTCGACCAATGCTATCCCGGTAATTTTATTCACCTCAAGCTTTCTGAAACGCAAATTTATTTCCGACGGGCTATGTCGGTAGCGGGAGTAAATAAGAAAAAAAAAGAAATCGAAATAATTTTTAAAGTGATGGGACGGGGGACTGAATTGCTGTCCCGCTTTAAACCGACCGACCACGTTAATATTCTGGGTCCTTTGGGTAATACTTTTACACCTCCCCGAAAAAGCGAACGAGCGGTTATCATTGCCGGCGGGATTGGTTTTCCTCCCCTGATGTTTTTTGCCGGCGAACTGGTTCGAAACGGGTACGACCCTGAAAGAATTGAATTCTTTTACGGCGGTCGCACGGCAGCGGATATTCTGGAACGTTCCCGCATAAAGAAACTGGGAGTAAATTTTCACCCGGTCACCGATGACGGCAGCTTGGGTCATAGGGGCCTGGTGACCCGGATGGTTGAAGAGTATATCAAATCGCACCCGGATGAGAAATTACGTCTGTATGGTTGCGGTCCCGAAGCGATGTTGAAGGCCACCGACAGCCTGGGTTTAAAGTACTCCCTGCCGGGGCAGTTGTCGCTGGAGGCGCCTATGCCCTGCGGGGTGGGTATCTGTCTGGGTTGTGTGGTGCCTTTGAAAGCCGGAGGTCAGGCGCGGGTTTGTGCTGATGGTCCGGTTTTTGAGATAGGGGAGGTTGCCTTATGACACCTGATTTAAAAGTAACCCTGGCCGGGGTCGAATTTAAAAATCCGGTGATGACCGCCTCCGGTTGTTGCGGTTACGGCGAGGAGCTGGCGAAAGTATTTCCCCTTGCGAAACTGGGGGCGCTCGTTACCAAATCGATTACGCTGGCGCCGCGCCCTGGTCACCCTCCGCCCCGAACTGCGGAAACCGCCTCAGGCATGCTTAACGCCATCGGCCTGGCCAATGTCGGGGTTGACCGCTTTATCAGTGATATCATGCCATTCCTGAACCGACAGAAAACACGCCTTATTGTCAACGTGGCCGGCTCCCGGATTCAGGAATATGTCGAAGTATGTGCCCGGCTTAATGATATTGAACACATTGATATGGTGGAGCTGAATATCAGCTGTCCGAATGTTGACGAGGGCGGAATGGAGTTCGGTAACGACCCGGTTATGACCGAAAAATCGATAGCCGAAGTAAAGAAGGTGCTCAGGAAGCCGCTTATCGCCAAACTTTCGCCCAATGTTACTGATATCGTGGCAATTGCCCGGGCGGCCGAACAGGGGGGGGCGGATGTTCTTTCGCTGATTAATTCCGTTCTCGGAACCGCTATCGATATCGAAACCTGGCGGCCGCGTCTGACCAATAACCGGGGCGGGTTGACCGGCCCCGCTATCAAACCCATTGCTCTGGCCAAGGTTGATGCCGTTTACAATAAGTGTTCGTTGCCTTTAATCGGTATCGGGGGTATAAATGACTATCGCGATGCGGTTGAATTTTTCCTATGTGGTGCCCGGGCTGTACAGGTCGGCACCGCCCTGTTTGTTTACCCTGACGCTCCGGTGCGAATTGTGGAAGGCTTGAAAGAATATTTGAAAAGAAAAAAGATTAAATCAGTTAATGATATTATCGGTAAGGTTAGGAAATATTAATGGGCGCTCTTAAAAAACTGCAGAAAATACAACAGGATAATAAATCAATGATATGCCTGGGACTGGACCTTGATGTCAAGCGGGTACCCCAGGTTTATAGCACTTCCGTTAAGGGACTTTTTGATTTTACCAATCGTATTATCGAAGCTACCCAGGATCTGGTTTGTGCCTACAAGCCCAATCTGGCCTTTTATGAAAGCCTGGGTTCCGAGGGATTGTCACTTTTAAAATTAATCGTTAAGCGCGTTCCGGAAAATATCCCGATTATTCTTGACGGCAAAAGGGGGGATATATCCAATACCGCAGCCCATTATGCCCAGTTCATGTTCGAACAACTGGGAGGCGACTGGGTGACTTTAAATCCCTATATGGGTTACGATTCCATGCGGCCTTTCCTGGAGTATCGCAACAAAGGGGTTTTTGTTCTCTGTCTGACTTCCAATCCCGGTTCCAAGGATTTTCAGCTTCTTATGGTTGAAGGAAAACCGCTATATAAAATTGTCGCAGAAAAGGTCTCCTACTGGAATAAGGAAGATAACTGCGGTCTGGTGGTCGGCGCCACCCACCCGGAGCAACTTGACGAGATTCGGGAGGTAGCCAAAGACATGCCGCTTTTGATACCCGGAGTCGGCGCTCAGGGCGGGGCTCTTGAGAAAGCGGTTCTTTCGGGGACCGATAATTTCAAAAAAACGGCCGTCATTAACGTTTCCCGCTCGGTGCTCTTCGCATCCTCGGATAATGATTTTGCCGAGAAATCGCGGCAGGAACTCGAAAAGCTGAACAGTGTAGTCGGTTCGCTGCGTAATGAGAGCCAGGCAGTTGGCCAGGATGGCGCCGGAGCTAACCCGCCGCGGTCGGGGGAACCACCGGCCTCATGAGAAGTTAAAACCTGATAATTAAGCGGGACAAAAGACGAACTTTACCACTCGAATTCGAACCGCAACATGGAATAAACAAAGGCGTCGTGGAACTCTCCCTCGAAAAAGTAATGTTGACGGAGGGTGCCGTCTTTTTTAAAGCCGGCTTTTTCCAGAAGTCTCACGGCTCCCTTATTGAATGACGCCGTCTGAGCCCAAATCTTGTTCATGCCGCGATAATTGAAAAGATAATTGCACAACAACCGCGTGGCTTCGGTGGCGTAGCCGTTACGCTGTTCGTCGGGATCGACGATTATGCCGAATTCGATGGAACGGTTCAGGGAATTCATGTTAAAAAAATTTATTATGCCTACCGGGATTTTGTCTGTCAGGCGTACGATGACAAACCGTTGCTGGTCGGTCGATTTTTCTTTTTTCTTGAAAGCCTCCGCGGCTTCGGCAGCCGACATAAAAGGATGCGGGTGACAGGACTGCGAGGAGGGCTCGCTTAAAATAAACCAGTGGTAGGTGTTGGCGATATCTTTTTCGGTGGCGGCTCGAAGATATATCTTATCCCCGATAAGCGATGGCGGGGCGTCCAAAATCACTATCTTCTCGGTCATATTATTTACCCTCATACTGTTAATTATTTTTTGTAAACCCGCAATAATAAATTATACCCGCCGTAAAAAAGATTGGCAATATTTAAAATTTGGTGATTTATTGGTATACTTGGACTTTTTATCATTAAGGGAGTTTAAAGAAAAATATGCGAAAAAATGTAATTTTTCTCCTTGTCATTATCCTTCTTTACCTGGTACCGGCGCTGATTCTTTCCGCCGTTTACGGACCATCGTTCGGATTTCTTTCCGGTGAGGATTGCTGGCGGCCCGACGGCAGTGGGGGCTGGGTGAAACATGGTCATCCCACCGACCCGGCGCCGGCCGAGGCGAGTGTGAATATACCGGTTATTATAAGGTACCTTCCGATTTTTCTTCCGGGGCTGGTATTGATTCTGTTTTTATTCACACCGCTCTCGAACCTGCTGGATAAAAAAGAAAGACCCGCCGGACCGAAACCCGGCGAGCCTGTCTATGACGAATCCAGCGCGGAGTCACAGGAAAGTGAGACCGATTTCCCGCCGGACGATAAACCGTCTGCCGGTTAAGGATTTAACCGGTAACTTTTTTCAGGGCGGCCAGGGCCTGCTCATAATCCGGTTCGGTCGTGACTTCGGGCACAATCTGCATATAGGCAATTTTGTCGTTTTTATCGACTACCAGTACGGCACGGGCGAGAAGGCGCAGTTCCTTAATCAAAAGACCATAATTGGTACCGAAAGAAGCCATATTATAATCGGAGAGTGTCTGAAGTTTATCGACCGCCCGGGCGGCGCAATAACGTTTCTGGGCGAACGGCAGGTCCATTGAAATAGTATAGAGCGTGGCGTCCTTGTTTATTTCCGCGGCTTTTTTGTTGAAAGTCACCGTTTGCGTATCGCATACCGGGGTGTCAAGCGAGGGGACAACGGAAATAAGCCGCACCCGACCCTTGCTATCAGACAGTTTGACCGGTTGCAGGTCGTTGTTCAAGACGGTGAAATCGGGAGCCTGGTCGCCGACTTTCAACCGGGGGCCGGTGAGAGTCAGCGGATTACCCTTCATGGTAATAACATTTTTACGTTCCATTTTAAAAACCTCTTTATAATATTAATTAAAATTCGATACTATGTTAAGCTAAACAATGACCCGGCTGGAAAAGTTCATTTTTTATTATGATTCTCAACCGAAATATAAAGGCTGACTTTTTTTAAACCAGAAAACAATTGGTTAAGCGGTTATAAAATTCTATATTTAATTTTATGAATCCGGAAAAATACCCTGATTTTATGGCGCTGGCTTTGCGGGAGGCGGAGTTGGCTTTCGAGAAGAACGAGGTCCCGGTCGGAGCCATCGTGGTTTTTGATGACAAAGTCATCGGGCGGGGACATAATTTAATCGAAACGCTCCATGATGCTACCGCCCACGCTGAGATAATCGCTCTTTCCGCGGCGTATGCTTATTTTAACGACTGGCGCCTGGAAAATTGTTTCCTGTTTTCAACGCTGGAACCCTGCCTGATGTGTGCGGCGGCGGCGGTGCACTCCCGGATTAAAACCATCGTCTATGGCGCCAGGGATCCCAAATTCGGCGGTTGTGGCTCTATTTTAAATATTCCCGAAGAAAAGAAGTTAAATCATAATATCGAAATCGTCTCAGGTACTTGCGAACAGGAAATAACGGAGTTGATGAAGCTCTTCTTTAAGGAAGTCCGGCAAAATAAAAGGAAGGTGAACTGATGATACCCCATGAAGAACTTGACCGGCGGGTGAAACAGGCGCGACTCCTGGCTCTGATGTTTCTGGTTATTATGCCGGTTGTATTTTTAGTCGTCGCCCTTTTTACCAGGTCGGAGAGGTTTTATCCTGACAACGGTTCGAGGCGTTTCATGCTTTATGTCCTTTTTATCGTCGCCTTTATGGAACCGATCGTATCCATTTTCATCAAAAAATTTCAGGTGAAAAACTATCTTCAAACAAAGAAAACAACTCTGAAACCGGGTCCGCTGGCTGTCAACAAGCGACTTTCCGAAATTTCACCGGGACGGTTCTATATAAATGTGTTGATCACCCAGCTTTCTTTTGTATCTGCTGTTTTTGTATTGGGTCTGATAGTGTATCTCATAACTACGGACTTATCCAATATGGCATATTTTTACGCGCTCGGTATAATCTGGTCATTTATCTTCTGGCCGCGTGAAGAAAAAATTATAACTTTTATAAATTTATTAGAGGTATCATGAGTACATCTTTATTTGAAGATAAAACCGATTTAGCCCGGATAATTATCAAACCGCTTTATTTCGGGCTTTTGGTCAATATCGTCATACCGATGGGGCTGCTGTTAGTCTTTTTTTATATTAATAACAATCATTATATCGAGAATCGGATGGGCGATTTTGCCAACCCGCTGTTTTATATCTTTATCGTGCTGGCTCTGCTTGAAGCGGCGTTCGCTCTTTGGTGGCGCGGGAAACTTTTTAAACAACCGATGATTCGCCGGCCCGAAACCTTCGAAAACGACTTCTCCAGCGAACTGCTGGCCCGCTCAAAACCGATTTTTATTCTGATTGCCTCGATTTCCGTTTACGGGTATGTGTATTTGATGTTGACCGGCCGCTTTACCGAGAGCGTTTTGTTCGTGGTTTTTTCTTTTGTCGTTTTCCAGGTGGTGCGTCCCCGCTATGGGATGACCAGGAAACTTATCGAACGACAGCAACAATTGGTCAAAGAGGGGAAATTCCGAAACGGTTGAGCCTGAAAAAATTCAGGAACTTTTGCATAAGCGATTAGTCAGACAGGCGAGAGAAGTCCTGGTGTGTCCATTGGGGATTGTCTTTCGGGGTATGGATGGTGAAAATATTGTCTTTACAGCCGGCGGAATTTATATAAATTATCTTTCGCTTTGAGTATCGACCGGGTGAGAGAACTTTTTCTAATACGGAGAGGTGGCTGAGTGGTCGAAAGCGGCGGTCTCGAAAACCGTTATACCCTTTGGGTATCCAGGGTTCGAATCCCTGCCTCTCCGCCATAATTTTTTCTAACTATTTTTCCCCTTATAGTTCAATAAGTTATTGACAAATCGCTCTCCGCTTTTGTATATTTCTAATAGATTTCTAACAATTTATTTCGAATTTATATGGCCAGTATTCATTTTAAAAAGTCCAGATCAGGTCAAAAAATCTATTATGTCGTGATCTCTTTAAAAGGCCGGCATAAATGGATTAAAGCCGGCAGTCAGAAAGATGCCAAAATATTGAAAAAACATATTGAATCCCTGGCCGAATCTGAACGGTTTGAAAAACTGGGTTTTACTGCCAGAGA
>JAQUSF010000012.1 GCA_028715215.1 Candidatus Zixiibacteriota bacterium
TTTCAGACGCGGTTTACCGATTATCGTCGATGCCCAGCCCTATTATGTGGTTGAATTTCATCATTTTAAAATGGGTCGAGGCCGAGCCAATATCCGGACGAAATTAAAACATATCAAAACCGGCGCCGTTATTGAAAAAGTATTTTCTTCCAATGATTCTTTTAAACCTCCTGATCTGGAAAACAGGAAAATGCAGTATCTCTATGAGAATACCGGTGAGTTCATTTTCATGGACGCACAAACTTATGAGCAAATTCACGTTGCGGTGGACAAGCTGGGCGACGCTAAAATGTACCTTCTGGAAAATGAGGATTACCAGGTCTTGTTTCTGGATAATGAAGCCATCTCGGTGGATTTTCCGGCTTCGGTGATTCTGGAAGTAGTGCACACCGAACCCACTGTCCGGGGTGATACTGTAAGCAATATTACCAAACTCGCGAAACTTCAAACCGGCCTTGTAATCAAAGTCCCGCCTTTTATAAAAGAAGGCGACCGGGTCAAGGTTGACACCCGGACCGGTGAGTATCTGGAACGAGCTAACTGAGCCGTGAATTTGAGTCGACAGGTTATCGGGGTCGATGAATCCGGTAAAGGAGATTTCTTCGGCCCCCTGGTGATTGCTTCATTCTATGCCTCCGATGCCGAGCTTGAAGGTCTGACCCGGCTGGGGGTTCGCGATTCCAAGCTTATCAGCGATAATAAACTCATTCAAATCGACGCCAGACTTCGCACCGCCTATCCTCACGCCCTGGTAATAATAGGACCGGAACGATATAACCAGCTTTATGACAGAATAAAAAATCTGAACAGGCTTCTGGCCTGGGGTCATGCCCGGGCGATTGAAAATATTCTGGATAAACATCCGGCTGACCTGGCGATATCCGATAAGTTCGGTAACTCCGCTTTGATTGAAAACGCCCTGATGGAAAAAGGGCGTACAATCAGGCTGGAGCAACTGGTGCGGGGTGAAAGTATTCTCCAGGTGGCCGCCGCTTCGATACTGGCCCGGGCGGCTTTCTTGAGGGAGATGAAAAAACTCAGTGATTTCTACCGGGTGACGTTGCCTCGGGGCGCCTCTGCGGGGGTTGACCGGATTGGAGCGCATCTGGTCAATCAATATGGTCCGGCGGTTTTAGATAAAATTGCCAAACGTCATTTTAAAAATTACCAGCGCGCGGTTAATCCCACCCTGTTCAAATAAAAAAGCCGGACAGTCCGTCCGGCTTTCAAGAAATCGGTTAAAATACCCTTAGAAATAATATACCATTTCACCGACTATCTGGCCATTGGGATAGGTCTGGTCGGTCGTACTGATTATATATTTGGTCAAACCTATTCCCGGCGTGTACCAGTAATAGTTTTTAACCTCGGTCGAACTGTTGTTTCTGATTCGTACGGAACCGCTGTAGGCACCGCCGCTGCTCAAGGCGATGGTCTCGGTATTTTCGACGACCATGTCACCGGAACCGGTTGTCGGATAAGCCGGTAAAAGAACGCCGTTATCGGTACCGTTGTCGTCTTCATCGACCTCGGGATTGTCGTTATCGTTAAGCACGTCGTCAAGAACGTCTTCGGTGGTTACATAACGATTCCAAGTCGCCCCAGGCAGAAGCGGATAGCTTAAAAGTTTTTCAGGTATGGCCTGAAGGTCGGTGTAAAGATATACCGATGAATCGGATGTTACTATAAAATTAGTATCCTTGGAACCATTGCTGCTTTCGATGAACCACTGAGTGGCAGTAGTGACCCCGAACGGTACTTCGGCGCCGACGGTAAAGGTTATTTCTTCGATGGTGCCGTTGGAATAGGTAACTTCGTATATAATCTTATGTCCTTCTGAGAGAGGAAAATAATTGACAGTATTGTTAACAGCGGGGTCATTGGCGCTGCTTATGATACTCGATTCATTTTCCGAACAACCCATCCAGCCCAGAGTAAAAGTAAAAACCGCCGCCATAAAAAAACCGATTAAATAACGTCTTGGCATCTAACCCTCCTTAAAGCCTTAAGGCATTATGGTTCTAACGTAACTGTTTTATATATATGCAAGTTCAGTGCCGGGACTGTGGCGTCAGAGTAATATAAACAAGGGCAAGGACTTACTCCGGTATGGTTTCAGGTTGAAACACCCCTTTTGATTAGACAAGAATTGGATGTATTCTATACTCAGTTGTCCGGAGGCTAACCGGTCTGATGTATCGACGCTAAAAAGACAGGCGTAAATGCCGATAATCTTATTGAATGTAACCATTTAGCAATAAAGGAAAGATGATGAACGGTACCATACCCGACATGTTATTTGCGGTATTTTTTCTGCTGGCTTTAATTCTGGTGGCGCGTTTCCGAAATCATATCAACTCAGTGGATAAAGCCAGTTATAATTATCTTTCCGGCGGGCTGGTAATTTTAGCCTTTCTGTCTCTGGCGCGGGTATACGATAACCTGGGTTTTTTCAAGAATGTGCCCTTTCTTTCCGAACCCCTTTTCTTCCAGCTGGTAAGCTGGATAGGCGTGATCACCGGGATTACCTTTATTGTCAGTGGTGTTTCCAGCTGGTTACCGCTGGCTCAAAATTTTAAAAAAAATAACACTGAAAAAATCCGGCAACTGGATTTTATTAAGAAAGTCGAACAACTGGTCAGTTTTGAAACCCGCCTTGATAATATCCTGGAAAATTCTCTGGATTACATGGTGGAACATTTCGATTTGAAACATGGCCTGGTGTTCAAGTTTTCCCCGGTTCGACATAAAGTGTATTTAGTGGCGTTCCGGGGTAAACCTACCGTTAATACCGCCCGCCTGGAAAGTGTCAGATTCGACGATGAAGGCTGGCGTAATTATCTTGAGGGCGTCAGGTTGGAAAATGCCGGTGTTCTGGCGGGGCTGAATGAAATAATCGGGCAGCCTGATGTAATTCTCCCGCTGGTGGTGAACGATAAACCCATCGTCTTTTTTGCTCTATGGTGTCACAGCCAGAATCTTTGTGACCGCGAGGGTCGGTTGAACCTGAAAATAGCCGCGGATATTATTACACGTAAAATTCAGTCCCGGCAGATGACATTGAGGGAAACTTTCATTTCGCGGGTGGAAAAACTGAAAGCGACTTTAAGAGATTCGATTACCATGGAGAAAAATCTAAAAGAGAACCTCGCGGCTGTCTGTAAAATTTTAAAAACGCATATTCCTGCCGATTATCTTTCGATGGTAGTGGTCAACCACGGCACTTCCCGGATGCATCGTTTTACCGTTGGCATTAATGAAACTGTGCTTGAAGAAAAAAATATAAACATGCTCGGCAACAATTACATCACGGGCCTGGTGATGGATAGCGGGCAGTCTCAAATTATCAATGACCTGAATAAAATTAACCGTACCGACCTTGAGACAATATTCAAAAGCAACCGTTTAAGAGCCGTGGCGGCGATACCCTTGCTGCATGGCCGTCAAATCGAGGGGGTTTTCATGACGGCGGCAGAAGAAAAGGGTTGTTATAGTCCTTCCCATGTGGAAATGCTGAATCATATTACGCCGTTGCTGATGGAACTGCTGAGCCTTGAGAAAAACCGCGAGGAGGTAGCAGTGCGCGAACGCCGAATATCTCTGATAAACGGTTTTGTTAATGAAATTGGGCAGCATGTCAGCATTCAAAATATTTTTGAAAAAGCGGCGGCGGTGATTTATGAAGAGATAAAAACCACCCTGGTAAAAATCTCCACGGTCGAGGAACGGGCCCGGACTTTGAAACCGCGGGTCTTCCGGGTGCAACCTTCGGTGAATGATTTTATTCCGCTCCGCCGGACGATTCCAGTCTCAATGATGCCCTGTCATAAACAGGTAGTTAAAACCGGTCGGCAGATGCTGGTCACCCAGTCGGCAACCGGGGAACGGATGTCAGATGATGAAGCCCGGATCGTTCTTAACCGCGGTCTGGCGACCGCCCTGCTGGTGCCGGTTAAACTTCGAGAAAGGGTTTTTGCCGTTATCACTCTGGCTGAAAGAAGAGCCTGGAAACGTTTTCAATACAGTCATCTGGATGTTCTTTTTATAAACAGCATCGCTCTGGCGCTGTCGATGGCTCTGCAACTTTATGTGGCTCGAAGGAAAACCATGCCCGGCCAGGATAGTCACCACCGGTTTATGCAAACCCAAAATAAGAGAAACTGGGATGGCGACTTCCGTACCAGGGTTAAATCAGCTTTGACCGGTATTATGGGGTCGGTGGAAATTTTAAAAACACAGCCGACTATGGAAGGTACCGGTCAGGAAAGGTATTTGAATATCATTGACCGTTCAGCCCGTAAAATAAATGAATGTCTGCTGGGGGAGAAAGCGGAAGTTCGGTAGAATCGGTTACGGGGCATTGAAAGTTTTTTCCGGTGGGAATTATTTTCCCCCGTATCATTAAATCAATCTTATAATTAAAACAAAAAAGCTGTTGCCTTTTCGGGGAAACCATATATATTCCTGATATAATCTTCGGGGTGAGGTGGAATTCCTCAATCGGCGGTGATAGCCCGCGAACCGGAAGAATAAATTACTGGTTGAGCCTGTGCAATTCGGGCGCCGACGGTTAAAGTCCGGATGGGAGAAGATACAGTCCTTTATTAAGGCGGATGGGTATATCTACCTCTGACCCCGAATTATATTTGGGGTTTTTTTATGGCTAAAAAGGACGGCTTTTCACCGGCTGACAGAGAATATATGCAACGGGCTCTTGACCTGGCGGTTCGAGCCCGGGGGAGAACCGCGCCCAACTCGATGGTGGGGGCGGTGATAGTCAGGGAGGGTGTTATCGTGGGTGAGGGTTATCATCGGCGTGCCGGGGGCGACCATGCCGAGATAAGCGCTTTGAAAAAAGCCGGTCCAAAAGCCGAAGGTGCTGTTATATATGTTACTCTGGAGCCCTGCTGCCACACCGGTCTGACCGGTCCCTGCACGGACAGGCTCATTAAGGCTGGTATTAAAAAGGTTATCTATGCCATCAAGGACCCTGACCCCCGCGTCAATGGCAGGGGAGCTAAAGCGCTTGCCACAGCGGGTCTTGAAGTATCGGGCGGGTTGTTAAAGGAAGCCGCGCTTCGGATAAATGAAATTTATTTTGGAAATCTATTTAATAACCGACCTTTCATTATCCTGAAAACGGTACAGTCCCTTGATGGCCGGATAGCCACGGCCACGGGTGCTTCCCGGTGGCTTTCAGGCACGGACTCACTTGATTTGGCTCATCAGCTTCGCGCCGAAGTGGATGCCGTGGTGGTGGGTGCAGGCACGGTACGCGCCGATAATCCGGCCTTGACCGTCCGGAGAGTTGCCGGTAAAAATCCTTATCGGATAATTATCTCCGGTTCCCTCCGTATTCCCCCTCACTGCCGGTTGCTGAATGATAATAAGGATTACCGCACCATCCTGGTTTCCTCGGGCTCGGCTATTGCCCGGTTTACCGGGAATAATAAAATGAATAAACCTGTTATCTGGAAAGTGAAGAAAAACCGGGATGGTCACATCGACCTGCATGACTTCGTTGCCAAAGCTACTCAGTTCGGGTTGCGTTCGCTGCTTGTTGAAGGCGGGGCAAAACTGGTCACCTCCTTTTTAAAAGCCGGTTTGTGGGATAAATACGTGATTATTACGACACCGCTGGTGATAGGCAGAGGCATTGAGGCGGTCGGTGACCTGGCGGTTAAAAAACTGTCGCAGGCGATTACTTTCGAACATGAAGAAATAACTTTCAGAGGACGGGACACGGTTTTTATCGGTTACCAGAAAAGGGATAAATAAATTATGTTCACCGGTTTGATAGAGACGACAGGTATAATCCGGGAAATTAAATACCGCGGGAATTATTCCATTCTCAGGGTAGCTTCGACGTTGCCGGCAGGAGAACTTAAACTCGGGGAATCGATTGCCTGCGATGGCGCCTGTTTAACGGTGGTGGATATAAATAAAGACTGTTTCACAGTCGAGGCTTCGCAGGAGACCGTTTCCCGAACTATTCTTGACCGGTACAAAGTCGGGACCCGGATAAATATCGAACGGGCGCTGAAAGCCGGCGACCGTATGGGCGGGCATTTCGTCAGCGGTCATATCGACGATACCGGGGTGGTCGATTACTTGAAACCGCTCGGCGAATCCTGGGAGCTGGCGGTTAATTTCAGCCCGGAATATGATATTTACGTGGTTGAGAAAGGGTCGATTGCCCTTAACGGCTTGTCGCTGACGGTAAACCGGTGCCGACCGGGATGGCTGACGGTCAATCTTATTCCTCACACGGTCAATGTGACGACGGTGGGCGGTTTGAGAACCGGCGACCGCATTAATATGGAATTCGATTTAATTGGAAAATATATTGCCAGATTTATTAGCCGAGGGAAAAAGAACGGAGTAACCAAAGACTTACTCAAAGAAAGCGGTTGGTAGTTATGACTGATGATATAAAGTTTAACAGTATTCCGGAAGCGGTGGAGGACATTCGTAAGGGTAAATTCATAATTGTGGTGGATGATGAGGACCGGGAGAATGAGGGTGACCTGATTATGGCTGCGGAAAAGGCGACGCCCGAAGCGATCAATTTCTTTGCCAAGCACGGCCGGGGGTTGATTTGCGTGCCGATGACCGGGGAGCGAATCGAACAGCTGAAACTGCACCCTATGGTGGAAGTGAACACCGCCCGCCTGGGCACGCGTTTTACGGTTTCAGTCGATGCTCTGGAGGGAACAACGACCGGTATCTCCGCTTTCGACCGGGCGGTGACAATCCGGAAACTTGTGGATGAACAGACCCGGCCGGAAGACCTGGGCCGCCCCGGACATGTCTTTCCCCTTCGGGCTCTCGACGGCGGGGTGCTCACCCGCGCCGGGCATACTGAAGCTTCGGTTGACCTGGCCCGTCTGGCCGGTCTTATACCCATGGGCGTCTTATGTGAGATTATGGATGACGACGGTACGATGGCGCGTGTGCCCCGCCTTTATCAATTTGCCAGGGAACACAACCTGAAACTGATAACCGTGCATGACCTGATTGCCTATCGGCGGCAGACGGAGAAACTGGTGCAACGGGTCACCACCGTCAACATGCCCACCCGGTATGGTAATTTTACTATGCATATGTACCGGTCGGATATCGATAATCATCATCACCTGGCTCTGGTCAAGGGCGAGGTTTCGGGACGTAAAAATGTACTTGTCCGGGTACACTCCCAGTGCCTGACCGGCGATGTTTTTGGTTCCTGTCGCTGTGATTGCGGCGACCAGTTGCGAATTGCCATGCAGATGGTCGAAAAGGAAGGAACCGGGGTTATTCTGTATATGCGGCAGGAAGGCCGGGGGATAGGCCTGGCCAACAAAATCCTGGCTTACCATCTACAGGATAACGGTCGGGATACGGTGCAGGCGAATGAAGAACTGGGTTTCAAAGCCGACCTTCGCGATTACGGCATCGGCGCCCAGATTCTGGTGGACCTGGGTTTGACGTCGATTCGGTTACTGACCAATAATCCCAAGAAGGTAATCGGTCTGAAAGGCTATGGCCTGGAAATTACCGACCGGGTTCCGATTCAGATGGAACCCTCGGAGTACAATTACCACTACCTGGAAACAAAGCGGGATAAAATGGGACATTTATTAAAACTTAAAAAAACCAATTGAGGCGATTATGAATGTTAAAAAACTGGAAGGTAAGCTGGATGCCACCGGTATCAAATGCGGTCTGGTGGTCAGCCGGTTTAATAATTTTCTAACGGATAAACTTCTCGATGGTGCTCTTGATTGTCTGTATCGGCACGGCGGGAAGGAAGAGAATTTCGAAGTGGCTTATGTGCCGGGGGCGTTTGAAATTGCCTATATGGCATCTAAAATGGCCCGGTCGGGACGTTATGACGCCGTTATCTGCCTGGGAGCCGTTATTCGCGGGGAGACGCCGCATTTTGATTATATTGCCGGCGAAGCCTCCAAAGGTATTGCCCGCCTGGCCTTAGAAACTGGTCGACCGGTTATTTACGGGCTGGTTACCGCCGACACCCTGGAACAGGCTATTGAACGCTCCGGGACTAAAGCCGGGAATAAGGGCTGGCAGGCGGCTGAGGCGGCGATTGAGATGGTTAATCTTTATCGCCTGATTGATTAAAAAAAATGAGAGAATCGCCACGCCGCAAGGCTCGCATTGTGGTTCTTAAGGCGCTTTATGCCTGTGAAGTACCTGAGAACATTCCCGATGATATCGTCGACACGATAATTGAAGATTCCAAACTGGCGCCTAAAAATATTGAGTTTGCCCGTAATTTTTTCCTGTCAGTTCGCCGGCATGAAAAATGGGCTGATGATATCATATCCAAACTTGTCAGAAACTGGGATATCAAGCGTATTGCTGAACTGGACTTGATAATCCTCCGTATGGCCATGGTGGAATTAAAATATATGCCTGATATTCCCGCCAAGGTGGCTCTTAATGAAGCTATCGAGCTCGCCAAAAAATTTTCGACCGGGGAATCACCTTCGTTCATAAACGGCATTTTAGATAATTTTTTGAAAAAAATAGATTCTTTCTGATATTTTTTAATTTAATCGTAGTCTGCAAATTCGAGGTACAATGATACTGGACAAGTAAGTTTAAATCGTTATATTAACAACTTGATGAAAATAAATAATCGGTCTGTAAGGCATTCTGATAAATACGCACGACCGATTTTATTTTGTATTTTTAATGCATAAGATTATTTCGAAGGATTTTGACCGGACCAACTTCTTCGTTGGTCTGGGGGTTGGTCTGACCTCCCTGGTGGTGTATCTATTAACCATCGCCCCCACCGTATCTTTCTGGGATTGCGGGGAGTTCATCACCGTCAGCCATATCCTGGGTATTCCACACCCTCCGGGGACACCGTTATATGTTTTGATAGGCAGACTTTTCGCCGTGTTGCCGACTTTTGCGGACCTTTCTGCCCGGGTGAATCTGCTTTCCGCGGTCAGTTCGGCATTCACTTCTTTTTTTGGTTATTTAACCGCCGTGCGGATGTTACGGCTCTGGTTTGGAGATGACCGGTCCCTGTACAGCCGGGTGCTTATCTATGGCGGAGCCGCCGTCGGAGCGCTGTTTCTGGCTTTTAGTTTGACTCACTGGAACAACTCGGTTGAGGCGGAGGTTTATGGCCTGGCCATGCTTATGATGATTATCATCGTCTGGCTGACCCTGATTTATTATGTTAGAGGGGGCACTTTTTTCGCCGACCGGGTGATGCTGCTGGTTTTCTTCCTGGCTTTTCTCGGCATTGGTGTTCATATGACAGTCTTTATGGTTTTACCGATTGTGGCTCTTTTTTTCATTTTGAAAAAAGACACGCCGATTAAATTCTGGTTCCTGGTAGCGGTTTTCTTTGTTCTTGAACTCTATTTCATTTTTACCATGTCGTCACGTTCCGGAGAGATTCCTTATTATATCCCGCTTGTCATTGTAATGATATTCTATGCCTTTTATGTTTTTTCCTTTGACCGCATTCCCCGTTACCTGCTTCTGGTCGGAGCCGGTTTCCTTCTGTCAGTGGCACCTTTATATGTTTTTGTTATCAGGGCACTACAGCCGGGACGAGGAGAATCTGCCCCTGATTTAACCATCTGGTCAAGTCGGTTATCAATCTTGGGGAGCGTGGTTTTCTGTCTAATGCTTTTATATGCGTTATATGCCCTTTATACATATCTCAGGGAAAGAAAAAGCTCTCCAACACCCGATAAACATCGTTTGACAGTCTCCCTTTTTATTCTGGTGGCCGGTTTTATGACCGGCCTGTTACTTTTGGATATAAGGGGCTATATCAATTTTATCATACTGACGGCCTTTCTGATATTCATTCTGAGCATATTTGCCTGGAGATATATCCGCTGGCCGATTCTGGTGGCTGTTCTCGGAACATCCATGATAATAATCGGTATTATGCCTTTTGTCTATGGCCTGGTTGCGGCGATTGTTGTAATTCTGATTATGGGATTGTTTTTTAAGATGACGGAATGGAAAACCGCTCTGGCGATACTGGCGGTGACGGTGGCCGGTTTCTCGGTTCACCTGTTTATTCCTATCCGGAGTGCTCAGGACCCGTTTATAAACGAAAATAATCCCTCGGAGGGAATTGAGACAACCATCAATTTTCTGGAGCGCCGCCAGTATGGTTCGGAGTCGATGATATCCCGGATGTTCACCCGCCGGGCGGAATGGGTTAACCAGTTTGGTAATTATCGGCGGATGGGTTTCTGGGGCTTTTTCAGTGAGCAATATGGTCCGCTGGGTAAAAAATTCTTAGTTATTTTTGTCCTTGGTTTATACGGCATGTGGGAAATTATCCGCCGCAAACCGCCGCCGGGAATTTTCTTTTTTATCCTGGTCCTGATTACCTCGGCGGGATTGGTTCTTTATATGAATTTTGCCGATGGCATGAGGCAACATCCCGTCACCGGGGCGGATTATCTCGAAGTACGCGACCGTGATTATTTCTTCACCCCCCATTTCGTCCTTTTCGCACTGGCGATAGGTTTCGGTCTGGCGGTTTTGATGCAGTTCGTCAGGGAAATGGTAAACGGTTTCAGTACCGGCCCTAAAAAGGTAATCTTGGCTTCGCTTTTTGTTTTTTTGCTGGTGCCGGTTTATACCCTGGCCGGCAATTATCATCGCTGCGACCGTTCCAATAATTTTATTCCTTTCGATTATGCCTGGAATCTATTGAGCAGCGCCGATAAAAACGCTATTTTATTCACCAATGCCGATAATGACACCTTTCCGGTTTGGTGTCTGCAGAAAGTCTATGGTATTAGTGATGATGTCAAGCTGGTTAACCTCTCTTTGGCTCAAACCTTCTGGTATATCAAGCAGGTACGCGATTACCTGGGTATTAAACTGAGCTGGACCGACGCCCAGATTGATTCCCTGCGGCCGTATCGTCTGCCGGACGGCAGGACTTTTCGTCTGAATAATCAACTGGTCGACGATATCATCGATAACAACGCCGACAGCCTGCCTATCAATTTTTGCATCACGACCAGTTCTTCGTCGCGCCAGTATCACGGTTACCAGATTGATTCGATGCTGGAGCTGAGCGGTTTTAAGTGGTACCTGAAGAAACAGGGACCCCGCATGACGGTAAATGTGGATGAGTCCCTGGCTTTTTTGACGGACACAGTCAGAGTCCGGCTGAGCGGGCTGGATGACGACCGCATCTACAAGGATGAAGCTTCCCTGCGTACCACCTTGAATATTGCCAGTGCTTTTTCCATCGTGGCCGATACCCTTCTGAGAGCCGGTCGTCTGGAAGACGCCGAGCGGGTGGCGTTGCGGGCGGTTAACAAAATTCCGCACGCCGCTGACCCGGTAAATTCTCTGGCGCTCGTTTATGCCGAAGCAGGGAAAGCGGATGAACTGGATGCCTTGATTAAACAGGCGCGGGCCGGAGACCAGAAATATATGAGATATCTGCTGGGCAGTACCAAACGAAAACTGGGCCTTGAGCATGAAGCGGAATTGATTTTCAAAAACCTGCTGGCTGAATTTCCCGGTTATACCCGGCCTTTTGAAGAATTAATCCGACTGTACGTGAAAAACGACCAACTGGCCAGCCTCGATGAACTTCTCGTAACCTGGTTAACTCATAATCCCGCCGATAACCAGGCCAGACAATTTCTTAACCAGTTACGCGAGCAAGCCCGGCAAGCTTCCGATAAAAAGAATACAAATTAGAAACTTCAAAATAAAAACGGTTATGAAAATACTGGCTCTCAACTGGAACGACTTAAAAAATCCCTATGCCGGGGGAGCCGAGGTGCACCTGGAAGAACTGCTTCGCCGGCTGGTCGAATACGGACATGAAGTTACTCTTTTTTGCAGCGGTTTTAAAGGCTGTCGGACCGAGGAATCAGTCGAGGGGGTGAAAATCATAAGAAGGGGCAACCGCTATAATTTCAATCTGGTAGCCCCCTTTCATCTTCGCCGCATCGTCCGTCGTCAAAAATTCGATATCCTGGTCGAAGATATCAATAAGATACCTTTCTATACCCCTTTATATTTGAACCTGAAAACCCTGGTGGTTATTCCTCATCTTTTTGCCACCACCGTTTTCCAGGAAATAAATTTTATCCTGGGGACATATATATACCTGGCGGAAAAACCTCTGATTTATGTTTACCGGGGGAAGAAGTATAATGTCATCTCGGAATCCACGGCTGATGATATTGCCGTCAGAGGTGTTCCCAGGGAGGATATCTCGGTTATTCACTGTGGCATTGACCGGGTTCGTTATTCTTTCGACCCTCAAGTAAAAAAATATGAAAAACCAACCATCCTTTATCTCGGGCGGATAAAAAAATATAAATCGATTCAGCATCTGATAAGCGCTTTTAAAAAGGTTAAGAGTGTCTTACCGGATGCCCGGCTGATGATTGTCGGGACCGGGGATTATCTGCCGTCGTTGAAAAAACTGGCCGGTACACTGGGTCTGGAGGCGGATATTGAATTCCCCGGATTCGTAAGTACGGAAAACAAGGTGGAACGGATGCGCCGGGCTCATGTTGCGGTGCTGCCCTCGTTGAAGGAAGGCTGGGGTTTGACCAATATCGAAGCCAATTCGGTGGGAACGGTGGTGGTGGCATCTGATGTTCCGGGATTGAAAGATTCCGTCAGAGACGGCCAGACCGGCTTTTTGTATGAATACGGCAATATCGACCGGCTGGCAGATAAAATCCTGCTGTTGTTGCAGGATGATAATCTTCGTTCAAGTCTGGAAAAACAGGCGCTCGAATGGGCGGAAACATTTAACTGGGATCACGCCGCTAAAAAATTTGAAGTGGTTTTAGAGGAAGTTTTAAAATCATAAAGATGAATATAAAACAGAAAAAAAACCTGTATATTCTTTTTGGTTTTCTGGTGTCAGTGATACTTCTGGCGGCTTTATTTTATAATATTGATTTTAAGGAACTGCTGGCGGCTTTGAAAAGTGCCAATTACCTCTGGCTGATTCCTAATATCCTGCTGATCATCTTCACCATGTACCTTCGTGCCTACCGCTGGAGATATATGATTCGCCCGGTCAAGGAAGTCGCTTTTCACAAACTCATGGCCGCTACCTGCATCGGTTTTATGGCCAATAATATTCTGCCTTTGCGGCTGGGTGAGTTCGTCCGGGCGTATTCTTTGTCAATGCAGGACCGTGGCATCACCAAATCCGCTTCGCTGGCTAATATTTTCGTGGAGAGAATGGTCTTTGACCTGGTGGCTTTGCTTTTGATTTTCGGTGCTGTCCTGGCTGTTTCCCACCCCATAATTCCGGATAATATCCGCACCGGTACCTATCTTACCGCCGCCATTGCTGTTTTAGGTATTCTTTTCATAATTGTTCTGGCTGTCAGACCCGTCCCGTCAGGAAAACTGATCCTTAAAGTGTTCTTTTTCTTACCTGAAAAACAGAAAGAAAAAATTCTTTCGGTTGTCATCAAATTTTCTCGAGGGCTGGAGTTTATCACCGATATGAGAATGCTGACTCTGGTGGCCGTTCAAACCATGATTATCTGGATTATCATGGGCCTGTCCAATTATTTTGTCTTTATCGCTTTTGGTTTCGATTTGCCCCTGGAGGCTTCGTTTGTTCTGCTGGTAATCGTCTCCATCTCGATTCTTATTCCCTCGTCACCCGGGTTCATCGGGGTTTATCATGCCGGCACTTTCCTGACCCTGTCGATTTATGGTATCGGTAAAGAAGACGCCCTGTCGTTTGCTATTGTTCTGCATGCTACCCAGTATATCGTTGTGACCGTCATGGGCTTTTATTATCTTAAGAAAGAGCACCTTTCATTAAAGAGCCTCGAGGAGAAAGTTGTCGAGGATTAAGCCGTTTTTCTGAAATTATCTACCCGTAACATATAAACTTCGCCCGCCTGTTAAACAGCTTGGACCGGGCTTTTTTTCGAAAAAGTTCAAACTTGACATTAAAAATTCATGGAAATTATATACCGGTCAGGAGAATGAAAATATGAAAAAGATTTTTCTGGCCATATTACTTTTAATAATAGTGATTGCCGTCAGTTATTATCAGGTACATCGTCAGGAAGCCCGCGAGCAAAACCGTTATGAAAAAGGGTATGAAGAAGGAACCCGAGGGGTTGAAAGGCTCAGCGGTGAAGTTGATTCGCTAAGACAAGTCGTTGACAGACAAGAACTTGAGTTTTCCGGCAAGTTTGAGCAAACCGAGCAAGCTTATGCCGATACCATTGATTCCCTGAAAGAAGTCGTTTCTCTTCAGGAGCAGAAAATAATGAAATTGCAGTCGCCGGATAAAAAAGAAAATTCGCTTACGGATAAGCACGCCCTGATTTTAAGCTATTACAAGAAAAGATATTCGGAACTACCCGGCGACCTTTCCAATTACGAAAAAAGAGTAGCTCTGACGGAGATAAGAGAAGAGACAGCTCAGAAGTTTGCCATCACCGTAACCGAGCTTGATAAGATTAGAGAAAATAACAACTTGAATTATTAACCGGGAATTGATTTATGGTGCCACGGAAAGAGATGGAGAACACTGAAATATTGATCGGGAAACTTTTATTGAGGTTATATGCCAGTGAAAATCTGTCGATTGATAAATTACGTCATGACCTCAGGTGGCATATTGACAATTCGCTTTCAACGCGCCAGGAACAGGTTATGAAATATTTCCTGAACGGGAAAAAAGAGCGGGAAATAGCCCATATCCTGGGCATCACCCAGCAGGTGGTAAATATATATAAGCAACGGGCAATCAAGAAGTTAAACAAATTACTGATAGACTGAACCCGGTTGCATACATTTTTATTTTAAAAAGTCTTCAAATTTCTCTTGACAGGTAAGCGTATTATTTTTAGTATAAAATGGGGTAATAGAATTTTTTCTGTAGCACCTTGAAACCCTTTGGTCTTTAAAGGAGGTGATAGGAAGTATTTTTTTGGTCCCTTTTATGTTGTTATCTGTCTCTAATTGGTATCAACGGTGACATTGATACTTATGAATGAGGTTGCTATATCCTTGATAACAACATACTCCTGCAACCGCCAATGTAATAGGGGAGATAACATAAATAGGGAGTCGATATGCCAAAGAGAAAAGAGGCCGAAAATTTTGCGGCCGTTGGTGAAAAGGATTACTGGCACTTATATGGTTTACAGGTGTTAACTCCGAACAAATTTGCTGCCGTAGTCGGAAAGATTTTGAATGGGCAATACACCTTGATAAATTCAAGTTTCAAGAAGAATGTTGCTGTAAGCAGTTTTTTCGACGTCAATTATAATTGTTAGTGTCAGTATCGTCCTGTATTTTTTTAAATTTTGCAGGGCTCAACTTTTTGAGCCCTGTTTTTTTATTTAAATTAATTTAGCTTTCCGCACCTTAAGTTAGTATAATACAATAGCAATTGTTAAGAAAAACGAACATCGGGTAATGGCGATTAAGCAGGCAATAATATTACTGGTCATAGCAGCGATTCTTGGTTTGGGAGCCAATCTGTTTTCCCCCAACAAGATAGAATATATCGGCGCTTACCGGAATCTGTCGGGCAGCGATGGTCCGATCATACCGCCAGATGCCGATGAAAATGACCCGCCCTTTATCGATATAAATACCGCCCATTTTGAACATAGTACCAAGCGGACAATTTTTATTGATGCCCGTGAACGGGAGGAATTCGAGTGCGGTACCATTCCCGGGTCAATCAACATCCCTTTCGATTACCTGCCGGACGGCGATCTAAAGTTGTATTTTGATTCATCTCTGGGTCATGTTGCTTTTGACCAGCCTATCGTGGTCTTTTGTTCCGGCGAAGAATGTGACCAGTCGCTTCATCTGGCTCGGAATCTGGCTGAATATGGTTATTCTGATGTCACTATCTTTTTCGGAGGCTCGCGTGAATGGGAGCGCTTCAGCCTCGAGATAGAAAGGAGAAAAAATTGCGGCGGTTGATCGATAACGACCTGCTTACCATGATTTCACGCCTGGTGGTCGGGATTGTTTTTATTTATGCTTCGTTTTATAAAGTAATTGATCCCGGCTCCTTCGCCCGCTCCATCTGGTTTTATCATCTCGTTCCGGGGAATTTAATCAATTTAATAGCCCTGATTTTACCCTGGCTGGAACTACTCTGCGGCCTGGCGTTGGTATTCGGAATCCATTATCGGGGGGCAGTTATCTGGGCTAATGTCTTAACAATTGTTTTTATTATTGCCTTATATACGACGATATACCGGGGCTTAAGTGTTGATTGCGGTTGTTTCAAAGCCTCCGGGGCGGCTTCTTATAAAGCCTGGCGGTCAATAATATTCGACCTGTTTTTACTGGTCTTCACCCTGCACTTGTATTTCAGCCGTTCTCAGCGATGGCGGCTCGCCAGGTAATTTATTTAACTATCCGCGGCGTTATCAGGATTATTAAATCCGTTGTTTTCTTCTCCACCGATTTATTGGTGAATAATAGTCGTCCGAGTATCGGGATATATCCCAGAAGGGGTACCTTCTGTTCAATTTTAATTTCATTTTCCTTTAAGAGACCTCCCAGGGCGATGGTTTCGCCGTCATCGACGGTGATGCGGGTTTTAACCGAACGGGCGGTCTTGATTGGTTTACGGTTGCCTTCTTCCGTGCCCGCATAACCGATGATATCTTCAATAGTCGGGTTGACTTCCAGTGTAATTTTACCGTCGACGTTTATGCGCGGCGTGACTTTCAGCGTTATGCCTACTTTCACATCCTGGAAGGTGACTATATCCTGGATGACCGCGCCTTCGGAAAAGCGGTTGATAGTCTGGATAGGATAGACTGTTTCGACTCCAATTTCAGCTTCGTGATTTTCCAACGTGGTGATGTGCGGGTCGGAGATCACTTTGGTGTTGTCGGTTTTCTTCAGCAGGTCCAGAACCAGACCCAGTTCCTGGACGGAGAGCTTGCCCCAGTTGCCGCTTTCACGTTCGAAATCATATATGCCGGCCGGGCTGGTTGCGGTGGTGGTCGTGGTGGAAGGTTCGGTTGCTGTCAGGCCTTCGGCATTACCCATTTTGGCTGTGACTGCCGAGGGCCACAAAAAACCAAGTTTGGAGCTGTTATCCAGAGTGGTTTCGATGATTTTGGCTTCAATTTGTACGAGCCGCTCGGGTACATCGATTTCACTTATAATCTTCATAAGTTCGTCAATCAGAGTAATTCGTTCCGTTATCAGAATGCGGTTAGCCTGGAAGTTTTTGGGTATATTTTGCTGGCCATCCGCAGCCGGGTCAAGAATAATGATTTTTCCTTTCGGGGTAAGACGCGGTTCCAGAGCTTTGCGGGCGGTTTCGGGACTGATATATTTGAGGGTGACCAGCTGTGATTGATATTCTCCCTCAGCGTCAATTTCCCGGGGTTTTACCACCACGACTTCGTCCTTGATAAAATAATTATAACCGTTGGCGTTTAAAATGGTATTCAGGGCGGTGAAGATATCGACATTTTCGAGGTGAATGGTCACTTCGCCGGTAACTTCGCCGGAGACGACTAAATTAAGTTTATATTGCAGGGCGATCATGTTCAGGACATCAACCAGCGGCACCGCCTTTAGTTTCAGGGATATTTTATCCGGCCCGGCCTGAGATTTACCGGCGGCTATGAGCATGATTAAAAATATTGATATTAAGACAGTAATTATCTTTCTCATTTTACCTAACCTTCAGCAAAATATATTTTTACTTCCTGTCCATTATATTGGAGGGTGACGTAATTTTTTTCGATTTTCTGAACACGGGCATTGTCGATGGTATCACCGACACGCACGGGTGTGCGGTTGATATAAGCCAGCGGCGTGGTTTCGTGGTAGAGTATCCCGGTGACCACCCAGTTGCCGCCCTGGCGGGTAACCTGCTTGCTGTTTTTTATCCGGAAAGGGTCGCTTCCCCAGTCGGCGGCGTTTTTTGCTTCGATAAGGTCCCCGGCTAAAGTGGTTTTCTGGGGAGAATCAGCGGCTGCCCGGGTGGCTTTCGATGGTGTCGGATTCACGACAGGTTTTTCAGGACGTTCATAATTAAAATAACCCCAGATGACCGCAATAATCAGCGCTGCGAAAACAATCTTTTTACGCGTTTTTTCGTTCATTTGTTCTCTCCGATATGCCCCAGCAAAGCTTTGAAAGTGACCGCCAGATTCAAACCGGTCGGGTTCTTCGGAGGACTGCTTAAACGGCAGAAATTAATTCCTCTGAAAAAGGAAGCTCTCTCCAGCTGGTTTATATATTTTCCGAAATTGATGTAATCGCCTTCCAGTTTCAAAGTAATGTTTAAAAACAGCGGCTCTTCCGAGTTGGGAACGGTTTTGTTCAATTCCAGAAGTTCTTCCAGTGGCGGGATGATTTCCGTTATTTTAAGATTATTCTTTACGGCATTACTCTCGAGCTGTCCAAACAGCTTCAATATTTCACCTTTTGAATAAAGCCGGGAGCTTAACTCGACTTTATGCGATTCCAGGTTGCTGCTGGTTTGAACGTATTTGCTCAGTTCCGCCAGGGTTTGATTGAAATCGGTAAGGCGGTTTTGCTTTTCAATTATCTGCTGTTTTATCAGCTGGATTTTTTTGTCGGTCGGTAAATGAAAAAGTAGAAACCAGGTACAGATTATCCCTATCACAATGGTGTAATAAATAAAAAGCCGGGTTCTCATATTATCCCCTGTAAACTTATCTGGAAATCCAGCTCGAAACCGGTTTTGGTAAGGTTCTTGATATGCCGGCTGACTTTAACATGGTCGAAAAAGGGTGAATGGTTCAGGTTTTCGATATATTCGGCCAGAACCAGCTCCGGTGGTACTTCCACCGTATTCACTACGCCGTAAAGGATGATGTTGTTATCAGGCAGGGTGGGATTATACTCAAAATTATAAAGGCGAATTGTAGCCGGGGTCAACCGGGACAATTCTTTCAGGTTAAGACCGAGATAGCTTGATTTCTCTTTGATTTTTTCAAGGTATAATTTGTCGACGGCGATTCGCCGTTTTAAAATATTATAGGTATCATAAGCCTGTGAATTTTCATAAACGGCGATTTTTTGTTCCAAATCGCTGAGATAAGTCTGGTCTATTTTCAAACGCGCCCGGTCAATGTAGCTGTTATAAAAGAACAGAGCCGCCAGGGAAATCAGACCGAGCCGGCCGACCCGGTCAATGATTTTTTTTCGTTGTTCGAGAAGCTGTTCGGGGGGCAGGAGATTGGCCAGCCGCGTTGTGCTGCTGGCCGCCGCGATAACTGCCAGGCTGACCGGCAGGGAGTAAGAGAGTTCATCCTCTTTGTCCTGACAGAAATCGAGATTCTCAGCCGGAAAGCGTGAGAATTCAAAACCAAAGCGATTGCTCAAAAGAGTGATCAGCTCGTCGGCATAGGACATATCGCCATAGATGAAGACACGATTGGTAAAATGGCTGGAGTATTGACCGGTATAATAATCCAGGGAGTTCTGGATTTCGTCCGCCAGAAGTTCCGTAAAATTTTCAAACTTGGCGTCATCGAAACGGTGGCTGAGCAGGGACGACCCCAGCGACGAGACGTGGGTAAATTCAAGCGTTGAACCGCAGTAATAGGAAATCTGAGAACTGTTTTTACCGATATTTAAAAGGGCGTAATTGGTATCTTGCCGGAAGAACGGCAACCGTGAGAGCAATTCCCCAATGACATCCTGCGTGTTATACAGGCAGGTGACTTTCAGATTCAGGTTTCGAAAAGGAGTTAGTATTTCCCTGACATAGCGCTGACTTATGGCATGCACTGATAACTTCAGGTATTCCCGGCCGTTTTTAGTAATCCGGGCTATCGGGCGGTAGTTGTAATAACATTCCTCGAGGGGAAAAGGAATTTGTTTTTTTATTTCGAATTCCAGGGCGGCTTGAAGCTCTTTTTTTTTCATCCGGGGCAGGGTGATGGTACGGAAGACGGTTTCCTGGCCGGAGGCGGATACAATTATATTTTTGCATTTTTTCCCCATTTCCCGGTAATATTCTTCAATTATGCGATTTATAAAAAAAATTTTATCCTGGTCAGTCCGGCTATCATCGGGGATATAAACCTTGCGTACGTCGAGCAGTTTTACCTTTTGGCCGAATCGAAAAACGGTAGCCATCTCAATGGAATTACTGTTGAAAGCGAATGACAGAAGGCGGCCATAGAAAAAATGACTCCGGGATTTGATAACTTTTTCTTTAATGGTCAATGATTCCGCCAGCTGGCTGTCCTCCGGAGATATGAGGGATGATTTATTTAATGCAGGAATAGTTTTATTAGCCGACATACAGGTTACTTTTTTTTAAAAATTTACAATAATGCTGTCAGTTCCGCCTCCGGTTGAAATAAGACAGCGGTTAGCGGGTTGATAGATATAATTATTGCCCCAGGCGTCGGTCAGATAATGATTTTCGGAACTGTCGATATAAGGACCGTTCCAGCCCAGCCGTGTCAACCGGTCATATCCATTAATGGAATCCGGTTTGATAATCAGGTCAACCAGCCGGAAAGGGACAAAGCCGACATCGCCCTCGAATCCCCGGTCGATGTATTCACCCCCGGCCACAACGGCAGGATTCCCCACAATAGCCTTCTTGAGAGCATCCATCTCCTGCTTCGTGGCATTAATTTTAGAACTGTTTATTATTTCACCAAACCTGGGTATTGCCACCGTGGCAAGAATACCCAGGATTACAATTATAATGACCAGTTCAATGAGGGTAAAACCCCGGTAATTTGTCAGTGTTGCCGTGTTCTTTGAACCGGTTACCATAAAGTTCTGTTACCAGTTATTTTCACTGGCCACGGCCGTATTAGCCCAGATTTCCCCGGTAGTGGCGGAATAAGCCCAGCCGCAATTGGTGCCCGAATTCTGTCCCTTGGTTATACTGGCGGCGTCGGCATCAAGAACCGAATCAGGGTAATTGGCATCATTCTGATAAGGATTCTTGGGAATAGACTGTTCCATTACCATACCGATTGTGCTCAGTTCCGCGTGGGTGGGCCAGGTAGCCGTACCAGTGGTCACGGCCTGATTAGCGTAAAAGATAGTAATAGCTGACCGCAGACCACCCAGCGATGCCCGGCAGGAGGCTTCTCTGGCTTCACTGGAAATATCCTGGTATTTGGGAATGGCTACTGCCGCCAGAATACCCAGAATGACAATGATGATAACCAGTTCGATCAGTGTAAAACCTTTTTGGTTCGCCTTGGAATACATGAGTTTTCCTCCCGAATAATGACTTTTTTTAATGATTACACATTTTTCTATATTATCGGAAGGTCACCTGGGAATCTTCAGTTTTACCCCTGAAAAACTTTGATTAAATTCCACATTGGTAAGAAGATAGAAAGCGCCAGGATGAGCACAAAAATACCCAGGATGAGGGTTAAAATGGGTTCAATGATGGAAACCAGCTGACGAGCGGTATAACCAACTTCTTTAGCATAATGTTTCCCGATTTCACCCAGCATTTCATCCAGTGAGCCGGATTCAAGGCCGATTGCCATCATATGTAAGGCCATGTCCGGCATATACTTAAAATCAGGATTCGGCAGTTTTATTTCCCGGCCTTTTTTAAACAGGTCTTCCAGTAGATTGATTTCCTGTTCTATGACGGTGTTTTTAATGGTCGCCGCCAGAATAGCGAGTGATTTGATAATCGGTAGTCCGGACTTGAAAAGAATTTTGAACATCATGGCAAAGCGAGCAATGTTGCCTTTAATAATCAGTTGTCCGAAAACAGGCAGACTTAAAAGCTGGCGATCAAACCACAGGCGTCCCTTTTCCTGGCTTATAATTTTCTTGAAAGTAAAACCGAAAACGACCAGAAGACCCAGCACCAGGGGCCAGTAATTTGTTACGGCATTGCTGACGGCTATCATCAGACGAGTAGGGGCGGGAAGTTGCGCTCCGAATGAAGAATAAAAATCGACAAAACGGGGGATTACATAGGTCATCATGATGACGAAAGCGGCGATGATAACGGTGATAACAATCAGGGGATAGCGAATAGCCAGTTTAATCTGGCGATTCATCTCCATTTCCTTTTCAAGGATATCAGCCATTTCATCAAGGGTATAGTCGAGTTTGCCGGATTCTTCGCCGGCGGCAACGCTGGCTATATAGACTCGTGAAAAGAGGTCGCTGAATTCAGCCATGGCTTCGGAAAGAGGTTTTCCGGAGCGGATATCGGCTTTAATCTGTCCCAGAGCATAATTGAAACGGCTGTTCTCGTGGCCGATTTTGATAATAGAAAGGGCTCGTAACAGCGGCACGCCGGCTTTGTGCAGGGTGGAAAGACTGGTCGTAAAACTGATCAGCTTGTCATAATCCACCCCTTTTAAAAAACCGAAGAAGGATAGAGCTTTGGTTTCCTTTACGGGGGCTATTGTTACCGGATAGAGATTCTGCTGAGCCAGTATTTGTTCCACCGCCTCGCTGTTCTGAGAGGTGATAACGCCTCTGTGTACTTTTCCGTCATGGGCGACGGCGCGATATTTATATCTGACCGGCATTGACCAGACTGCCCTCTTTTATGGGTTCTGGAGCGGGACTGTTTTCGAGGTGCGATGTTTCCTTTAAAAGTTCCTCAAGGCAGACACTGCCTTCTTTGACCTTTTCCAGGCCTGCCTCGAAAAGGGGTTTGAATCCTGATTTGTAGGCGGCTTCGATTATCCGGTTTAAGGAAGCATTGCTCAGAATCAGTTCGGTAATTTCCGGCGTTATTTTTATGAATTCGAAAACGCCGGTGAGATTTTTAAAACCGGTCCCCCTGCACTGGTTACAGCCGTACCCTTTGCGAAAATTAAATTCTCCGGCCTGTTGCAACAAGCCGGCTCGCTCGAGGACGTTTTCGGTAGGCCGATAACTTTCCAGACAATGCGGGCAGTTGGTCCGAACCAGGCGTTGTGAGAGAACCCCTTTTAAAGCCGATGTCACCAGGTAATTTTCAATACCCATATCCAGCAGGCGGGTGATGGTCGAGGCGGCGTCGTTGGTGTGAATGGTGGAGAAAACCAGATGGCCGGTCAGGGATGAACGAATCGCCATCCGGGCCGTCTCGATATCACGAATCTCACCGATCATCAGGATATCGGGATTCTGGCGAAGGATAGCCCGAAGGGTAGAGGGAAAATTAAGACCGGCCTTTTCATTTATCTGAATCTGATTTATAAGCGGCAGGGAATATTCCACCGGGTCTTCAACAGTAATGATGTTTTTTTCAATGGAGTTGATTTCCTGTAAAGTAGTGTACAGAGTCGAGGTTTTGCCGCTCGAAGTCGGCCCGGATATGAGAACCAGACCTTCCGGTTTGTAAACGACATTTAGCCATTCTTTCTGCAGGTGTTCGCTGAAACCCAGTTCCCTGAAAGACAGGTACAGACTGCGGCGGTCGAGGACCCGCAAAACGATTTTTTCACCATGGATGGTGGGCAGGGTGGAAACCCGCAGGTCGATTATGTTGCCGTCGACATTGGCGATAAAACGGCCGTCCTGCGGAAGTCTTTTTTCGGATACATCGAGGTCGGCCATTATTTTAATTCGTGAAATGACTTCATTCTGGATGGATTTAGGGGGAGCGGCTTCCTCCCGCATAACGCCGTTCACCCGGTAACGGATCCGCACCGTGTCCTCGTCCGGTTCGATATGGATATCACTGGCTTTCTCGTTGACCGCCTTGGAAATTATCATGGTGACCAGTTTGATAATCGGCGTTTCGAGCTCTTCGGTTTGATGGTTCAGCTTAATTACCGAAGACAGGTCGGCGGCCTTGTCCTGGGTGTTTTTATCCTGGAATTCGTTAAGTGAATCGGCCACGGAATAATATTTTTCGATGGCGGCTTTTATCTCGGAACTGCTGGCGATGGCTCTTTTTATTTCACACCCGGTCTGGTATTTGACCTGGTCGATAGCTATTATATTAAGCGGGTCCGCCATGGCAATTGTCAGAGTATTGCCGATATAAAAAATCGGAATCAGGATGTATCGCCGGGCCAGTTCCACATTAACGCGCTGGATGACATGCGGGTGAATTACCATCGATGATAACGAAACCTTGGGGATAGCCAGGCGCTCGGATACGCACGAGGTCAGCTGCTCCTCGGTTATGACACCCTTTTCGATGAGTATGGAACCCAGCCGTTTGCCGGTGGAAAGCTGTTCCTTTAAGGCTACATCCAGTTGTTCCTGGTTTATGTAACCCTTTTCTATTAACAGGTCACCGATTTTCTTTTTAATCATAGCTTCGTTTTAAGTAAATTAATGATTCATTATAATATCGACCTGTTCAAGTTATTACTTGAGGGATGACAGGCACTGACAGTCCGCAAGCTCTCTTTTGTTGACTCGGTAAAAGAAATTTATGTAATTCAATATTTTGGAGTTTGAATTGGTACTGAAACTGAAAATTATACTTTTAATTTTATTGACCGGTATCGGCTACGCCTTTCCAGATAACGTCTTAAACGACCGTTTTGTCGCCGGCGATAAAGATATCGACACCAGTATAAATTTCGATGGTCTTCTTATCGACAGTATCGTTATCGAAAATCGCGACATTTATAATACTTCCGAGAAAAGATACGACAACTTTATTTTTAAAACCGCCAACAGACTGCATATAGTCACCCGGGCGGCTGTTATTAGACGGGAACTTCTCTTTAAAGTAGGCGAGCCTTATTCGGCGCTGCTGGCCGAAGAAATCGGGCGTAATTTACGAGCCCGTTATGTCCTTTATGACGCCTGGGTGAAACCGGAACTTCTCACCGACGGGACCTTGCTGGTCCGGGTAATAACCATCGACCAGTGGAGCCTTCTGGGGGGAATGACTATCAGGCACGATGGCGATGAAACCGATTACCAGGTGGGCTTTGAAGAAAAGAATTTCCTCGGGTATAATCAACTGATAACCTGTGATTACTTTTTCCAGGAAAATGATGACAATTTCTTTAAAGCCAGTTTTATCGACGAAAGACTGGGAGGCCGCCCGTTATATGTCAATGTGACTTACAGTGACGAGCCGGTCAACAGAATGAGGCAGATTTACCTGGGCCGTCCCTATTATAACTTGAACCAGAGTTTTTCTTACAGCCTGTCTTATACGAATCGAGGCGGACGGCGGGATATTTATGTCGATGACCGGAAAAAAGCGCAATCAAACTATTCCGGAGATATCAACTCGTTTTACCTGAGTTACCGATGGGGGGAATATGCCCGGAAAATAGGTATAAATTTGTCTTATGATTATCATTACGAACGTACCTATGACCGCGTTGTTTTCGACCCGGCTGTCAATTTTATTTTTCCTGATGATACGGTGTACCACCAGCTGACACCGGGTGTTTCTCTGGAAAATTTAAAATTCATCAAGCTAAGACGCATCAATGGCTTCAGTTATACCGAGGATGTTACCCTGGGGGAGAGGTTCGAATTGTCGTGGGGGCGGGCGTTTAAGCCGGACTTTAAAAATCATCTTTATGATCATATCATCCTTACCGGTTCCCTGGGGGCTTTTTACCGGGGTAATTTGGTGCTGGTCGGTTACAACCGCCTCATAAAATACCGCCATGATAAAGACTTGAGACATTTAGCCCAGTTCACTTTCAGGTATTATAACAATCACTACAGTTTTTTCACGCTGGCTTTTCGGGGGCAGTATCTTTCCGACTGGCGTCTTGAGAACACCTCCGATTTAATTATGGGCGGCAGCAATACCTTGCGCGGGTATAACAAGTATTTTCTGACCGGCGACCGGATGAATGTATTCAACCTGGAAGGTCGTTTTTATTCCGACCAGGAAATTCTATCGGTGATTTTTGGAGGAGTGGTTTTTGCCGACTGGGGTAGAACCTGGAAAGCCGGGGAACCGATGCGTATTAAGGATTATTACTGGAGTATCGGGTGCGGTCTTCGCATTTCTTTTGAAAAAGCCGCTAAAAGTAAAATTCTGCGTATCGACCTGGCATTACGGGAAGATAAAAAGTGGGAGTTTTCAATCGGTACCGGCCAGTATTTTTGAGTTTAAAACACGTACTCCGGATGACCGCAAGACTTAAAGAAATTCCGGGTAAACCTATATTATCGCATAATACCGCCTGAAAATAACCAATCGTGTCATTTTTTGTCGATTTTTACGCGGTTGTTAACAGGGCATATAAAGATGATGTTGTCGATGTTTTTTTTATAATAAATCCCATGAATTTATTTTTTTTGTTGACATAATTTTTATAGAAACCTATAAATAGCATACACAATTTATACCCTGTGTTTAATCAGCAAGGAAGCTGACTTGAACCAACCGAAAGAGAGGGGGATCTCTATGGGTAACAGGTTTGAACCGCGGGTTCTAATCTGTTGCGAGTGTGGTGAGGAGTTTGTTTTTACTACCGCCGCTCAACAATATTTCGCCGAGCGTGGCTATACCGAGGATCCGAAACGGTGCAAGTCATGCCATACCCGTTTCAAAAAGATGCAGCGGAATGAACAAGTTCTACATCAGAGTACTTATCAATCTACGGATTAGTTCTTAGAAACTTTTACTGATAAAAAACCCCAGACGGTGCTGGGGTTTTTTAGCATGGGCTAGAAGGGGGAGGACATTACCGGCCATGCCGGGTAAAAGGTACATTACCGGATAAGTAACATTTTCTTGACAGCGCTGTCAGGTCCGAGACTTAACCTGTAAAAGTACACTCCCGAAGCCAGGGGGGTATTGTCTTCCGAGCGGGCGTCCCAGTAAAGTGTGGTCGTTCCCGCGGCGATATAGCCCTCATAAGCCGTGCTTACTTTTTGTCCCAGGGCGTTAAATATTTCAAGCTGTCCCCAGCCGCTCGTGGTAGTGGAAAATTCGATACGGGTTTGAGGATTAAAAGGATTGGGGTAGTTCTGGCTCAGTTCGATTCTCCGTGGTAAAAGATTATCGGGATTATCCAGGCTGGCGGAGAAATCAATGATTATATCCAGATACATGACGGAATCGGAGGCGGATATATTATCTATCGTGAAGCCGGAGGTTCCGTAAAAATACGAACTGTTATCCGGTACGGTGGCGGCGTTAAAACTGGTCTTATTCGTGCTTCCCGGGAAAGGGTCGCCGGTATCCCCGAAATCATATTTACGTTCAAGGTCGAAAAGGCCGTCAGCCTGTTCCAGAGCGACCAGATAATGCTGCGAGGTTGCCAGCCCCGGATACCATTCATCCCGGTTGGTGGTTTTGCCGTCGTCGATGTGCCATATTAGAAGGCCCGATGACGGAAGACAGGCGTCATAGTCATAGGGTTGACGGTTTTCAATAAGAAAATATTCATTGGCCGCCATACCAGAAGTGCGCAGACGGTAAACCGTGCTGCTGGTTTCCACAGCCGCTACCGCCAGGTTATTATGAGTGGAAGTTATATCGACCACGTTTACCAGACCCAGTTGAAGCTTGCTCCAGGCGCAATAATGAGCCGGTGAGCCGCCCCGGTTACCGGGGCCATTCCAGCTGCCGTAAGCCATAATACCCCAGTAGCCGATACCGTATGAGCTGCCGTCGGTATCGTAGAGGTCCGGCAGTCCGAAACCGTGCGATAGTTCATGGCAGTAAACACCGATTGTCATATCTCCGGGGTCGGTCCAGAATTCGGGCTGGATGGTGTAATCCCGAAGGTACACGCCGTCTTTGGAAGTGGTCGGAATAACCCATTTATGGGACCAGATATCATCGCTGTCCCGGGTGAATTCGGCCCCGCTGCCGCTGTGGATGACCAGCAGAATATCGACATAACCGTCCCCGTCGTTATCATAGTCCGAGAAATCCACCTGGCTGTCCACCTGGTTTACCAAATCCAGCACCAGACGCTGGCTGTTGCGGGGGTAGTCACCGGTGCCAAAAGCACCGTCGGTATAATAACTGTAGGGATTAGGGGCTGTCTGCCAGCCGGTTTGGGACGGCAGACAGGTTGTGACCAGGTCAATCTGTCCGTTGGAAACCTTGTTAAAATAATCCCTGATGGTTCTTCCCGCCTGGTGGAAAATAAGCGAATCAAAAAAAACCTCCTCCACCGAAGCCGGCTGGTCGGTAAATTCAACCAAGATGGCCAGTATTTTAAAAGAAGCACCGGCTGTTGCCCGGGCAGGCTGGTTTCGAGTGGAGGAAAGATGAGTCAGAAAGAAATCATTCGGAGAATCAAGTCCTTTAAGCCGCATGGTTTTTAACTGTTGCATGACCGCCTGCCGCTGGGTACTATCGGATCTGTCCGGTTTGTAAATATCCGGATGCGGCGGCATGGCCGAGGCGGATACGGTTAAGCATATCAAGCCGGCTATTACCGCCACGTATGATTTACCAGCGGTTATTTTAATCCCGGTGTCAGGCATCTTGACTCTCCCTTCAGTTTCCCGGTGTTGCGTAAACTTTAAAAATGAATTCCCAGCGAAACGGCAAAGTTAAGACCTTTGGACGAGTATCCGGAAAACGGCGAACCGGTTACGAAAGCGTAATCAAGATGGATGGGAGAGATATTCAGACCGGACCCGAAGGAGAAGGTGGTATTGCGGTCGCCGCCGGTGGTGAAGCCGGTTCTCAGGGGCATAAAACCAATGAGAGAATACTGGATGCCGGCCGCAATCTGCGGTTTGGAAGAAACGCCGGTATTACGGTGGAAGCCTTGTTGCCAGTCGACCGCCCAGAGGAGTTTACCGGAGGTTCGCGCCAGGCCCACGGTCAGAGTGGAAGGCAGGTTGCTGCTAAACGAACCGACGGGTACCGTATAGTCATCGGAAACGATGTAATCATCTTCCATATTATCAACTGTCATGGTGTCGAAACTGAAGTTGTAGCCGTGTTCCTCGGTTTCCTTGTTCCAGGTCAGGTGGCTGAGAAAATTTTTAAGACAGGCACCAAGAGTATATTTATCGTTAAGCTTTAAAGCGGCGCCGAGGTCCAGGGCGTAACCGGAACCGCCGGTCGCGGTACGCGCCACCAGATGTCCCTCTCCTTCAAAACCGGTAGCGTAAGTGGCGACCATTCCCTCCATATCAACCACTTCCTCAATCGCGATACCCCTCAGGTACTTGAAAGTAGCGCCGACCGCCAGCTGCCGCGAGCCGCTGGAATAGACCGGCATGCCGTAGGAAAGACCCGCCGCGACATAACTGACCAGGTCGGAATAGGAGCCGTTAACACTGATAGTATCTGCAAAAGTATTGCCTTTAAGGATGAGCTCGAAAATATCGCGGCTCATGTTGATATCGGCAATCCCTACCCCGGTAACGTTAAAGGCGTAAGAACCGGTCGCTAACGACAGCGCGGTAACCTCGGCATCGATGGATAATTTCAATCCTTCCGAAGGAATTTTACCGAGGATAACGTCTTTGTCCTCGTTGGTCAGTAAGGCTCCGGTGTATTTGTTATAGTCGGCAAGAGAAAAGGCATTGTTGGAAATATCAGCACCAATACCGACGATTTCAAGCCCGGTGCGGCGGTAGTCGCGCAGACCCAGGTTGGCCGGATTATACTTGCCCGCGTCGGGTCCTTGAGCCAGAGCCGTATAAGCACCACCCATTGCAACCGAACGCGCGGTGGAATTCCCACCAGCTAAAACTGGCCCGGCAGTCATCGTTAAAGCCAGCCATATCGACAATGTAATTTTTAACTTATTCATTGTATCCACCCTGTTATTGATAAATTTTTCATTGCCTTTATTTGGTAAATTATTAAAGTTGCATTCCTCAGAAATTACCGTCAAAAAGGTATTCCACTTCAATGCGGGCCGTAATGGTGAGATAATCGTCGCTGGTCAGTTTTACCGTCCCGTCCGAATCCTTGAGGATAATTTCACTACCGATGTACAGCGGGTTGTTCTCGAGTATTTTGATATCGAGACTGTCAAGGACGATTGACCGGGTACCGGTGGAGACCGTATCGCAAACGATTCCGGCTATGACCGGAGCGGCTGCGACCTCGAGACTGTCTATTACCAGCTGTGGTTCGGTGAACAGGGTAGCCGAGTCGCCGCCAAGGTAAATGTTTATCTGCGTACCCAGGGGAAGGTGATTGATGATGTTGTATATGAAACTGGTCTGGATGGCATGGTCGGTGATGAGCTCTATGTCATCCTGTTCTATATCCTCACTTTCGATATCCGTTTCTATCCGGGTTTCGTGGATAACCATTTCCAGCGGGGCTATAAAATTAATTTCCGCATAGATATAATCGTTGACCGTAAGGGTGCCGGTGGAAACACCGTCGCCGAATGAAGCCAGGCCGGAGATGTCGATATTCGAAGGAACGGGGGAGAGGAAGTCGGCTACGGTCGAGTCGATAATGGTGGTAATGGTCGCCAGGCCATTAATACCGGCGGTAATACTGTCACTGATATGTAACGTCTTACCGTTGTCTCCGGCCAGGGTTACATCCACCCATCCCGGCAGACCGACGGTATTTTCAATTTTAATAATAAGCACGGCGCCGGCCAGCTCAATCTGGTCGAATCCTTTGGGAACATCGATTTCCTGATTGACCGGCTCGATTTCCGTTTCGTTGTTGGAAAAGACGCCGGTCACCGAAGAAAAACCGAGGGAATTTATAAGGGCTGAAACCAGGAAACTGTCGGTGGCGGAAACGTCGATAGGTATCAGGTTTTCATGTACCTGGGCGGCAACATTCAGGTCAATCAGCTGGGGGAGGGAAAGGTCCGACGGTTCCAGAGTAAAGCCGGAAATATCCACATTCAGAACCGTATCGTGTCCCGGCGCGACCTGGCACAGGGTCACAAAAGGCAGACTCCCCTGTTTCACGTCGGGCAGGGTGATGGTCAATGTAGCGTCAAGGGCGCTGTTGTTGACAATTTCGAGTTGCAGGGTCCCCTGGCTCAGAGTGGCGGTATGGATTATATCTGTGTCACTGCCCTGTTGCAGGGCGACGTTATCGGAAAAATTGCGAGTCAGCGAAGGTACGGTTACATCGGTTGCCGCACTGACGGTCAGGTCTTCCGGAAAATCCAGAATGCTGGTCAGCTCCAGGCCGGCGGTTTCCAGAAACGGCCCGCCTCCGCCGGTATGGCAGGTTGATTCAATTTTGACATTGCTGGAAACAGTTTTACCATTTAAAGATAAAGGAATCGTGGCGGAAGTGCCGGTTGTAATCGGTGTGGTTGTTTTATTGGAATCAATAACGATATCTCCATTGGCGGCGTCAAACAGTTTGACGGACACGGAATCAATCGTCAGGTTCAGGTTGTTGTCTATGATGACTTCGACTGCTCCGGTGGCGATTGTCGCCGTAGAAAAACCGGTAAGGGAAGGCAGGTGACTGACGACGGTAAAAGTAGTTTCCGGAATCGGGACGCCCGCTCCCAGGGCCAAAGGAGCTATTTCATCCAGGCCGACTATGACTGAGTCCCGGGATGGCGATTTGATGCTCACGATACCCAGATGTTCCGAGAAGGGCGCTATAGAGAGGTCGTCAAGGGTCAGATTGACCTGGTCGATGAATACCGTATCGATTTCTTCCGTGATGGTGTAAATGATATTACTGTTAGAATCCATTATCACGCCGGCCTGATCAATCCGGCTGATTATTTCTTGCATCGGGTAAGTGCGATTGATAAGCGGTATGGTCAGGTTGGTGGTCCAGGTAGGTGATTCCGGTTTCCTTACGGTACATTGGGTCAAGGTCAGGAAAATGACGACTACAATAAAGCTGAGCAATATCTTCGAGGAAAATTTAAACAGGAAAGAATCCCTGAATTCTCTTTCCCCCTGGTTTCTTGACTTTTTTTTGCGGGTCATAAATCCCCCTGTGTTTCACTATTCCTTGTTTTTTTGATTAATGAAATGCAAAGGCGGTGCCAAGACCGGTTTGTCGTTTAGTTCATTGAAAGACAACAGCTAAGGTTCGGGTGGGGAAAAGGGCGGAAAACTTGATAAGGGATAATTTAAAGCCAGTATGGGGAATTGACCATACGCCAATTCCATCTTGAAATATTTTAATGGACTTGCTTTTAAAAAAAATGATTAGTTTTATTTATGTCGTCGAAGAAAGTCGTAGAAGTAATGGTGGATAAAGATATTGGAGAAAGATAATACGATATCTGAAGGATATAAAATTTAGTTGATAAGTTTGATTAAATTTATTAATAATGAATATCTAAATTCAACTGTGCCTTTGCATTTTTGGCCACTTAGAGCGTTATAGCTGGCGGGTGAGGGATTAGATGCCTAGAGAAAATAAAACAGGCCACAGTATTTCCAATGATATAACACTGACCGAATCCGAGGTCTTCCGGCAATTATTTAAGATTATTCATGACGGTATTGTTGTTCATGTTGATAAACGGATTGTTTTTGTAAATAAAGCCGGCTTGGATTTATTCCGTGCCACCAGGGAGAAAGATATGATAGGCCGGAATATTATGGATTTTGTTCATCCGGAATATCGGGCGCGAGTGACGAAACGAATCGAGAAAGTTCTCAGCAACAGCACCCCCCTTGCTTTTGAGGACCAGAAAATAATCAGGTGCGACGGTCAGGAACTTGATGTTGAAGCGGTCTCAGCACCGCTTAAATATAACGGCGAACCGGCCATTATGGTTTTGCTGCGGGATATAAGCCGGTTTAAAAAGTCACAGGAAGCCCTTCTTACATCTGAAGAAAACTACCGTACGATTTTTAACAATGTTAACGATGCAATTTTTCTTCATGACCCGGTAAGCAGTAAGATCCTTGATGTCAACCAGAGAATGTGCGAAATGTTTTCATGTGCTCATGATGAGGCTATGAAGCTTGATATCGGGCAGATAAGTGAAGGTAAACCGCCCTATTCACTTAAAGAGGCCGTGGAATGGGTGCAGAAAGCTTTTAAAAGCGGGTTGCAGATATTCGAGTGGCGGTGTAAGGATAAAAACGGGCGGCTTTTCTGGGGGGAAGTTAACCTTAAAAGAGTGGTTATCGGCAGTAAGCCCATGGTGATAGCCATAGTGCGCGATATAACCGAACGCAAATTGGCCGACCGGCAGATACGCGATTCCGAACAGCAGTATCGACTAATTATCAACGCCCTGGCTGATGCCATACATGTCGTAGATAGAAATTTAAAAATATCCCTTGTTAACAATGCCTTTATAGATTGGCTTGAGGGTTTGGGATTGAAAACGGATTTCGATGGTAAAACAATTCCAGAAATGTTCCCCTTTTTAAGTAAAGATGTTTTTAAAGAATATGAGAAAGTATTCAAAACCGGTAAAATCATAGTTACTGAGGAAATGAATAATATCGACCAGCGATTGATTATTACGGAAACCCGCAAAATACCTATCCTGGTTGGTGGCGAAGTCAAGCAGGTGATGACTGTTATTCGTGACATAACCCAGAGTAAATTAGCTTCCGATGCGCTCAAAAAGAGCGAAGAGACATTAAGCAGTATCTTTAGAGCCGCGCCGGTGGGTATCGGCCTGGTTTCAAACCGTGTTTTTGTAAAGGTCAACGAGCGTATTCTGGAAATGACCGGCTATACCAGAGAGGAATTGATTGGTCAAAGCGCCCGTATATTATACGAATCAGACAAAGAATTTAACCGGGTGGGTAAAGTCAAATACGGCCAGATTTACAGGCGCGGGTACGGTACTATCGAGACCCGCTGGATAAGCAAGGATGGTCAGTTGATTGATGTCTTATTGAGTTCTGCGGCTCTTGACCCGGCCGATTTGTCAGCCGGAGTAACCTTTACGGCCCTGGATATTACGGACCGTAAAAGAGTTTTAAAAGCCTTACAGGACGCCATGAAACAGATGGAAGAAGACCAGCGGGCTTTATCGGAAAAGAATGTGACCTTAAGAGAAGTCTTGAGCCAGATTGAAAATGAGAAGAAAGAAATTCAGGAGCAGATTCAAGCCAACGTAAATAAGGTTCTGCTGCCTATGCTCATCAATTTTAAAAATCACCTGTCGAAAGAAGGGCAGGAGTATCTTCAGCTTTTCAGAAAGAATCTTCAGGATATAACTTCGCCTTTCGTCAACAAGCTGGATATGCTCTATTCAAAATTGACACCCCGTGAGATTGAGGTTTGCAACATGATTAAAAACGGCATGCTGTCAAAAGATATTGCCACGACACTGAGAGTATCGATAGAAACTATTCATAAAACCCGCTATAACATCCGCAAAAAACTTAATATTCTGCATGAAGATATCAATTTAACTTCATTTCTGAAGACTCTATAAATACTTTCACAAATTTCAGAATAACAAAGACCAAACGAATTCCCTTTAAAGACTTATTATATTGTGATACAATGTGTTACAGTATAATATTAAAATTTTCATCTGATAAATTACTGTCTGAAAATGACAAAAATTGGGTATGAGACATACCCATTTCTTACCTATTTTTACCATGTGGATTAAACATTAGTTAATAACGATATTTTAGGCAAATGACATAAAATGACTTGTAAGGTTTTCAAACCGACCCTTATAAGGGAGCGAATTTTAAGGGTAATGTTATGAGAGAAATTATTATTAGTATCAATTATTTTAAGAAAAGGGGCTGAAAATGACAAAAACTGAACGTATGATGAATTTGATTAACCTTATTAAATCACGAGAAGTTTTAACCGTTCAGGACATGAGCCGGGAATTTGGTATTTCCCAGCGGACGGTGTATCGTGATTTGAAAACCCTGGCTAAAATGAATGTGCCGATCTATTATGAGGACGGGTATCGGATCGGCCGGGAAACACATTTACCTGACAGTATGTTTGATAGCCGGGAGAAGGAGCTTGTCCGTTTCTGTTTAAGACATAATCCCTTGAGCATTGACCCACTTATGGGGGCAAAGTTCCGGGAGATTGAAAAGAAAATCTTCGGACTTCAGAAAAAAGGTGAGGTTAATAAAGAGAGTATTTTTTATTGGGATACCGGTGAAGCGGTTTCTCAGCCTTTGATCCGTACGGATATCATTATTAATTTCGTTCGAGCGATAATCAGCGGTAAAAAGGTTAATATCAATATGAAAAAACAGTCTTCTGTGCCTTCCGTCCTGATTCCGGTCGCGGTTAAAATGACCCGTGAGGGGACGCTTCTGGTAGTCTCCGATGATTCTAAAAATCCTTTGCGGGACATTTTAATAAGCGAGATTGAAACCCTGGCAGTATTGGCTGATAAAGTAAATACCAAGCCTTCGGAGGTTCAAATTTTAAGATAAGTTACTGTAAAAATAATTGACAGTATGAAGTAAAAGTTATTTTATTGAGTTTATGGTAAATAAACTCAACCTGAGGGAATTATCGATCGCCGGGCTTATTGCAGCTGTTTATGCCGTGATAAGCCTTGTTTTTTTACCCGTTTCATTCGGTATATACCAGGTGCGCATAGCCGAGGCTTTGACAGTCCTGCCATTTATTACCGTAGCTGCTGTTCCCGGGCTTTTTATCGGTTGTCTGATAGCTAATATTTTCGGCGGGATGGGCTGGCCCGATATAGTCTTTGGCTCGTTGGTCACCCTCGTTGCGGCTCTGGCTACTCGTTATATTTTTCATTTCAACAAGAAAAAGAACAGCCGATGGTGGTCGGTGCTGCCGCTGGTTCTTATCTGGTTCGGGGCGATTTATCTTATGGGAAGTTCCGGTATCAATTTAATAGTCGTGGTTATTTCAATTTTTTCGGTTCTGCTGTTGTGGTATGCCGTGAAACTTGATGTAGTTGACAAAAAATCAGTGATGCTGGTTACTTTTTTGAAAATTTTATCTCTGGCTTTGATAATTGTCGCTATTTACATGGGGTATTATCGCTCGGATGAAATAATTTTTTTCCTGGGAGCGTTGTCGGTCGCCTGTGCCTGGGTGATAACTCTGGTGGTCGTGATTTACTGGTTAAAAGGTCACAATCCCAGTATCCTTCTGGCTCCTTTACCGCCGGTGATTTTTAACGCCTTTGGAGTTTCAGCCTACCTTGCGCCGATAGCCGGTTTCGATTACTGGTTTTCGGTTCAGATGATCGGCATCGGTCAAATGATTGCCTGCTATCTGCTGGGTTTACCGCTCCTTTTGTTTTTTGAAAAGCGTAAGAACCTGTTTTTGAGATGAACTTCATAGGGGAAGAGTTTCCGGGGTAAACTCCTTATGGGATTTACCCGATTTTATTATATATTCAGGATATACTCCCGGTTCCTGATTGTATAAATATCTAATAGATAGTTAACGAAATTATGAGGTTACCATGGGTAAGTTGAAATATGAAATGAAGTTATTTCTTATCGGGGGTATGGGGTTGTTCTGGGCATTTACGAGGGTGGATGCCGGGGAAATTAAAATTATCGAGCCGGGTATGGATTACCATTATGTGGCCGGCGCAACGGTTCAGGTAAAATGGACGGTTTCCGGAGAAGTTCAGCCTTTTTTGAAAATTAACCTGCTGGATAGCGAGGGGAGGCTGATTGATAAAATATCCGGTGGCACGCCCCGGGATAAAAATTTTGAGTGGCAGATTCCTGCGGACCTGGGGGAAGGTAATTACCGTTTGAAGGTTTTTACCAATGATATGAGTTCCGAGGGAACCAGCGGGATCTTCCATATAAAGCCCGGAAGAAAAGGGTCATCACAAAAAGGTGAAAAGGAAACGAAAGAAAATAAAGCCGGCACAGAATTACCGTCTTCCTTTCCGGAACCGGGCAGTGAGGAACTTCCTCGACCCGACTCACCCCGACCAAGCATACATGATACCGAACGGAAAACAGTTCATAAAGGCGTGCTGGTTACCCCGGTAGTTAAATTCGATGATGTCAAACTGGAGGAAATAATTCGCAATTTGATAAAAAAACCGGCGCCGGGGACGATTTTTTCGTCGGATTTCAGGAAACTTACTTCGTTAGCGGCCAGGGATTCCGGGATAGAAAAAATATCCGGGATGGAATATTTTGATTCCCTGGTAACACTGGATCTGGGCGGCAATAATATTACTTCTGTAAAGGCGTTAGGTGTTTTGAAAAATCTTAAGACCGTCAGGCTTGACCATAACCGGATTAAGGATTTAACGCCCCTGGCTGATAATGAGAACCTTGGCCCGGGAGCAACAGTGGTTCTGACGGGTAATCCGATTGACTGTCAGCAGCAGGCTGAAAATATCGACCTTCTGCGTCAAAGAGGCGTTAAACTGGAAATTGACTGTCCCTGAAGAATATTGTAAGGGTAAAAAATAAAGGTAAAAAAAAGTGCCGTCTTTTAAGACCGGCACTTTTTTATAAAAAAATATTATTATTCAATGATTTCAATACATCCTTCGGGACAGCTTTCAGCCGCATCACGGACGCAATCTTCGAACTCTTCCGGTACTTCGTCAACGATAACCTTTGCCTGGTCGCCATCCATCTCAAAAACATCAGGACAAAGATCGACGCAAATAGCATCGCCGGTGCAAAGGTCCTTGTCGATTTTGACCTTCATAGTTACCTCCTCAAATAAATTAGTTTAATTATATATACCCCGATAAAATCGGAGATATTTCATCCATTTATTCGCTGGGGAATATAATTGTCCCGGCGGTCGATGTCAAACAATACTGATAAAAAAAACAGCTGTTTTTTTATTGAAAAAACGGTAAATTTTTTTACGCTCGAAGATGACCATTTCGTATCAGTAATGAATGAAACCATTTTGAAAATATGGTAAAAAAAAGATTTAAGATTGCTGTCCTGGTGATTGATATGATAAATGATTATCTGTCACCCGCGGGAAAGCTATACTGTCCGTCAGGACGCTTGATTATACCGGCCGTCAAAACTATTATCGAACAGGCTCATTTATCAGGCTGGCCGGTCATTTACATCAACACGGCAATAAAAGAACCGACTGCCCCCCTGGCCCGTAAATGGGGTTTACATGCTCTCAAGGGTACCCGGGGAGCGGAAGTGATTCCGGAATTACGACCCGGTCAAAATGACCTGGTGGTTGAAAAAGAAAATTATGACGGCTTTTTTGGCACTGACCTTGAAAAAATATTGAAAGACCTTGGCGTCGATACCGTGGTGGCGGTTGGGATTCATACTCACGTTTGTGTTCTGCTGACGGCTCTGGGGGCTTTTTATCGAGGTTATAAAGTCATTGCCCTTGAAGAAGGTATGACTACCGACAAGCCCGACAACCATACCAGCCGCTTGCCCTTTTTTAATAGTCATATCGGGCAGTTAATGACCCTGGAAGAATTTCTTCGAGCTTATTCCGGGATAGACTGAAACGGGGACAATCGGCGAGGAATTTTTTTCTTGCCCTTAAAGTTAAAATGATTAAATATTTACTCTTTAGTTTAAGCTGAGGTACAAAACAGCCGATTCTACTGAAAAAAATCATGTTACGGAAATTTTTATGTCAATGACGGTGATTTTTTATGAGGACGGAAAATACCGAAATTTTTATCCTCTGACTTATTTGCGACCGGTTTATACCCTTCGAGCCGGTATCTTACCTTTATTTAATAAAGTTGACAGATATTTTAAATATGACCATCTCGCTTTTCTGACCCGTTATCAGCTGGCCGCCTTCACTGCCGAGCAATATCGCGAATACCCGGTCAATATTATTAAAAAAAACGACAGGGAGGTACTTTTTATTAATGGGCGTATTCGTGATTACGGTGACCTTCCGAAACTGGTCCGGGAGGCTAAGCTTTCCACTATTTTTAAAAACCGGGGTGAAACGGTTGCGGTTTTGTTTAAGCAGGAATCGATAAAAAAAATTCCCGCAGTTGCGACGGTTGAAGAATATCTTCGGGCATTAAAGGAAGACGGCGATAATATACCCGACCTTGAAACCACTGCCATTCTATATGGCTACCTCTGGGAGTTGGTCAATGATATTGAAAAAGAAATAACGGCCGATTTTGAATTTTTAAAGCCTTTTTCAACCGCTTCCCCCGGGAATGCCAGGATTCATCCCGGAGCGCATATTGTAAATGATAACCATGTTTTTCTCAGTCCCGATGTTGAGGTGCTGCCGGGAGCGGTAATAAATGCTTCGCATGGTCCGGTTTATATCGGCGCCAATGTCCGCCTTGAATCTCATGCGGCAATCAATGGTCCCTGTTTCGTCGGTGCCAACACGCTAGTGCTGGCCGGCAAAATCAGCGCCTGTTCCATCGGGCATACCTGCCGGGTGGGCGGGGAAGTCGAGGAATCGATTTTCCAGGCTTATGTCAACAAGTATCATGCCGGTTTTATCGGGCACAGCTATGTCGGTGCCTGGGTGAATTTCGGAGCCATGACCACCAATTCCGATTTGAAAAACAATTATTCTAACATTAGGGTCACTTTTAACGGGCAGGCTGTGGATACCGGCACGATAAAAGTCGGTTCCTTTATCGGTGACCATACTAAATTCGGTATCGGGACATTACTCAATACCGGCATCAATATTGGTATCTGCTGTAACATCTTTGGCGGTACTTTGATTTCCGACAAGGAAATTCCGTCTTTCAGATGGGGGAATTCTCAAGGCTATGAAACTTATCAGTTTGACAAGGCGGTGGAAACAGCCCGGCGTACCGCGGGTCGTCGTAATTATCACATTTCGGACCGGGAAATAGAAATTTTGAAGCACCTTTTTGATGGCAGCCTGAATGATAAAGGTATTCTGAATCTATAAAAAAATGTAAGTTTTTATCAAAAAAGGAAATGCCTTGTTGACAGCAGGCGGTGTCATTTTGTATTATTTTTATTGTTGGTAAGGAGTTAAATGCCTGAACTTCGTAAAGATCCAATCATCGGCAGGTGGGTAATTATCTCCACAGAACGGGGGAGAAAACCTTCATCCTTTGCTCCGGTACCGCAGCGCCGGGAAGCCAGTTTGTGTCCTTTCTGTCCGGGTCATGAAGACAGTACGCCGCCGGAGGTAATGGCTTACCGGGTACCGGGGTCGGAACCGAATCGACCCGGCTGGAACCTGCGGGTTATTTCCAATAAATATCCGGCTTTGATAATTGAAGGTTCGCTCAATCGCGAGCCCAAAGGCATTTATGACCGGATGAACGGTATTGGAGCGCACGAGGTCATTATCGAAACCCCCGAACATGCCCATGACCTGGTGGACATGACGGTTGATGAAATTCGCAATGTCCTGTGGGCGTACCGGGAACGGATGATTGACCTGCAACGGGATATACGCTTCAAGTATATCCAGATTTTCAAAAATCACGGGGAAGAAGCCGGAGCTTCGCTGGAACATTCCCACAGCCAGCTTATTGCCACTCCGATTATACCCAAGCGGGTACTGGAGAAACTGGAAGGCGCCCGGCGCTATTATGAATTCAAAGAACGCTGTATTTACTGTGATATAATTCGCCAGGAATTGAGTGAAAATGAAAGGGTGGTCAAGGATTATGACGCCTATATTTCATTCGAACCCTTCGCCCCGCGTTTCCCTTTTGAAACCTGTATTATTCCCAAGTCACACCAGTCGAGTTACCTTGAAATCAGCCGTTCCGACTTTTTTGTTCTGGCTGGTTGCCTTAAGGACACCTTGATTAGACTCCGGGTAGCTTTGAACAACCCGCCGTTCAATTATATCCTGCATACCCGGCCGATCTCCAACGAGTCCATGGAATATTTCCACTGGCATATAGAAATCATACCCAAGCTTACGAAAGTGGCTGGTTTTGAATGGGGGTCCGGTTTTTATATCAACCCGACTACCCCCGAAGACGCAGCTGCTTTTTTGCGGGGAATAGATGTAGATGAGTATGAAAAGATGAAAGCTAAAAAGAGTTCCTGATATGGCTTCATATAAAATCCTGATGGCGGCATCGGAAGCCGCGCCATTTGCCAGAACCGGGGGACTGGGGGATGTTCTCGGGGCGCTCCCCAAAGCTCTGGCCCGCCGGGGTCACCTGGTTAAATTATTTTTACCTCATTATGCCAAGGTTGAGCATAATAATTTACCCCTGCGGCCCTTAGAACCGGCGTTTGAAATCAATATCGACGGCAAGCAATATCCCGCATCTTTTGAGGGTTGTCATGACCGCAGGCATAATTATGAAACCATCCTGGTAAATAATGAATATTTTTACGACCGTCCGGAATTGTACCGTGACCCTGGGACGGGCAAAGATTATACCGACAACGATGAGCGGTTTATATTTTTTAACCTGGCGGTCATGGAAATGATAAAAGCCATGGACTGGCAGCCAGATATAATTCATGTCCATGACTGGCAGGCCGGATTGATTCCTGTCTATTTGAAAACGCTTTATAAAGACGACCGTTTTTTTGCCGGGGTGAAAACGGTTTTGACCATCCATAATATGGGTTACCAGGGGGTCTTCGAAAGCAAGCGTTTTCGCAAACTGGGCCTTTCAGAAGATTTGTTTTATTCCGTGACCGGACCATTCGAGTTTTATGAGAAGGTTAATTTCCTGAAGGCTTCGATATTATATACCGACGCTGTCACCACCGTTTCAGCCCGGTATGCCGATGAAATTCAATCTTCGGAAGAAATGGGTGCCGGTCTTCAGGATGTTCTTAAAACCCGCCGGAATAACCTGACGGGAATTGTAAACGGCGTCGATTATCATCTCTGGTCGCCTACGAAAGATAAAAAAATCCCCTTCCACTATAATCGCAGCAACCTGACCGGTAAACGTGAAAACAAGGCGGTGCTGCTCAATAAAGCCGGATTACCTCTTCGCCACAAAGTACCTCTTATCGGTATCATATCGCGCCTGGCGGACCAGAAAGGATTCGACCTGATTGCCCGGAGTGCCGAAAACCTTTTTGAGCTGAACCTGCAGATGATTGTCCTGGGCACCGGGGAGCTGAAATATCACGACCTGTTACTGGAACTGGAAAAGCGCTACCCGGACAAGCTGAAGGTATATTTGACTTTCGATGATGACCTGGCGCACTTGATTGAGGCCGGGGCGGATATGTTTTTAATGCCTTCCCGCTATGAACCCTGCGGGCTCAACCAGATGTATTCGCTGAGGTACGGGACGGTTCCAATTGTACGTGAGGTCGGCGGGCTGGCTGATACGGTGGTTAATTATAATCCCGAAACCCGGCAGGGTACCGGGTTTGTATTCAAAGAATATACTCCCGAGGCGCTTCTGGAAACCGTTAAGCGAGCCGTGGAACTATATACCCGCAAAAAAATCTGGACAAAAATAATGAAAGCTGGGATGGTTCAGGATTTTTCATGGGATAAATCGGCCGCCCGATATGCCGATTTGTATGAGGATCTGGTCCGGAAGTAAAAGTTAAAAGCCCCGTTTAAATTTGTTGTTGGCTGTTCTGTGTCATTTTGAGTTCCAAGGTAGTACCAAACGGTTAATCTTCACTTGTTTCTGTAATAATATTGAAGAACTCGCCGGATATATAAATTCAGGTTTCTGCTTTCCTGACCGCTGATTAAGATTTATTTTTATTAAAAAGGTAATTAGATTATAAGGTAAAACCGGATTCCGTAATGGCTGTCTTTTTGGGCTTATTGTCAGGTGAAAGCCAACGGTCGGCATTCCGTTCAAAAAGGTGTTTATTTTTGACCGGGGAAAGAAAGCGAATAATATGAAGAAAATACCGTTAGAATATTTGTTAATCCTCCCGGCGCTGATTATTTTCTCATGGCTTGCCTATCATTATAATTTTATTCAGGATGATGCCTACATTTCATACCGTTACGTCGCCAATTACCTGAATGGTAACGGCCTGGTTTACAATATCGGAGAACGGGTCGAAGGTTTCACTAATTTCGGCTGGGTGATTTATCTTATCCTGTGGGGTTCCTGGGGACTCGATTATATAATCATTTCTCAGGTGACCGGTTTTCTTTTCGGGTTGGGGATAATTATCCTTACTTTTTTAATCGGGCGGAAGTTTTTTTACGATGACAGGCGCTGGTATGTTTATGGACCGGTTTACCTGACCGGTATTAACCTGTCTTTGGCGTATTGGTCTCCAGCCGGGCTTGAAACCGCCGCTTTTGCTTTTCTTATAATGTGGTCGGTATATCTTTATTTGAATCGAAGCTGGCTTTTGATTGCCTCGCTGACACTGGCGGTGTGGGTTCGACCGGAAGGGGCGCTGGTTGCCCTGGTGATGATTATAACCGAAGCCGTGCTGGAGAAACGATTTCCCTCTTTTACCTTTCGCTGCAGTCTGGCGGCATTGGTGATGTCGCTGCCGATGGTTGGTTTTAAACTTTTTTATTATGGTTCTGTTTTCCCCAATCCGTTTTATGCCAAGACCGGTTTTGATTTGGAACAACTGCATAGCGGTCTTGAATATACCGGCCGCTTTATGAGCCATTACGGATTCTATGGTGCAGGCCTTATTATACCCCTGCTTTTCATTCGCCGGTTATCGTCGGAATTGAAAATGGTCTGGTTGTTTACCGTTTTATATATTCTGTATATCGTGATAGTGGGTGGCGATGTATTGAAGGTGCATCGTTTCTTCATCCCCCTTCTGGGTCTTTCCGCTATTTTAATTACCGTCTCCATTTTTTTGCTGCTCAACAGGTGGAAACCATCGACTCAATATGTCATATTGGGAATAATTATGGTACCGCTTTTAGCTTTAACTTATCTATTGCCTAAAGATTTCGTTGACCATTATAACTTTTACGAGAAACGCCTGACCAAAAAACTGGCCGCTCAGGTAAAGGATTTAAAGGACTCCGACCCGCGAAATTTTACAGTGGCCATTGCCACCATCGGCATTTTTGGATACGAACTTCTGGGCCATGATATTATCGACATGGTCGGTCTGACCGATACGACTATCGCCCGGCACAGTGAAGACCCCATTCCCGGAATGGAAACCACGTGGAAAGAAAGAAAACACAATACCCGGTATCTTCTTAAGAGAGCTCCGGACTATATTATCTTTTCGACCGGTATTAAACCCTCGGCGCCGGCGGAGCGGGCGTTGCTTTTATACCCCCAGTTTCTCAACTCCTATCGGGCGCTGGGCTGGTTTTACGAGGGCGACCGTGGCGACGGCAGCGGGGTAATTAATGTCGCTTTCAAAAAGATGAAGCCTGTTGAGGGCGAGATAAAACCTGTTTATCCGATAGCTTATGTTCAATATTATAAAACCGGCCTTGATTATTATACCCGGGGTGAGTACCGCGATGCCATAAAGTATTTCGACCAGGCTCTGGCCGCATCCCCCCGGCCATATAATCTCAACCTTATCTATAATAAGGCCTACAGTCATATGCAACTGGGTGAACACAATATTGCCCGGTCCCTTATGAACAACATCCTCAAGCAGGATTCCCTGATATTTTCAGCCCATAAGGAATTATATATGTATGAAATGGTCGATGGCGATTTGAGCAAGGCGGAAATTCATAAAAGATGGCTTTTAGAACTGGTTCCCTGGTACTTTCCCCGGATAGATTCGCTGGTTACTCAAATGGTTAAAGCGAAACGGCAAGCCGGGTATTGATTTGGAAAGGGGGTAAGTGAAAATCAGTTGACAAGGTGTTTTGTCGATATATATTATATGAAACTTGACAGAATATAAGCGGGAATAGCTCAGTTGGTAGAGCACCACCTTGCCAAGGTGGCTGTCGCGAGTTCGAGCCTCGTTTCCCGCTTTAAATTTAGGCGCCATAGCCAAGTGGTAAGGCAGAGGTCTGCAAAACCTTTATTCCCCGGTTCAAATCCGGGTGGCGCCTTTTTTATTTTTCAAATACCTGAAACAATCCTTTTTTTAGCCCTTAACTTTCACCGCGGTAAGGTCTTAGTGACATAGTCGTTTAGAAACTGCGCGAGGTCGGTGTGAAATGTCCGTACCGCTTCGTCGATGTTATTCAACTTCTTAATCAAAATAAATGGCAGTATCAGCCATAAAAGTCCCAATATCAACCCAAGGACCATCAGTACGAGGGGAGCAATCGTCAATAAGTTGTCCATAACTTCCATTTTACCCTCCTTGTTTTTATAATGTTTATATTTCGTTCTTTTTTCATGGTTAATAATAACTTAACGGTTTTTTTTAAAGACAACAATAATATCTCTAACTGCCTTAAAAAAAGCTATTAAGATTTTCCTTAACAAGCTTTTAAAATAAATAAAATTCTTTCCTGTTAAATCTTAAAATTAGTCAAACTTATCAATTTTTTTATCGCCTTTTTGATATTCTTTAGACTTTGAGTCTAAATAAAACTTGACACTATTTGACATCGTAACTATATTGTAATAAGTAAGATAGGCGAATTAGGTAGCCGGAAAATTCATTTCCTGGTCAGTACATATTTTTCTAAAACAGTTATTTGACATCATAATTTTCTTAAATAGTACCAATCTATTTCATGAGAGGAGGTGTAATACCGGTAAATCTTAGACAAACAATTTTATGATATAAAAATCAGGCCACTCTCAATCGGGAGAGTGGCCGATAGTATTAAGATGGGAAAAAGAGAACCATAACATCTATGATAATCATCTTTGATAACCAATAAAAGATTTGAAAGGAGGATTATGTTGAAGAAAGTCCTTGTTTTTATGTTATGGATTTTAGTGGTGATGGTCCCGTTTGCTGATGGTGCCATTTTCACAGTGACAACTCCGACAGATTTAAATCCGATGGGCGGAGGTAATCCAGGGGAGCTTCGCTGGGCTATGAACATGGCTAATACAACTGTTGGTGCGGATCAGATCACCTTTCAAATTCCGGGGATAGGTCCTCATACTATTATGCCTGTTATGCAATTACCGATTCTAACCGATATGGCCGGGACCTGGATCAACGGCACCACCCAACCGGGTACGGTGTGCTCTTCGCCGGTATCAAATTTAAAACCGATGGTTGAGATTGACGGGATGAACGCCGGTCCGGCTAACGGCATCTGGATTCAGTCGAATAACAATACCATTTCCGCCCTGTGTATCAACAACTTCGAGTACAACGGTATTTTAATTGAAGGCATGTATGAAGCCAACGGGAACGTGGTTCATTGCTGTATTCTCGGGCTGGATCCGACCGGGATGTTTGATAAAGGTAACGGTCGCATACTGGCGAACTTTTATGCCGGTGTTACAATTAAGAACTTGCCCGGCGGAAGCGCCCTGGACAATACCATCGACCTGAACCTGATCTCGGGTAACTGGTGCGAAGGGGTATGGATTATGGGTCCCCTGGAACCCGGTGATGTGGCTTTTAATCATGTCTCGAACAATTACATCGGGACTGAGATAACGGGAACATCGGCAATACCCAATGACCATGAGGGCATTTGTATTACCGAAGGTGCCCACAATAATACGGTTGACCATAACCTGATATCTGGAAACACCTGGGACGGAGTCGGAATTCAGGGTTACAATAATGCCGGGTACGGAAATCCCATATTATCGCACTCCAACTGGGTGGCGTATAATATTATCGGCCTTGATGTCAATGCGGTCAATCCTCTTCCGAACGGTTATCACGGAGTGGCCATAGGCGAGTATGGTCCCCCGAGGGGAACACCCAGTCAATGGGGTTGTGCTCCTGGTAATCAGGTTGTCTTTAATACTATCGCTCATAATGGCGGTGATGGAGTGGCAGTCTGGGAGGATTTAATTGATGCCGTAAATGGTGACAATAATTTAATATCACAAAATTCCATTTATGACAATACGGAACTTGGCATCGACCTGCAGAATGACGGTGTTACTCCCAATGACGGCCCGCCCGACCCGGATAACAGGGGTAATGAAGAGCTCAATTTCCCGATTATCCTGAACGCTAACATTACAGCTGGTGCGACTACTGTCACCGGTTCCTATGACCCGACCGCATCTATTATCGAGGTCTTCAAGGCTCGTCTTGACCCTACGGGTTTTGGCGAAGGCGAGGTTTACCTGGGTAATGCCGTGCTTGACGGCCTGGGTAACTGGATTTTTACCACAACCTCCCTGGTGGCGGGTGATTATGTTACCGCCACGGCAACCGATGTTAACAACAATACCTCGGAATTCTGCGCCAGCGTGATGGTAAGCGGCGGCAGTGTGGATTGGGATTGCACCAGTAATCCTCCGCCCGGTAAAACTGCCGGCGGTTATGAAATGGAAAACAACAACGCCTGTCCTTTAAGTAACATTGCCTCCTGCGAAACCGCTTATTGCGGGGATATCAATCCTGACATTGACCAGGATTGGTGGGTAATCAACCTGCCCAACGATAACTGTTATTGCCTGCATGTAAGAGTTTTCGCCAATGCGACTGCAGGCCAGTATGCTTATGGCGGTGGTCTTGACCCGGTGCTGGATATTTTCGCCTCCGATTGCAATACCCTGCTTTTCACGAATGATAATCACGGCGGCACTTTCCCTGACGCTGTCGGGACCGATGCCCAGTATGACTGCCTGGATGCTGGGAACTGCCATCAGCCGGGAACACAGTTGTATATCAGGATTACCGGTGGCATAGCCGGCTCGACGGGACCTTACCTGCTGGTGGTGAACTGCTATCAGTGTGAATGTCCCGAAGAACCGGATACCTGCGATTACTACAAACCGGGCTATACGGATTATTGTCCCAACGGCATTCCCGATTTCGACCAGAAGCAGAATAACTGGGTCATGCCGGGGACCATGCCCCCGCGATGGTCGCATTGCGGACCTGTGGCACTGGCCAACTGTTTATGGTGGTTCGATTCCAAGTTCGAACCCACTCCGGTTGACCCGCGGCCCTTCTTCCCGGGGCTGGGAAATCCCCCAAAGAATGATAATTATCCCCTGGTACAATCATATGATCCGACTGGTGGGGTATGGGATGACCATGACACCAACAACGTGATACCGTTTGTAGATTCGCTGGCCCTGTATTGTAAGACTAATATGGTCGGTTCGGGAACGTTAATAGACAGTCTTTATATGGGAGCGCTAAATTGGATAAATAAAGCCGGGCTGACGGCCAAATATAAGGTCAGTCTTTATACCCTTGGCTTTTCGCCGGGATATGAGCCGGCTGAATTTGAATTTATCCGTTCGGAAATTCTGAGAAGTCAGAATGTGATTCTGCTGTTGGGCTTCTATCAGGAGGTGGATCCGGGATATTGCGAGCGGATTGGCGGTCACTATGTAACGGTGGCCGGAACCTGCAGTAACCCGCTTGATTCATGTTTGTGTATTTCCGACCCGTATCTGAATAAGAACGAAGGCGAACCGCCGGCCGGTTCCTCCCATCCGTCCGGAGTACACAACGATGCTTCCCTGATATCCGGACCCCACGGGACCTATTTTCATGACTGGTATGACGTTTCCTTGACAACCTGTATGCCGACCGGGCCGGTTTATTTCCCTCTGGAACTGGTGAACTACGGCAATATGGATTCTCTGACCATGTTGATGTTCTACAATATGAACGGCAGCGGGACGGTACCGCCGATTCCGGGCATACGCCATACTCTGATTGAGTATGCCCTGGTTATCTGTCCGACGATTCAGGATGAGGACGGCGACGGTGTTCCGGATGACGTTGACAACTGTCCGCACAAGTACAATCCGTTGCAGGAGGACACGGATGCTGATAATGTCGGTGATTCGTGTGATAACTGTATCTATGTTGTCAATCCCGGTCAGGAGGACTTCGATGCCGACGGAGTAGGCGACGTTTGCGACAACTGTCCGACGGTGCCCAACCCATTGCAGACCAACTCGGATACGGATACACTGGGTGACGCCTGCGACAACTGTCCGACGGTGGACAACAATGACCAGGCCAATAACGATGGTGACACTCTGGGTGATGTCTGTGACCCGGACGATGACAACGACGGTATTCTGGATGATGGCGACGGCAGCGGGGTTATCGGAGATAATCCCTGTACGGGCGGAGCCACGACGAACTGTGACGATAACTGCCAGTTTGATTACAATCCGTTGCAGGAAGACAGTGACGGCAACGGGGTAGGCGATTCGTGTGATTACTGTTGTACGGGGAAGACGGGTAATGCCGACTGTTCGAGCGAGGACCAGCCGGACATATCGGATATAACACGGCTGATCGATTACCTGTATATTTCCCATAATCCGTTGTGTTGTCTTGAGGAAGCGGATGTGGATGTCAGCGGCGGTGAGCCGGATATTTCGGATATTACCTACCTGATAGCACATCTGTACCTCGACCATCGTGAATTGCCCGATT
>JAQUSF010000013.1 GCA_028715215.1 Candidatus Zixiibacteriota bacterium
CAATACCCAGCGACAACGGGGTAACGTCCAGAAGCAATACTTCGTTGACTTCTCCCGAAAGCACACCTCCCTGGATAGCGGCACCCAGCGCCACCACTTCATCGGGATTAACCGAACGATTGGGCTCACGGCCAAAAAATTCCCGTACCAGCTCGATTACTCTGGGCATACGGGTCATCCCGCCAACCAGGATAACATCGTCAATTTGATTTATTTTCAAGCCGGCATCGTCAAGAGCCTTCTGCACGGGCGCCATGGAACGCCGGAGCAGGTCTTCGACCAACTGTTCGAATTTAGCCCGGGTCAGGGTCAGATTCAGATGTTTCGGGCCATTGCTGTCAGCGGTAATAAACGGCAGGTTGATGTCGGTTTGAATCGTCGAGCTGAGCTCAAGCTTGGCTTTTTCGGCAGCTTCGTTGAGCCGCTGCAGCGCCATCGGATCTTTGGCCAGGTCTATCCCGTCGGATTTCTTAAATTCACTCACCAGCCAGTCGATTATGCGCTTGTCGAAATCATCGCCGCCAAGATGCGTATCGCCGTTGGTGGACAGAACCTCGAAGACGCCTTCGGACAACTCCAGTATGGAAATATCGAAAGTACCGCCGCCCAGGTCATAAACCGCCACTTTACCGGTTTTCTTTTTATCCAGGCCGTAAGCCAGGGCGGCTGCGGTCGGTTCGTTAATAATCCGCTTGACTTCAAGACCGGCGATTTTTCCGGCATCCTTGGTGGCCTGCCGCTGGCGGTCGTTAAAATAAGCCGGGACCGTAATGACCGCCTCGCGAATGGTATGGCCCAGATATTCCTCAGCGGTCTTTTTCATCTTGGTCAGAATCATCGCTGAAATTTCCTGCGGGGTATAATGACGGCCGTTCATCTCCACCACCGGCTCGCCATTGGCATTAGCCGTGACTTTATAGGGGAAATTTTTGATTTCTTCTTTAACCTCATCAAACTTGCGCCCCATCAGACGCTTGATTGAAAAAATAGTATTGAGCGGGTTGGTTACCGCCTGACGTTTGGCGACAGTACCGGTCAAACGTTCCCCGCTTTTATCGGTCGTCACCACTGACGGCGTTGTCCGGCCGCCCTCGGAGCTGGCTATCACCACCGGCTCCTTGCCTTCAATTACCGCCACCACGCTGTTGGTGGTCCCCAAATCTATACCTATAATCTTGCTCATATTATCACCTCTTTCCGAAGTTAAAAAGGCTGGTCATACCGACCAGCCTTCCCCTTCATTATCAGGTTTTGAAACTGCTCTTATGATACCTTGACTTCAATCTCTTTAGGTTTCACCTCTTCAAGTTTAGTCAGTTTAACCGTCAGCATACCGTCTTTATAGTCTGCTGAAATTTTATCAGCGTTGACAGTATCCGGCAGAGTGAATGACCGGCAGAAACTGCCCTGACGAATCTCGGAACTAATATAACTTTCGTCCTTTTCTTCACCTTTAAACTCGCGCCGGCCGCTGACCGAGAGAACATTGTCCTTAATAGTGACCTTGATGTCATTCTTGTTCATGCCGGGGACTTCGAAAGTCAGGATTATATTATCCTTGCCATCCTTGATATTTACCCGCGGCATAAAATCAGATTCACTTTCCGACCAGATAGTCGGGAAGGAAAACAGGTCGTTAAACATCCGGTCGATTTCTCTGGTTACACCATCTTTTTTAGGTTTCAAGGTTAAGTACGTCATTTTTAATTCCTCCTTTTATTACTTTTTATTGTTTTCAACTTACACCCGATATTAAAACAAACAGTATGCCAAAAAGTGTAAGCCATTGATATACAATAACATAAATAATATTTATAATTTTCAAAGTAAAAAATAAAAGCCACTATGGCAGATTATATGGCATAATGGCAGATTATAAATGCCTTAATGACTGACAACTGTCATTAAGGCATAGTAATTTATATCGATAGTTACTTTTTAGAAAGAATTTCTGATATGGCCTTCTGAACCGGTGAATTCTTAAAGAATATTTTTTGGGTCGTGGTCATACTGTCCTGATAGGCTTTTAATGTATTTAAAGAGACATCATCACCTAACTTACCCAGTGCCCGGATAATGGCCAGGCGAAGTTCGTCTTTGGAAATTTGACCGCCGGCCAGATTAGATAGCATTTCGGGGTCAGAGATAAGGCGACTCAAATATGACCGGGCATCGTTACCTCCCAGTTTGCCCAGGACGGTGACAATCCGGGGAGTATCCATGGGATTTCGCCCCGCGACATCGATTAGAAGCGGGACAGTTTCGGAATTACCTATCAGGCCGATAGCATTTATGGCGCTGACGCGGATTTCGCGCACGGGGTCTTCGGCCATGAGAATAAGCAGGTCGATGGCTTCTTCGCCGCCGATTTTTTCAAAAGCGGTGACAATCTCCCGTCGCACCCGGACATCGTTATCGGCAATCCGCAGGCGTAAAGGCACCAGGCCTTCCTGGTCTCTTAACGACCCCAGAACGAAAATGGAATTACGGACGACGTACCATTTATGGTCCGGCAGTTCATGGCGGTCGGCATCCCGCTCGAACCAGGTATCATCCATTATTATTCGGGAGAAAACACGCAGCGAGGACTTGCCCAGTTCCGCCAGGATACGCAGGGACTGCTGACGAATCTGTCTTATCGGGTGGGAAATTATCTGTGACAGAGCCAGAGCAATATCTTCCGAACCGACCGCCACCAGGACTTCCTTGATATCGTTGGCCGTGTCATGTTTACCTTTAATCATCGCCTCGATCAACTGGTCGATAATTTCCTTCTGATTAATATTTTCAAAAGCTTTCTTGACGGTCATGGAATCATAGACGGTCACGCCTGTTTCTAACTGGCGCCGCATAGCCATGGCTGCGGTAAGTTTAGCCATCAGGTCGAACCGTTCTTCGAACCGACATTTATCAAAAAGCCGCCAGATCAGTTCGGAATATTCATAGGTTTCCTGTCGGGTCGCCAGCCGGTTGACCACATCATTGACCATACTTTCGAACACACTGCGGTCGAGGTCGACATTGAACTGGTCGGTAACCGCCATCAGAATACCCAGGGCTTTCTGGCGAAAATCAGGATTGGCATTACTCATATAATCCATGAGACGACAGACCACCTCGACAGCCTTTCCCTGCTGACCGGTTTTCAAAAGACGTAAAAAAGCATCGGAGAATTCAAGAGCATCAGAACTTTCCGCCCCGGAAGAAAAATATTCCTCCAGGAGGCCGTCGATGCGGTTCCGGGAACTGATGCGTATCTTGCCGGTTTCCGTATCGGTATCATCGAATTTGCCGCCGGCCATGATTTTCTCTCTCAGTCTGTTATCCAGCTGTTCGACTATCCGGTCGCGTTCCGGGTGCCCGGTAATCAGGCGAAAGATCGACATTATCAAATTGAACGGAACCGCTTTCGCCTCTTCGTCGGCAAGGGTGTTGACTTCATGAGCCAGTTCGGAAAGAACGTTCCTGATACTGACCGACGACAGGGAGGAGATTTTTTCCGGTAACAGGTAACTTACTATATCGGGATAAAAATCTATATAATTGTCGATAAGAAAATCGGTTTTGGCATCAACGAAGCTGACGAGTTTCTTGAGGTTGTCGCCCAGCTGGTCGAGGCAGAATCTCTTTACGGAAAAATCACCCTCGACATCGCCACGGTACAGTTTCCAGTTTTCGAAGAGGTTGAATGCCCGATGGGAATTGACCTCGATGGTTTTAATTTCCTTTTCATCGAGAAATCGGCTCAACTGGTAATATGGGTCACGGGGACTTACCCGCCTTACAAACTGGTCTACGAAAGCCGTTAAATTTTCCAGGGACATATTTTGCTCAAAAAGCAGGGCGTTGATATCCCGCAACTGCATGAACTGGATAATATGGCCGTTAAAGATGCTGTCTTTCAGCCGGATATTAAGAAGGAACAGGTTTCCCTGCTGGATATTGAAATTCACGTATTTTTTGAAATAGAAAATTTTACCGAAGTAGAAATACGGTTTATCAAGCGCTTTAGCTGCGACCGGATGCCCGGCTCCGTAAATCGACATTTTCTTACAGGCCATGGCCAGTTCCCGCACCAGGGAGTGCGCCATGTCGCTGAGATTGGTTTTCAAAGTTGATTCATTGACCTGTTTGGGTAAGTTTTTCATTGTCCTCTCCGAAACATATTATTTTCCCTTTCCGGGTTGCAATAAAAAGCCGTTGTCCGTCGGAAACCGGTGAGAAAGCAATCGCCCCGTCTACGGTCTTCCGGTCAACCAGGGTGCCATCAGAGGTTTTCAGGACATAAACCTTACCCGCCATGGTACCGGTTATTAAATAATTACCGACCACTATCGGCGAAGCTTTTATGACCTCCCCGGTTTCATAACGCCACAGTTCATTACCGGAGGACGCCTGGAGGGCTACCAGACCGCCACCACTGTGTCCGACAAACAGCTTTTCTCCTGACAGTACCGGTGAGGTCCAGATTGGTCCGGACAGCTGAACCTGCCACCGCTTCGACCCCGCCACCGGTTCATAAGCACTTACATTACCCAGAACATCGGTTACATAGACCAGTTTATCGGCTACCACCGCATTAACGAGCGGGCCGGTTGTTTTTACCCGGAATAATTCATGTCCATCGGTGGCCGAAAAAACGTAAAGGTAACCATCGCTGCCGGGCTGATACAATTTTCCGTCGCTATAAGAAGCCGGAGCTACAAGTTTCCCTTCCGTTTTTGCTTTCCAGACAACTTTTCCATTTCGGGCGTCAAAAGCAATAACCGAACCTTCTCCGGAACTGATTATTAAGCTGTTATCTAATAATATCGACCCCGCCGCCGCATCCTTTACCGGCTGTTTCCAGAGCCACTTATTATTTAACAGGTTAAGGCAACGAAGGGTATTGTTTCGGGGGGCTGAGGAAAAATAGGCCAGCGAGTCTTTTAAAACTAATCCCGTTTGGGGGATTCCCTTACAGGCTGTTTTTCCAAGATAATGTCCGGATTTAACGTCATAATACTTGATTTTTTTCTTTGAATCGGGGAAAACCAGCGTCTGGTGATAAATTGTCAAAGGCCCGACGACTTTACCATTGGTTTTGGTTTCCCAAAGAAGATTTAATTGACCATTAAAAGTACCGTTCTCTACGGCTCCTGAGGCTGCCCGGTCGCCGCGATAATAAGGCCAGGCGGGCGCTGAACCTAAGTCGTTACAATTCATGTGGTAACGACTCGAACAGCCCAAGCAGACCGCAAGCATCAGGATTAAAAGAAAATTCCTAAAAAAACCTGTCATCAGAAATTCCATCCGAAGAAAAAGTCAAAATCGGTTCGAGGACTGATAGTTTCAAAATCAGTGGTGCGGCTGAAATCGAACCGTAATAAGACTACATAGCCCAGGCTGACCCGGAAACCGGCTCCGAAGGAACCGTAAAACTGGTCGAAATCATCATCCCAGGCTGAACCGGCATCAAAAAACAAAGCCCCTCTAATGCCCCTGAAACCCAAACCGCCTATCGGGAACCCAATCAACAAATCATCGATAAGAGGAAAACGCAGTTCGTTGGAGAGGAAGAGAACATTGCGGTTATAAAAAGCCCGGCGGTCATAACCCCGAAAAGACCAGCTCCCACCCAGGTATATACGCTGTGGTTCGATACCGGTTGAAGTATAGGCAAAAAGACGGTTGGCATAAGCGGAATATAGCCCCAGACGAAGATAGTGACGCAGGTCTACCATGGCCAAACGGCTGTAATTACGCGTGGCGCTGATGGAGTTGGTGACGCCGAAAGCTATATTGTAACGCCGGCCATCGATAGGCCCCGAAATATCCCAGATGGAATTGTCATAGACCCAGCGAAGGTAATTGGTCATCAGAAAACCTTCCCGGTCGGTTTGTCCATAGCGCCGGTCTTTTTTATCATAACGGGCAAAAGTGCTTAATTCAAAGCGTTGAAATTTTGAGAGCGGGTAACTTAACAATGATAAAAGACCCGCCTGGCGCTCATCATAATACTGGTCATAGTCGTTGTAATATTCATCGAAAAGATGATACAATCCCAGTCCCCAATTGAGTCTTTTCTCTTTGTTTATATAGGTCAAACCAAAATTCAGGGAGGAGAAAAACTCATCCTTGGTATCGGCATTATCGGCCAATAGAAAGTAAAAGGCGTGATTGCCCAGCATATCCGACACCGCCGCCTGCACCCCGCCGATGGAACCATAAACCGGATCATAAGCAATGGATGACTGGGCTATATCAAAAGAAAAATCAGGCTTGTATTTGAACGAGGTTTTATAATAATCCATTTCAATCAAAGACGGCGACCACATGGAAGCGGTGTCAATCTGATCCTGGGCAAGAATTATTCCGGTATCTTCTATTTTCATCTGATAAACCTGGTATGACATATCCTGGTACCCGGTGAAAGTAAGGTAACGGCCGTCCGGTGTAAGACGCGGGTCAAAAGCACCGGTGACATAGGTTGAGCGTACGGTCAGCTCGCCGTTATTCGCCAGATGATAAAGATTAAAAGTCCCCTGGCGGTTCGAGCTGAAATAAATACCGGATTTTACCGGTTCGGGGGTCTGGTCCAGATAAGGTCCGAAAGTAAGCTGGGTGATGACGCCGGTGGCAAGGTTCAGACTGAATATATTAAGAGTCCCCCGCGAACCGCCATGACCCCGGTCGGAAGAAAAGATTATTTCCCGGTCATCGGGTGAAAAGGCCGGGTCAATATCATAAAAGACATCCTCGGTGACAGCTCGGTATTTGCGGTCAGCCCGGTCGAGAATATAAAGGTCGGCAAAGCCGTCTTTTTTAATACCGGAAAAAACCAGCCGCTCTCCATTGGTGGAAAAACGCGGCGAGCGAACCGCCACCATGCCCTCGAATTCAAAACGGTCGGTTACTTTACCCTGATTAAGGTCATAAATGTTAATAATGTCCACTTCGTTTGATTTGGCGACAAAAACTATCAAGCCGTTGTCGTGAGCATCAATCCCGGAACGAGTCAGATATAGAGATTCGAATTTTGCCGAGCGTTCACCTTTAATAAGGGTACATACATTTCTATCGCCTTCAGTACGTGGTTTCAGGTAAAGTCCGGAGTAACCCCTGCGGTTGGCTTTAAATACGATCCATTCACTGCTGTCCTGACCATTATAACGGGTTATCGGTACTCCTTTAAGGGCGAAACCGCTCCTGGTCAGCGGCACCGCCTCCATCCGGGGCAGATCAAGCTCGGCCAGTTCAGGGTAATACTTTTTTTTCAGGTGATAATGCCATTTCCGTGAAAGCTCTTCGAGGTCGTCTCCCAGGGTAAGTTTCACCACGTCTTCGAAAGTTCTTCCCTTGTGCCAGTTCTCGAATAAGAGAGGTAATTTATCAACGCCGTAGGCTTCATCAATAAAAGCACAGATGGATTGTCCCAGCTTATAGATAAAATAAGTATTATTGTAGACATACAGCCGGAAGATAGGCAACAGCCGATCATTAAGCACCATGTCCTTGATGAACATGTCGGCATCGGTATCCCAGCCAATAGACCAGTATTCAGCTAAACCTTCGGAAAACCACATCGGTGGGAAAGGGAAACGAAGGCGCGCCTGGCGACTCATCGAAGCGGACAATTTTGAAAAAGTGAAGACATGAACCAGCTCGTGCCTGATGACATGATAAAACTCGTAATACGAGCCGTGAAACGGCACCGCCACACGGCCTTTTAAAAACTCCGTAAAGCCGCCCACCGATTCCGGTATTAAACTGGGAAGGATATTGGTCTGGGAAAAATAACTGGAGGCGGAATAGACAATAAGCGGAATTTGCTTATTTACTTCATGGTTAAATTTAATCGCCAGGGTATCATATAGCTTTTCCGCAAGGCTGGCCGCCATTCTTGCTACTTCGGCTTCTTCCTGATAAAAATAAATCCGGAAGTGCTCCGTTTCCATCACCTGCCAGTCGAAACCTGTGTATTGAACCTTGTTGCGGCCGAAATAATATTGCCCGGTGACATCCGGAGCGGTCATACAAAAAATAAAAACCGCCCAGAGAAGGCAATTTATAATACTAACATGGCCTTTTAACTGAAAGCTATTCTTCATAATAACAAAGCTTTTAACCCTTCATTTCCTATAAACGAACAGGGACAAAGTTTATCAATCGCTAATCCTTGAGCTGATATCATTTATTTCGGTAATTTAATTACAAAGTTAAGTCATTGAACGATACCGGTATTATAGCCACACTGACGACACAATCCTTTTTCAAGCCCGACGACTGTCGTATGATAACCGCTTCTTCGAACCAGCAGTTGCCCACACCGGGGACAACAGGTATTAGTGACATCCTTCAGAGCCACATTACCAAGATAAACATATTTTAACCGGCAACGAGCAATTTCCAGAGCTTTAAGCAGTGCCTCCGGGGGGGTGGCGATAGTTTTCATCTGGTAATTGGGGAAATAAGCCGAAAAATGCAGGGGTATCATATCGGAGAGAGAAACCACGAATTCCACCAGGTCACTTATATCCGTTTCTGAATCATTTAATCCGGGAATTATCAGGTTAGTAATTTCCAGGTGCGTCAGGCTGGTGGCTATTGTGCGCAGGTTGTCAAGGACCGGTTCCAGTTTGCCCTTACAGATTTTACGGTAAAATTCCGGTCGCATCGATTTCAAATCAATATTGACAGCATCAATAAAAGGTAAAAGTTCATCAAGAGGTCCAGGATTTATAAAACCGTTGGTAACAAGCACTGTCTTCAGCCCGGCCTTCCTTAAAAGCGGTGCGCAATCCATAATATATTCAAACCACATCAAGGGCTCGGTATAAGTAAAAGCCACCCCGAGGGAGTTATGATTTTTAGCTGTCTCCAAAAGTTTTTCCGGAGAAACAAAAAAAGTTTCGGTCTTTTTCTGAGAGATAGTCCAGTTCTGGCAATTTTTACACTGAAAATTACAACTGTTTGGCCCGGTGGAGAGGATATCCGTTCCGGGGAAAAAATGATAGAGGGGTTTTTTTTCGATCGGGTCCACAGCCAGAGTGACGAGTTCCCCGTAATTGTCAGTAACCAGCTCTCCCCCGCGGTTATAACGACTCTTACAAATGCCCAGCTGGTTTTCTTTCAGACGGCAGTTAAAAGGACACAGATGGCAAATAACCCGGTTATCGGATCTTTTTTCATAGTAGGCGGCGGTTTTAATCATAAGACGGCAACCTGACAATATGTTTTACGGCTTGAAGCAGGTTATCAAAAGTAAAATCCTTATTATTTTTACCGGCTATTTTCAATTTTTGCTCCGTTTTTTGTCCGTATCCGGTTCGCACAATAAATGTTTCCACTCCCAGTACCCGCCCGAGATTATAATCTTTCAATGTGTCGCCGATAACGAAGGAACGCCGGATATCAATTCCCAGGGCCTTCGCCGCTTCCTCAACCATCCCAGGTGCCGGCTTGCGACAATCACACATAAAACTGAACTCACTCACTTTTCCTTCAGGGTAATGCGGGCAATAATACAAAGCATTGATTTCGACACCCCTGGCTGAAAGCATCTCCATAAACCGGGTATTGACCCGCTCGACGCTGTCAAGACCGAACAAGCCCCTGGCCACCCCTGACTGATTGGAAATTACCACCACTTTGTATCCTTTGTCGCCGGCTAATTTCAAGGCTTCTATGGCTCCTGGTTCAAATTCAATTTTGTCCGGGTCCGACAGGTAATCCTTATCGACTATTATGGTCCCGTCGCGGTCAACGAACAATGCCGGGTGAACATTAATGCCGGATTGTAAAATCTTCAGGGCGGCATCCAGCACCATTGCCGGCTCAATGCGGGTGAAACAATACCTTTTGTCACGGTAACATGGTTTTTTACCATGCAGGGAGCAGGGTCGGCAAGGTTCGGCAACTTCGATAACACGGTCAAAAAGACCGCGGGGGGAAAAACCCAGTGAAGGATGCGTTGGACCAAAAACGGCCAGAGTCGGTGTTCCGACCGCCGACGAAAGATGAGCCAGCCCGGAATCGTTGGCGACGGTCAGCCTTGACTGACTGATAATCTCCATCAGTTCATCGACAGGGTAATCGACCAGTTCGAAGAATGCCTCGGGAGGTAATTGTTTTTCAAGACGTGACTGTCCCATATCAGGAGACAATACCGACCATATAATCCGGCAGTTTAACCGCCGATGCAGCTCCAGCGCCACTTCGGAGAAGTTATCCAGTCCCCATTGTTTATTGGAATGAGCTGCGCCCGGGGCAAAAAAAACATAACTGATACTTCTATCAAAGACCAGGGAATTAATTTTTTTTCGACGGGTGGTTTTTATAACCGGGCGACGACAGTATACTTTTCCTCCCAGCGGTTCGACAACCTTGTTGTATAAATCGATTGTATGTGGCCAGGATTGGGGAATTTGTTTTTTCCTGACGATGTCAAGGCGCTCCAGGCGTCTTTTAGGGTAAACTATTTTACGGTTGGCCGTAACCATCTTCCCGGCCAGCCAGGAACGAAAATTACCGTGTAAATCGATAACAGTATCGAAATGATAATCATCAAGTTTATTGAGAAGCTGGTAATATCCAAGCACTCCGTTTTCTTCAGACAGACAGACAATTTCATCCACACCGCCGAAGGTTGCCACAAGGTCCCTAAAGCATTCTTTAGTTAGAAAAACAATATGACAATCGGGGAAATTGATTTTTAAATTCAGAATACAGGCGGTGGTTAAGATTATATCTCCCAGCGAGCTGAACCGGACAATTAAAAACTTCCTTTTCATCAAAGAAAAAGATAAAGCCCCACAAGCCCGATGGCAAAGCAATAATAACCGAAATATTCAAATTTCCCTTTTTTAATGACGGTCAGAACCCCATAGACCGCTAAAAGGCCGGTAATAAAGGCTAATATTGCTCCCACCGCATACTGGCCGTAAAGGGTATTTTCAAGGTTCAAAAGACTTTTAAATTTCAGAACGGCTGCCCCGGCAATAGCAGGTATAGCCAGAAGAAAAGAAAATTCCGCCGCATCGGATGGTTTTACCCCGGCGAACATACCAAAAGCAATGGTGGTTCCGGAGCGGGAAATGCCCGGCAAAATAGCCAGAGCCTGACCGATGCCCATAATAACAGATGAGCACAGGTTGACCGATTTGTTCCCGGATTTTATAAATCGGGTCAAGATTAATATTCCACCGGTCACCAGCAACATGGCCGAGGTTAAAGCGGGACGGGAAAAAGCTCTTTCAAAAAAATCTTCCAGAAAATAACCGGCCAGACCGGCCGGGATGGTTCCGATAAACAGATATCCGATAATCGCTTTCTCGCTTTTTAAAGTTGCATCAAATAAGGAGCGTATTAAAAGATAAATTTTCTTGCGGAAATAAACCAGCACCGACACAAGTGTCCCGAGATGAACCACGACTTCGAAAGCTACTCCCGGGTCTGAAACCCGTAAAATAGCCTGGGCTAAAACGAGGTGCCCGGAAGATGAAATCGGTAAAAATTCGGTCAGGCCCTGTAAAATACCCAGAATAATCGCGTCGAAATAGGACATATTAAAATTAAAAAAAACCTCACCCACAGGTGAGGTTTATCAGACATCCACCATTATTTATAAGACATTGTAATCGAGTCCAAAGAAAATACCGTCATTGCCGTCAATCTGGAACTCGCCATATAACTTTATCAGGTCCGAGATTTCAAAAGAGACCCCGCCGTTTATTCCGAATTTAAGTTCCGAATCGGAACCACCACCGTCGCTACTATAATGTTCCAATCTAAGATTGAAACGGGCATAAGGAGCCAGAATGCGACCGCCGGAGGTTTCAAAAGGATACGACCCAATCATCATGGCGCCAATTTCAAAAATCGAACCGCCTTCAAAATCGACATATTCCAGAAAAGCACCAGGAGCCATATCGAAGGGGTGGTCATTATTTTCCGTAACACTGAACATCTGGTATCTGAAATCACCGCCGAAGGCAATACCGGCATCGCCGAAGTCCGGGTCGAAAATCCCGAATTTCAAACGTCCGTTGGTATAAGCCGAGAGACCATAATCGAAAGTCCCGTTAAAGGAGGTGCCGTTATCACCCAGGCCAATATTAAAACCCAGATTTCCCTTGCCCTGTCCCAGAGCTTTTGCGGTCGTCAGGCAACCGAAAGCGGAACCGAAGGCATCAATCGCCAGTACGTTTCCACCAAGGAAAATTCCCGCTACCAGGGTAATGACAAAAATTTTTTTCATATTAATTCCCTTCAAAAAAAACTTCCAGTTCAATTAAAAAATATTATTAAGACCTTCCGGTTATGTCAACTAAAAAGCAGAGGGAATATTTTATTTGTTGACAACGACAGGTAGTCGTTATTTCTTCAAAAAAATGATTATTTTAAGACCCTCATTTTCAAAAATCTGCAAGAGATATAAATCCTTACAGGAGATTATATATCGTGGTTAATGAAAAGGATACGAATACTGAGAGTGTTCCCGTTCGCGGTCAGTGGACCGGCCACCTTGGATTCATCCTGGCCGCGACGGGCTCGGCTATCGGCCTGGGTAATATCTGGAAATTCCCTTACATTACCGGCGAATACGGCGGCGGCGCCTTTGTCCTGGTTTATTTGATTTGCGTTGTCGTTGTCGGTTTACCTTTGATGATTGCAGAGATGATGATCGGGCGTCGCACCCAGGAAAATCCGGTGGGTGCCTTTCAGAAACTCCACCATCGCGGCAGCCCCTGGCAAATAACCGGATGGTTGGGTGTAGCTTCCGGTTTTTTTATTCTATCTTTCTACAGTGTCGTCGCCGGCTGGGCGGTCGCCTATACTTTTAAAGCAATCATCGGCTTTACCGGCAGTCCGGAACAAATCCAGAACCAGTTTACCGAGCTGGTAACCAGTCCCATCGATTCTATCCTCTGGCACACGGTTTTTATGGCTATGTGTATCGCTATCGTCATGGGTGGCGTGCGGCAAGGTATTGAACGCTGGTCTAAAATCCTTATGCCGATGCTTTTCCTAATCCTGATCGGCTTGATGTTTTACGGTCTCTTTTTTACCCGGGGAGGCAGTGAGGCTTTGAAATTTTTATTCCAGCCTGATTTCTCCAAACTTTCCGCCGAAGCAGTCCTTTCCGCCCTCGGGCATGCTTTCTTCACCCTGTCGCTGGGTATGGGAGCCATGATCACGTACGGCAGTTACATGAAAAGAAATGAAAGTATCATGAAAGACGCCGTGACGGTTTCGTTTCTTGATACTTTTATCGCCCTGATGGCCGGAACGGCTATCTTCTCGCTGGTTTTCCATTATGGCATGGAACCGGGACAATCAGTGGGGTTGATATTTAAAACCCTGCCGGTTCTTTTTAAAGAAACCGGCCCTTTGATATCGGTACCGTTTTTCATCCTGCTTGTTTTTGCCGCCTTAACCTCGGCGATCAGTTTACTGGAAGTTGTCGTATCGTATTTTATCGATGAGCGGGGCTGGGGTCGTGTTAAATCAACCCTGCTGCTGGGTCTGGCTATTTATATTTTCGGATTGCTATCGGCCATATCATCAATCACTTTACCATTCAGAGGAAAAGACCAGGGGATTTTCGATATCCTCGATTTTGTAACGACCAATTATATGCTTCCCGTCGGTGGTTTGTTGACGTGTCTTTTTACGGCCTGGGTTTTCAGGGAAGCTGATAAAATCGAAGAGTTCGGGTCAAAAGGTTCCATTTATCACCTGTTCAGCATAATTGTAAAAATTATCACTCCCATCGCAGTGATAATAATTATCCTTCATGGCCTGGAACTGCTACCTTTTATGAATTACGGTAACAAGTAAAATCAAAACGATTTTGTATTGTAGATTATGCCGGAATTTCGTCAGAACAAGGCTACCAAAGAATGGGTCATCCTGACTCCCGAAAGGGGTAAACGCCCGGTTGATTTCGTGAAAAACCTGCCACCCCGAAAACCGTTGCCGGCTTACAAGGACGATTGTCCTTTCTGCCCCAAAAACGAGCACCTGACATTAGAGCCGATATATACCTATCCCTCGCCTGACCGCTGGCAGGTAAGAGTGGTCCCGAACAAATACGCCGCTTTACAACCCAGCCTGGCCACCACCCGTTCCTGGGTTGGTTCTTTTCTGTCAGCCAAAGGTTTTGGAATTGCCGAAGTGGTTATCGAACATCCCCGGCACGACAACACCCCGGCCTTGATGACGGTTGACGAGGTAACGCAGGTACTTAAAGCTTACCGCCAGCGTCAAATTGAAATCAGCAAAAACGAAAAAATAAATCTGGTTACGATTTTCCGCAATCACGGCGCTCGGGCGGGCACCTCGCTGGAACATCCCCACTCCCAGATAATCGCCACGCCGATTGTCCCGCCCCATGTCCGTTACCCCATGGAGCAGGCGCTGCAATATTACGACCAGTTCGGCAGATGTGTTTATTGCGAGATGGTTGAAGAAGAACTTCGCCAGGAGGAAAGAATCATTATTGACTCCCAGAATTTCGCGGCTTTCTGTCCCTTTGCCTCCCGTTCGCCTTTCGAATGCCGCATATATCCGAAAATGCATAAAGCCAGTTTCATCCTTATCGATGATGAGGAGATTGTGGAACTGGCATCGGTACTTCGAGAAACCCTGGCCCGGCTTTATTTTGGTTTGAACAACCCCGATTATAATTATATTATCCGGTCGGCGACGATAGGCGACCATGACACCCGGCATTTACACTGGTACATGGTCATTATCCCTAAAATAGCAACTCCGGCAGGCTTTGAAATCGGGTCGGGGATATATATAAATACGACCTCCCCCGAAGAAGCCGCCCGGTTTTTGAGAGAGGTGGAAATTAAATAAAAAATTATTCAGTAAGATTCAGATATCTCAGTGCCTCTTTTTTGAGGCGTTCTTTGTCGAAACCCTCCAAAGCCACCGTGTCGAGATAAGCGATAAAACCTTCGTCGAGCCGACCGATAGCCGACCTTCCGAACTGATTATTTTCTCCGGCGGTTTTTTCCTTTTCAAAACGGATATCCAGGGCAAAACTTTTTTGTTTCAATTCAGCCAGGGCGTCGGCCGGGATGGTTTTCAGGATTTCTTCGGTAATGCCCTCAACCTTCACCCGAACAATTTTATCGGAGCTGTCAAGTTTGTCAAGTTCCGTCCGGATTATATCGGTCAGCTGGTCGCCGCGTTTACCGCGGGCGTCAATCACCGGAAGGTCCACCATCGGACGGCTTTTTATCTCGTGAAAAACCAGTTTGAACGGCTCCAGCTCAAGCTCGATGAAACCTTTAGGCGCCTCCCGCTCGGACTGCGACAGCCGTTCGGTGGAGCCGGCGTAATAGGCCCGGTCGGCCACCCGGCAAAAATTGTGAAAATGCCCCAGCGCGGTGTAGTCAAAACGATTCATGACATCCAGAGGAACTTCCTGCTCCCCCAAATCAGCCATGGAAAACTCGGGCATACCCGAAGCCACGCCGTGCAGAACTAAAATATTATAGCGGGCTTTACGGTCGGGAATACATCCGGCCAGTTCTTTTTTCAGTATTTCCGGGGAAGGACAGTGGGGCAGGGCGAAAAACCTGGCACCGTTTATATCAAATACTTCCAGCCGGGACTCGGCGGCGATATACAAATTATCAATCTGCCGGTAAACCTCGAGGGCTGCCCCGACATAAGGTTGCTTGGGGGCATCATGATTGCCGGCTATAATGATAGTAGGGATTTGATGTTGTTCAGCCAGACGAAAAAGATGATACCCGGCCAACGCCATTATCTTGTTCAAAGGGCGGACAGTATGAAAAATATCCCCGGCATGAATGCAGAAATCAGGTTTAAGCGCGATAATCCGGTCCACCGCTTCAGTAAAACCGTTGATTATATCTTCCTGACGCTGGGTTAGACCGCTGGTACCCCGTCGAAAATGGGTTTCCCCGGCGCCCAGATGGCTGTCGGCCAAATGACATATTCTCATGGGTTAAAATATAAGATTTTAAAAAATCTTTTCAAATCATAAAGATTAAGTTAAAAAAACAGGAATAAGGTGAATGAAGTCAGGATTTTTTATTTTTAATATATGCCGTATTTGGCAATACGGTCACGCAGGGTGTTACGGGAAATACCCAGGGTTTCGGAAGTTTTCACCTGGTTGCCTTCGTAATGTTTCAGGCAGGAAGCGATTATCGCCCGCTCCAGGGCAGACTCCAGAAGATGAAATATCTGCCCCTGAGAATTACTTATCAGCCGGGGCATAATGGGGTCAACGATTTTCTTGAAAGTATCAGCGTAGTCGTCCTGAAGGGTATTGAGGTCAATTTCCACTTTAGGATTACTTTCCATAAGGCTGGGGAAATCCTCAATCTGAAGCATATCATTTTTTGACATGACCATCGCCGTATGGATATTATTTTCCATTTCGCGGACATTGCCGGGCCAGTGGAACCGCGCCAGCTGCTGGATAGCTTTCTTGGAGATCTTTTTCTCCGGTACATTCTGCTGCTCGGCGAATTTCTTGATGAAGTAGTCTATGAGAAGCGGGATATCGGAACGGCGTTCTCTAAGAGGCGGCATGTAAATAGAGACGACTTTCAGCCGGTAGAAAAGGTCAACCCGGAAGGAACCTTCCTTCATGCAATTGACCAGGGATTTGTTGGTGGCGGCAATAATGCGGACATTGACATTGACGGTTTCATTGCCGCCGACCCGTTCGAAACACTTCTCCTGTAATACCCTCAAAAGCTTCGACTGGGTCAGCATGGACATATCGCCGATTTCATCCAGGAAAAGAGTGCCGTTATTGGCCTGTTCGAATTTACCTATGCGCTTGTAATAAGCTCCGGTAAAGGCTCCTTTTTCATGCCCGAACAGCTCCGACTCGAGGAGGGTTTCCGGCAGGGCGGCACAGTTTACGGAAAGGAAAGCGTTGTTTTTCCGAGGGGAATTGCGGTGGATGGCGCGGGCAACCAGTTCCTTGCCGGTACCGGACTCACCGAATATAAGCACCGCCGCCTCGGTCTTGGATACCTGGCCGATCAATTTGGCAATCTCGACTATTTCCGGAGACTGACCGATGATTTCATTGACCCGTTCCATATGCGGGTCTTCCGAATCGGGACGAACCGGTCTTTTGGTAGCCACGGGATGAAAACCGCAAGCCTTGTTGACGGCATCAATCAACTTTTCAATTTCGAAAGGCTTCGTCAAATATTCATAAGCACCTTCACGCATCGCTTCAATGGCGTTCTCGGTCGAGACAAAACCAGAGATCATTATCACCGGCAATTCATTCTTTATCTGTTTGATCTGTTTTAATACATCGAGTCCGGACAGGGTGGGCAGATTGACATCGAGCATCACCAGGTCAACATCATTATTCTCTTCCAGAAAATTCGTAACCAGAGCACCGTCTTCAAGAAAATTGAAATTGTACTTATCTGAGTCAAAAAGGTTCGCCAGTGACTGCGATATTTCTTTATCATCGTCAACAAGAAGTATTTTTTTCATAGTCTCTCTTTTTACGCCAGATATATATAAATATTATCGACGGAAAAATTTTTTTTTATAGTAAAAAAATGAGAACCGGGCTCTGAAAAATGTGGTTTTTAAGGGAAAAACAGACCGGAATGCTTTATCTATAACAGCGTTAAAACTGTTTCTAAATGAACCACTCTCTGGACATTAAAGAGAAGACCTGTAAAGCTACTATTGAATATTACCACGTTTTATTATAAGGGGAAAAAAGAAAAAGACAACCCTGCTGAAGAAGTACTATAAACCTTCTTCTTCGATTAAAAAGCGAACAGCGGTGCCCATCCAGAAGAAGTTCGCCAGAAGTTCTGCCGCCAGGCCGACCAGTATGGTCCAGTAAACCAGCTCCGGTTTGAACTTAAGAATCAAAATGTCGGGCGGGATGGCAGATATGAGATAGGGTACCGCCATTATAACCACTGCCAGGAAGAAACAGGTTATAGGGCGACGGAAGAACATTTTCAGTGACCGTCTCATAGCTCCTATAAAATTATCCCTGAAAACCGTAACCGCCGGAAAAACGAAGAAGAACAACGCCAGGATAACAGCCAGAACAAAAGGCAGAATTACAAATCGTACTGCCAGAAGACGTCTCGGAGAATCCTGATGGAACGCCTGTAATAAATCGGGCAGAAAAAAATTGACCAGGACAATCAAACCGTTGATGACTGTCCAGACGATAACCAGATGAAGCCATAAGGGTAGAACTTTTTTCAACCCGGGCTTATCCGGGGTTTCGGTTTTTCGGAAACCATCAGCCAGCAGAGCCGCCACCCAGCCAAGCACCAGACCTTCCAGGATAAACCCTGCCAGTAACTTAGCCCAGCCAAAAAAATATGGCAGGTACATAAACTGTCCCGGATAATGACTGAACGCCGTGGCAGCATCCTTTCCGAAAAGGGAAACCCAAAAACTGACCAGGGGATAAAAGACCGGAGACAAGAAACGGTAATGTGCATAAAGCAACAACCAGATAATGATAAAATAAATAATCAGGATTAACCAGATTCTCAGCCTGCCGAACTGTTTAAAAGTATCTATAAACAGGATAATAAACTGGTTTAAAGCTTTTATCGGACCCATCTTTTACACCCGGAATCCCGTTTACCTGGTTATCACGACCTCATTGGAACCGGTCATGGCACCGGCACGGTCGAAAACATATACCACATAGTGATACGTACCGGCATCAGGAACATAGTCACTGAAGGAAGTTGTATTTATATCATTTATATAGGCAATCAAAAAGGATTCCGAAGGCGGGTCAGTCAAAACGCTGTTGTCTCGATAAATCCGGTAGGATTCAAAGTCAATCTCATTACTTAAAGACCAGGTCAAACGAACAGTCTCGGCAGCGCTTAAAGAACCGGCCAGTATAACCGCAGCAGGAGGGGTATTGACATATTTCACGGTACTGTCGGATAGCCTGAATGCAAAATTCCCGGCGGCATCGATAAAATGACCGACTAACGGGGTATCAACCAGCGGCAATCCCCCGGGAAGATAATAATCCGCCATATAAATACCATCATCGGCGGTTACATCTCCACCGGTACCATCATCATATAATTTAACCGAATCTGACCGGCTCAATAAAACATAAGCGGTCCCGTCGAGCTCCTTTTCATCCGGACCATATTTCCCGGCATCAAGGCCCAGGGTAATCATATCACCAGCCGAAAAAAGCTGACCATAGGGAGAAAAGAATACAGAATCGATTTCGACGCGACTATCGAGAATTATTTCGTCGGCCACCGGTTGCCCGGATTCGGTACCGTTGGAGAAAATAAAACCGGCAAAGACTTTTTTAAGACCGTCACCTGCGGAAAGAGTAAAATTGAGGCTGGCCGCAAAGGGGCGGTAAACGGCATCACCGAAAAGAGAATCCTCGGAAAGGATAACATGGCTGGCACTGAGGGAAGTGTTTATCTGAACCTGTACCTGACGACGGTTGATATAGTCACTGCCGTTAGCCAGAATGATGGTGAATAAACCAACCTCGGAGGAAACCGCTGAAGAACGGCGACCTTCAATTCCATTGGCGTCCACTGCCGCCAGCTGAAAAAAGTACATTCGGTTAACCGATAGATTCTGCAGGACTGTGGAATAAGCAAACGAACTGTCGCGAAGGGTAAAGCTGGTATCACCGGTTTCAGCCATGTAAATTCTGAAGCGATTTACACGGGCACTATCGGGCATCTCCCAGGCCAGGGTCACCGCCCGGTCATTCAGCTTGACAGCCACATTGACGGGTGCCGGCATCGCTTCAGGCAAAGATTGCAGCGGGTTTTTGGAATCTATCTGACGTTCACAACCGGCTGCAACCAGCGCCATCAATAATATCAGGTAACTTATTCTCTTCATCATCTCCCCCGCCTTAAAAATTCTTCGTAAGAGTAAAGCCGACCTTGTAGCCGTCAGCCTCAGGTTTTACGGTTAATCCCTTAACGGTAAATGTCCCGCTTTCACGGGGAAAGAAAAACAGGGCATCCAGAATATTAACGGTCCAGACACCAATAACCGCCCCGATGCTTATCCGACGGATCGTTTCCGCATCATAAGCATCTTCCCTGGCCATTCTCAAATTAAGGTAACGCCTTTCAAGTTCGTTATAACTGCCACCGTTAGCAATAGTGGAATCGTAGGCTCTTTCACAGGCTGTGAGGTCATCGTACTCCTTGTTGTATTCATGGTCGGCGAGGAGGAAGGCGGCGACGGAACCCACCGCCAAGAGATTATAGACCATGCTTTTGGTTTTTTGTTCGGAATACATCTGTCCCCAGCCGGGAATAATCATCGAGCGTACCGCCGCTTTGAATCTCGATTTGGGTGTGAGAGTGACCGACAATTGTTGCGGCTTCCCGGGGTCCAGAGCGACCCGGGTGGTATATTTCTCGTACCCGTATTTTTTTATGTCAACCTTGTATTCGCCAATTAATGATTGCCGGAAAATCGTCGGTGTTATACCAATGACAACTGCTTCTCCCTTGAGAGTTACTTCCGCGCCGGCCGGGTATGTTTCAACCGTGAAGCCGGCTGGAGGCGTTCCCTGGGCATAAATAAGAAACGGCCAGATAATAAAAAACAGACAAGCCGTTAAACTCCTTTTTAACAACATAACCCCTTTCCATGGTTCATGTTATCTGTCAACTGTTTACAATATCGGAATTATACACTAATTATATACCCGTGACAAGTTAAAAAAAAGACCGTTTAAATCAACGGCCTTTAAAACTATCCTATTTAAGAAATACTAACAGGCACCCTTGCCGGTAAATACCACCACGAAGGTTTTCAAAATAATTTTAATATCGTAAAAAAGTGTCCAGTTCTTAATGTACTGTAAATCATACTTGACCTTCCGGGTAACACTGGCCAGAGAGGAATCATAGCCGTTTTCCACCTGGGCCAGGCCGGTTAATCCGGGTTTGACTTCCAGGCGTTCAATATAATCATCAACCTTGGTGGACAGGTCCTGAACAAACGACGGTCTTTCCGGCCGCGGCCCCACCAGCGCCATATCGCCTTTCAGGATATTGATGAATTGGGGAATTTCGTCCAGGCGCGTTTTTCTCATAAAAGCTCCCATCCGGGTAATACGAGGGTCATTTTTAGCCGCCCAGACCGGTCCGCTTTTCTTCTCGGCATCCTGAACCATCGTCCGGAATTTAATCACCCGGAATGGTTTACCGTGATAATTTTCACGGCGGCGGTCACGGGTACGCTGTTCACTTCTGATTCCAACTTTCTGATGGTAACGCCGACCTTCCTTGCGCCGGTTAACTCCGACCCGCAGTTGAGTATAAAATACTGGACCTGGTGAGTCCAGTTTTATCAGGATAGGCAGAAGCAGCATAAACGGCGAGGCCAGCAGAAGACCCGCAACGGCACCGACGATATCGATCGTTCTTTTTAATAAACCGTTAAACAAAGCTTTTATCCGTTCCGGTCGGGTTAACACTTCCGGTACGGCAAATATATAAAATGTTGAAAAAAGAACAAACAATAAACCAAACATCTCGCCTATAAAAAATCTCATCCTAAAGGCAAGGTCATAGGCCAAGTCGGGATTATATAAATAAGGACGGGTTAAATCGAGACCGGATGCGATACCATAACTGATATTGCGCTGATTCAGGACGACTGTGGTGTTTTCCGTATTAGAATTTAGCTTGTTATTAATATTATTTTCCATTAAGTCTTCTAAGCATAGGTAATCAGTATTATATTGAATTTTAGCAAATAGATTGCCAACTTCCGGAATTCAAAATAAAACTAATCTTGTATTAATATTTTTTTTGATGGCGTCTTAATCCCTTGAACGACAATATATAACAAGTGAAAAAAAAATAGCCGGAGACTAATAATTTTCTTAATAAATTCAGTTTTAGTTAAATTGACAATTTTTTACAATTTCAAGTCATAATAGATGCATTTTATTGCGTAGCTATCAGGTAATTTGGTGCATTACCCATAAAAAAAGCCGGTATTCTCCGGCTTTTCAATAAGTTATAAGTTTTTTCTAATTGTTCAGTAAAAATACAAGAGAAAAACGATGAATATCTTCCGAAGTAAAATTATCCCGTAAAGAATAGGCATAATCAAATAAAATATTTCCGAACTTTACCCCCGCCCCCATAGAAAGCCCGGTGCCGGAATCATCCGCCTGGTCAAAATAATATTTATAGCCGGTTCTCAGAAAATACCGCTGGTCAAAATTCAACTCCACTCCATAGCGAATGATGGAACGGCCGTATATTTTCTTCTCAAACTCAAGTGCCGTTATAAAAGCCTTATTGAAAGGTGTTGCGGCGATGCTTATACGCGTGGTGGCCGGGAGTTTTTCTTCGACACTCTCAAACTTCATCTTAGTCCCGAAATTACTGGCAACAAGAGCGAAGGTTACTTTGTCCATTACACAGCGAAGCCCGATATCGGCGGCAAAAGCGCTGGCACTAACCTGGTCCAGTTTCTGATTGATAATTTTTCCGGTCAACCCGACCGACAGGTTTTCGGTTATTTGATAGCCGGCTGATAATCCGCCTGCCCAATCATAAGCACTCAATTCACCCGTATAAAAACCTTCCCGGTCATAACCTTCGATCGACCCATAACTGAGGAACGTAACCGATGCCGCGACCGTGGTGCCGTTATCGAAGGCAAAGGCAAAAGAACCATGTTCCAGGTTAATGTCCTGATACCAGGAAAAATGACCCAGGGCTATTTCATGATTATCCATCCCTGCCAGACCGGCCGGATTCCAGTAAGTGGAAAAAGCGCCATCGGAAACCGCCGAATAGGCTCCACCCATACCGGCAGCCCGGGCACCCAGACCTATCTGAAGAAAATCCGCCGAGGTTCTTCCGCCATCAGAGGCCGCTACACTTATTTTGCCAAAAAGCGCCACGATGACAATCAATAAAATCCAGGAAATAACAATTCGATATATGGTTCGTTTTATCATTTTATGCCCCTTCCAATTTAACATCCTTTTTAATATGGCAATGTGGATGCCGGAAGAAACATAACTCCGAAAAAGCAGAGTTTTTTTCCGAACCGTTTTCTAGGGCTGGTAAGCTGTTGTAAATCAATCCATTTCCATTGCTTAAAAAAATTTATGCTTACGACCACGGGAAAAACTCTTCCTGATGTCGATTCAATCCTTGAAATAAGATGTAAGTATATTGAGCAACTCCCATTAATATTCGATAGTTAACCTCCTCAAACCTTTTTGTCTTTAAGTGGTTATCGATAATTTGTTCAAAAGTTCAACATCTTAATGTTAATGTCGGAATTTCGAACATAAAATTCACTGTCGGTATGGCAAGCTCGCCATACTTGATAAAAACGGTAGAAACAACTTTTAAAATCAATTGTCAACAAAAAACAGGAAAATTTTTCCTATTTTAATTTATTATATTACAATGACTTACTTGGTAAAATAAGCCCTTTCAGGGTAATCTGTTTTTTAAATTGTCTCTTAAACTTCTATTATGCAAAAAATATAATTATACCTATAATTCCACGAATCCGAGGGCTATATTTTATGATGGAAACAATAATGATTACATGAAGATGCAAAAAAAAGAAAGATTTAAAGGGATAGAAAGTTGTCTATATCCGGTTTATAAACCGTTTTTCATTTTGCAGAAGAAGTCGCCTTGGGTGGTAAACGCCGAAGCATTTCGGTATATTTATCGGTGCCGACTCTCAGATTTGATGGAAGCATACCCATCTGGGTAATCTGTGTTTTCGTATTTTGTATCCGCTCCTGGGTGGCCGGGTGGGAACTGGACAGCTTTTCAAAAACATCGTTGGGTTCACTGCCGCCCATAGCAGCCAGTTTTTCGAACATCCCCAGCCCTTTATGGGGGTCATAGCCGGCTTTTACCAGGTAGTGCATACCGTAAAAATCGGCTTCGCGTTCATTATCGCGGGAATACTCCGAGAAAATAAGTGTCAATCCAAGATTGATAGCCAGATCCAGCGCCTTCCCGGCTTCTTCTCCGCCGAAAACAAGTTCATAAGCCATTGATACGCCCATCGCCGCCTGCAGTCGTTTCACCCCATGACGGGCAACGATGTGAGAAATTTCATGAGACAGAACCATAGCCATCTCCGCCTCATTTTCCATTTCACGCAATAAGCCGGTGTAGAAATAAACAAAACCACCCGGGAGGGCGAAAGCATTAACCTGCTCCGATTCAATAACGGTAAAATGGTACTCGATATCCTGACGGTCACAGACTTTGACAATTTTCTGGCCCACCTCGTTCAGGTAATTTTGCCAGACCGTATCCACCAGCACTTTTTCCGTTTGCTTCAGCTCTTCAACGACTCCCAGTCCGATAGCCACTTCCTGGCTGGTGGGAATGATTATCAATGATTTTTTTCCACCGGGGCCGGTGGTGGCGCAAGCGACCAAAAAAACAGCCACGATTACAAATATCAGACGTAACGATTTCATGGACAATCCTATAATTTTGATTTATCGGCCAGGTCGCCGATAATCGGCAGCCTGTAATTTTTACCCTGTAGAGCAAAATAAATTCCGGCGACGGAAAAAGCGGCCGCTACGATAAGAATGGCTTTAAAAATGAAATCGGAAAAGTTATCAATCAGGAAAACAACCGCCACCAGTTCTATCAAAAAGAGCATTACCCCCTGGCGGGCATGAAAGCGCGCTTCTTTGTTCTCCTTCATATTTAAAAGAGGTATAAAACAGAGGAAAGGGATATACGCCATCACGGCCGCCAAGCGGCCTTCTTCCGTTTTAAAAGAATCTTCGGATTGCCCGGATTTTAAATCACTGTCGGGCTCAAGTTCGGGAATTGGTCCCGAGGGCTCCTCGCCGGGCTGGTTATTGAAAAAAGACTTGGGCATATATCCTCCATGATCCGCTTAGTTATCATCACGAAGGCCAAAATATCTCTTTGTTCTTTTCCGGAACGTCAAACTGAATCGGCTCATCCTCCGGCCAGCTTTCAAGTTTTTTATCGCCGCTGTACAAGGTTACGTTAAAGCTTAAAAAACCATAACCATTGGGCCAGAGATAACTGCGTTCCAGAGCCAATTCCAGAATATCTTCCAGACAGAACTGGTATTGCCCGGATATTTCGCCTACAAATTCACCGATAGCAACCTTCAACTCCACCACCAGGGGAGTGGTGGTAAAGAAGGCAAAGACCAATCTTATGTCTTTTATTAATTCTATATTTTTTTTATTACAGAAGTCAAGCCGAATATAAAAGCGGTTATGGTCATAGGCGAAATGAATTCCCGAGATATAGCGATTTACCCGATGCATGGCTCCCCCGGCTTTTAGACAGTCGAAATAGCCGGCTCCCGTCCACTCGTAAAAATGGGTCACCCGGCCGTCAATCTGAGCAGTCACCATGTCGTACGGTAAGAGGGTAAAGGAAGCAGAGACTTCACCGTGAATGGGCTTTTTTAAATCCGCCGGGGTATCCTTTCCGAGCAGTTGATAAACCGCCTCCAGGTGACTGCGGAAAATACTATCGAACTGGGCATTGTGCATACCCTGATGTTCATCACCGTACCACCAGCACCAATCGGAGCCCTCGGCAATATAAATCTGTTTCCAGGCATCTTTAATTTTCTGTTCATCATAAGCGGGGTTTTCGTTTTGGAATTTGACCAGTGTATCCCGGGCATCGCTCAGCAGGTCCCAGGCCGCGTTATCCTCATTATGACCAATCCAGATACGAAAATTATGATTGATCCAGGATCCCGCCAGAACAGCTTTCAACGGCCGGGTGGCAAGCTGGCGGGAGGCTTCGGTCATGGTCACCAGTTCAATCTCCGGTTCATTATTCAGGGTTTGATATAACAAGTTGAGAAAATCATGGCCATCATTAGGGAAATATTCCCAGGCATTTTCCCCGTCGAGAATAACCGGCACGACCACATTTTCAAGATCGTCGGAGAACAACTTCTTCAAATCCTTTAAATAATCGATAAAATCATTTACTGCTTTGAGAGCGCTCCAGCCCGAATAGACAAAGCCTATCCGGTCGGAAAGATTATGGTCGCGGAAAAATATTTTCAAGCCCGGACCGTACTCGTATAAAGTATGGAGGGGATTTTCCTCTCGTTTCAGGTTGGATTTTATCAGCGAATAATAAAGTATCTCCTCGTCGGTGGCTGTCCAGGTCAACCCGTGTTTGAGCATCATCGCCAGCACTTCCTCGGACACCGAACCTTCCGACGGCCACATGCCGGTCATGGGCCGACCGAACAAAGCGGTGAATTTCTCCATAGCCATCTTTATTTGTTTTTCGGCATCTTCGGGATGGACAAACCGCTTCCGGGGCAGTTTAATGCTGGGCAGGGCTTCGCGGGCAATATCGGTATCACAAAGCAGAGGGAGAATAGGATGGTAGTAAGGGGTGAAGGAGATATCTATTCGACCCTGGTCAAAAATGTCTTTATATACCGGTATAAGGCGGGTCATGAATTGTATCTGCCAATCCAGAAGGTTGTTTTTTTCCTCTTCCGTAAAGTCCTTTTTACGTTCCAAAAGGGTTCGCACCGGTTCTTCCTGGCGGAAAAGAGGGTCGACCCAGACCAGGTTGGACCAGACCTGCAAATCGCGTATCTCGCTGGATGAAAACAGGTTGGGTAGAGTCTTTTTTCGATTGATGTCCCGCGAATATTTGGCATAAAGTTCCCGGTAGCGGTTATGGGGTTCAATCATGTGGGTCGGATTGGCGGTAAAAAAACTGTCCAGAATTTCCAGTTTGTGTTGTTCGTCGAGGTCCTCGGCTCTCATGCGGGAGAGCTCCAAATGACGGTCCACGCCGCCGTTGATATAGAGTTCAATCTGGTCGAGCAGGGAGGGAACAAGATTAAAAGTTACTTTAATACGTTCGTACTTGACCGCATTAAGCGGCATGTCCAGGTAATCTTTAAGAGCATGAAGGCGAACCCACGGCATGGCCAGCCGGTTGGAAGCGGGTTCGCAGTAATTGGGCTGGTGCATGTGCCATAAGATGGCAACCTTTATGGCTTTTTTATCAGACACAAGGGGTGATTTTAACTTTGTGGTTGAGGTTGCCCTTTTTCATAAAACATACGTTCCGCCCTTATCGCCAGGGAGGTGCCTTTGAATTTATCCTGGAGAATTTCCATATGTTTTCCGGCTTTTTCCAGGTTATTGATTTTCAGATAATTTCTTAAGGCGTTCAAATTGTAATCGCCATACATGGGACCCTCGGGATAGGCCAGGCAGGCTTCTTCATATTTCTGTGCCGCCTCGGTGAAATTTCCCTGGTTTTCCTGGCTGGCGGCAATACCCGCCAGGGCGGCGGCCAGGTAAAATTTATCCTTACGATATTCCCGGACATATTGCTCGAAATAACGAACAGCCTCAGTATAATTTCTATTTTCGTAATTGACCTGCCCCAGCAGGAAAGTAGCTTCACGGGCAACCGTGGTGCCTTTATATTCTTCAATAATCTGGTTTAAACCTAACAGGGCAATCTGGTTGTTTCCGTTGCGGTAATCCATAAGAGCCCGGGCAAATTTATAAGAAGATTCCTGTTCTTTGGTGGCTTTCGAATTAAAGTAATATGCTACGGCGGCTATCACCAGTACCACCCCGACCACGGCGATAACATAGAACTGCCAGTTTTCCTCGAACTTCTTTTTCGATTCGAGCATGAAGGTGGTGAATTTATCTTCTTTTATTTGCCTTTTGGTCAGTTTAACCTTGTTCTGCATTTAAATCTCCAACAACCGCTTCAATTATAATATTATCGGCAAAGCACACCGACATTTTAAAAAACAAAGGTGGAATTCCATTTTTTAATACAATAAAATTCCACCCTGATTTTGTTTTATATTAAAAATACCCCGTAAAAGTCAAGTTCAAATGATGATATCGGTTTTCCAATACCTGGTTATTACCCAGAATATAATTTTTGTAGTCATTAGTGCTGTAGGTGTAGGCCAGATCCAAATATATTTGTGTCCAGTGAACACCTAAACCGGCTGAAAAATTATAGAAGGTTGTCTTCGACGTTGTCGTTATTTGATACAGCGTATCCCGGATAGTGATGGTATCGAGTTTTATTTCGGAAGAGGAAAGAGGTAAATAAGCGAAGCCCAGACGAAGCGGAACTACAGGGAACAATTCAAAACCGGTATGCCACTTATATTCCGCACCCATACGGAGAGTAAAGACATCCTGCCAGAGGGGGTCGGTTTCGACGTAGGTTTCTTCTTTTTCACCACCGGGTTTAATGGAATAATCGGTTCTTTGCTTTATTTTTTGCCCCTGGTAAGGCCGGTATTCCATATCCATCGCCAGCAGCAGATTTTCATTCAAATGATACCCGCCGCCCAGACCGACAATAAGCGGTATTTCGAATTTCTGCAGAACATCATCGTTATAAACCGTATCCGTCCAGTTGGGTTTCACCTTGCCATTGTACATGGTTATGAAATAAATAGACTCGTCAGTAGTAACCTTTAAATCATAAGGGGTCTTAAATACCAGCCCGGCTTCGATTTTATCCGTATTATATTTAAAACCAAGGGTAAAATTAACGCCCGAAAATCGGGTGGTATCGATGACGGATATGTTTTCTTCGTAGAAAATTTCCTGGTTGTAAGAATCTCCGGTGACCATGTTTTCCAAAGCCAGGTAAGAACTGGCTTCAGAAAAATATTTTCCGGTATAAATGTTGGTACTAAAACCAAAAGAGATATTTTTATAAATCCTGGTACCGAATCCGATACACAACTGGTAAGGTCCGCCGCTATATTCAGACGCTTCTCTATACCAGGCGTTGTTTTCACTTCCAAAGGGATTTATGTAAGTAAAGGAGCTGTCGAAAGCGGTACTAAAAAATTCATCTAAGGCTTTACTGTAACTGATGGCACCTACGAAATGATGTCCCTTGATACGCAAGGAAGAAAGAAAGCCGATATAGCTGATTTTGTTGAATGAACCCGTTTGGTCCAGCGTCGTACCCCGATATGCATAATTCCCGCGAGGCATAAAAAGACCGTAACTGATGCCGAGCATCGGTTTATTATGTACATATAACCCGGCAGGATTCCAACTGACGGCTGAAATGTCATCCGAAATACCCAAGAAAGCTTTACCCATACCCTCGGCACGGGCGCCGCCACCGGTAAAATCAAGATTACGTATCTGACAAAAAGCTGTCGTTGTGAGGGTTAAGATAAAGACTGCTACGAATTTAAACAACGACCATCTCATCCTTTAACTCCTTATGTAAAACGCTGTTTTCCCTAAAACCAGTAATTTCACAAAACGTAAATATATATGAACTATAGACGGCTGTCAAACGATTTAATCTATTTTTAAATAATATATATTCTTAAAAAAAGATGCTCTGAGGGCTGGTAAAAGCCTTTTTTTCAAAGGTTTTAATATACCCCCGGCAGGATTTGAACCTGCGGCCTGCGGTTTAGGAAACCGTCGCTCTATCCGCCTGAGCTACGGGGGCATCCAGAAACAAGTTTCAATATATAAAATTACCCTTAGAATAAAAGACAAAAAGTCTATTCGGAATCATAAGAAATAAGGTAGTTTACCTCATAGTCAGCCAGAATCTTATCAAAGGGAAAAAAGACCAGACCCACCACACAGGAAATACCCGCAATTTTGCCTTTCAGGCGTTCGACCAGTTTACAGGCTGCCAGCAGAGTGCCCCCGGTGGCGATTAAATCATCAACCACAGCTACTTTTTCACCGGGATAGACAGCATCGGCATGAATCTCCAGAGACGCTGAACCATATTCAAGAGAATAATCTTCCACAATGGTTTTATAAGGCAATTTGCCTTTTTTACGGGCAACTATCAAAGGCAGGTTCATCCGGTCAGCCAGGGCCGCACCCAGGATAAAACCCCTTGATTCGATAGCCAGAATTTTCTGGGTGTCGCGAGTGCGAAGAAAAGCTTCCATTTTATCAAGAGCCAATTTAAAACCGACAGGTTCGGAGAAAAGGGTGGTCAGGTCATAAAAATTTATCCCCGGTTTGGGAAAATCCGGCACCGACCGAATGTATTTTTTTAAATCACTCATTACCTGTAACCTCTGAAAGTTATATCAAAATCTTCATAATTTCCGGTATATTTCATCCATTTAACCTTGATCTGAGTAACGGTGGCGCTGGAGGGTCCGACTTTTAATTCATCGATTAACATTTCTACCGCGGCCCGAGCACCTTCGACATAAACGAAAACCGAACCATCGGGCTCATTTCTCACCCCGCCGGTTAAATTCAGATTAACGGCATGGCGATGACAAAAATAGCGGTAGCCTACCCCCTGGACGACTCCCCGGACAATAATTTCAGCCCCGACTTCATTCATTTTTTCTTGCCGGCCAGTTCCATTGCCAGCCGGGCGGCTTCAAGGGGATCTTCGATTTGAAGGATATCATCACCCAGTTTCCAGGCGGAAACGGAAATTACCGGTTTATTAAAGAGCCTGGCAAAAGCCATTTCCGAGAGAGTCCCGTATTTACCAGGCAGAGCGACGACAACATCAGCCGTTCGCACCACGATGATATTACGACCTTCTCCAAAACCCGTAGGAATGGCGTAATCAATGTAGGGATTGGCGTCTTTTTTATCGTCGGTGGGCAGAATCCCAATGGTTATTCCCCCGCCTTCCTTGGCTCCGCGGGCGGCACCTTCCATTATCCCCCCCATACCGCCGCATACCAATATTCCGCCATTTTCAGCGATGTATCTCCCGACTTGAGCCGCCATATCCCGCAACTTCTTGGAACATTTGCTGGCGCCAATGACCGCAATGACAGGCTTACTCCTGGTAGGCATCTAATTCCTTACTTATCCAAGAAAACAACTGATAACAATCAGGTTCATATTATTTGCTGATTAAAAATAAAATCGGGGCGACTGGATTTGAACCAGCGACCTCTTAGTCCCGAACCAAGCGCGCTACCAACTGCGCCACGCCCCGAATCAAGAAGATAATTATAGGCTAAATTTATAACTTGTCAACGATTTTATCGGCTCTTTACTATGATTTATCCATTCTTTAAACAGAGGGTTATTCAGAATTTGAGGTTCATTTTCTGAAGGACCGGTATGGAGTCAAAATCGGTAAAATTCAGTTTTAGAGGTGTAATGGAAACCACTTTTCTCTGGATTGCCTCGAAATCGGAACCCTTGGTGGTTTTCCATTTGGGACGGCCGCCGATCCAGTAATAGGGAATGCCCCGGGGGTCGGTCTTATGGACGATGATATCTTTGTACTGCCTTACTCCAAGCCGGGTAATTTCATACCGGGTATAGGGCCTGCCGTTGTTCAAAGGAAAATTTATATTAAAAAAAGTAGCCGGATCCAGTTTCAGTTTCTCGTACATCCGGATAAAGCGGGTTACAAACCGGGCGGCATTATCAAATTTCGTCCCCGGGATGTAATTGGCCATGGAAACGGCAATCGAAGGAATTCTCAAGATGGAGCCTTCGATAGCGGCCGCTACCGTTCCTGAATAAGTTACATCATCGCCCATATTAGACCCGTGGTTAATACCCGAGATAATCATATCGGGGCGTTTCTTTTTGAATATCATATGAATGGCCAGCATGACACAGTCGGTCGGGGTACCGTCGGTAATATACCGAAACCGGTCAATTTTATGCACTCTCAGGGGACGGTTTAAAGTCAGTGAATGCGAACTGGCTGACTGTTCCTTATCGGGGGCGACCATGTACACCCGGGCGATGCTCGAGAGTTCATCGAACAGGGCGTTGATACCGTCCGAAAAATAACCGTCATCGTTGGTAATCAGGAAATTTCTCTTCTTTTCAGACATTCGGTACTTCCAGGTTTTGCATCCGCATCAGCATGAATATCTGTCCCCGGTGACGGGCCTGATGCTCGACTACGTGCCAGACCAGCCAGCGTTTGGAAACTTTTACGTCCGACTCGGGTAACGCATAAAAGACCCGGTCCCAGTCATTGAGGTCTTCATTCTCAAGATACCGGGAAAATTCATCGAAATGATACTCCAGAAGTTTCAGTATTTCGGGCAGAGCGGATATCTTTTCAAACCTGCTTGAGTCGAATACCGTTTCCTTCTTTAAAGCCACCATGTCAAGCCAACCGTATTCCGTTTCGGCGATATGCACCAGCAGACGGGCTATAGAATTGGGATGATTCGGGGCGGTAAAAGCCAGTTGGTCCGGCGTCAGCCTTTCTACGACGGCCATCAATTCTTGGCGAACGGTATAGTAATTGGAGAAGATTTCAGCTAATTTCATAAGCCTAAGTTTAGTCCGGTCAGCCGGTAAAAGCAAGCAGAAGTTACTACGCCCAGAGACGTTTCCAAATCTGGCGGATAAAACGCAAAGTATCTTTGAAAGGATTAATATAAGAACGGGAACCATCATAAATGGTCGAAATCGGAACCTCGCCGATGTCACAACCAAGGGCGCCCATTTTAAAAAGCATTTCCGATTCGAAATCATACTTAACGGTTTTCAATGGCACCGCCTTTAAAATCGCCGTGGGCATCAGGCGAAACCCCGACTGGCTGTCGCGGACCCGCTGACTGGAAAAAATTGAAATAATCAGGGAGGTCAGGTTGTTGGACAGCCATCGCGGAAAGGGCATATCTTTTAACTTGATATGCCGTGTACCGATCAGCACTGTCCGGCCGTCATCAGCCTCAAGGAAACCTTTGATTTCCTCGGGGGCGTGCTGAAGGTCGGCGTCGATGGTTATCACCGACCGGTAGCCCTCCCGGATGGCATAGATAAAACCGGCTTTCAGAGCCGCTCCTTTACCCCGGTTAGCCGGGAAAGAGATATAATTAACCTGTTCCTTTTTAAGAATCGACAGGCTGTTGTCAAGGGAACCATCGTTAATAAATAACAGCTTCCCGGTTTCCATAATCTCCCGGCAACGGTAAATTAGTTCGGGAAGATGCGGGGCGGCGTTATACACCGGCACGACAACCAGGACATCTTTTATACCGACAGCGGTCATATAATTATTATACCAACCAAGCGGTGAAGGGATTAAAAGAGGCCTTGGCACGAACAAAAAATGGTCGGAGCGAGCCGATTCGAACGGCCGACCTCTCGCACCCCAAGCGAGTGCGCTAACCAACTGCGCTACGCTCCGACAACAGTTTACGCCCAGGTAAACAGGCTCTGAAACAGACGAAATGTATCTAAAATTTCAGGAAACTCAAGAGAAAAATTTAAGGATATCCTCAATATCTCTTCTTATCTGGCCGGCGAGAGTTTTGATTTTAGCGGAACCAACCATATGCGTCTGTTTTTCAGCGGTTCGTTTCATCATCAGTTTGGTTCTCGCCCCGGCAATAGTCAGCTTTTCCCTGGTCCTCAGATGGTTAATCCGGTTAATAAGTTCAATATCCTTAGCAGTATAGAGCCTGTTTCCTCCTCTGTTTTTTTTGGGTCTTAAGACGGGAAATTCTTTTTCCCAGTACCTCAGCACATAAGCCTCGAGACCGGTAATTTTCGAGACTTCACTGATGGCATAATACCTTTTTTCGTCAAGTGCTTTTTTGGTCATGGTTACTTTATCCTAATCGAACCATTTATTGCCATATTTCAGGTTTCAAAGTCCGGCCCATCAGATTTTCGACAGCTTCAGCCGGGGCCTTATTTTCGAACAAAACCCGGTAAACCGCCTCCGTGATGGGCATTTCCACGCCATGCAATTGCGCCAGCTGATATCCTGACCGGGTGGTTTCCACTCCTTCGGCCACCATTTTCATTTTATGAAGGACTTCCTCCAGTTGTTCTCCCTTGCCGATCCTTTCACCCACCCAGCGGTTACGGCTGTGCCGGGAGATACAGGTCGTTATCAGGTCGCCCATGCCCGATAGCCCGGCAAAAGTTTCGGCATTTGCGCCCAGGGCGGTGCCGAGCCGGGTAATTTCGGCAAGGCCCCGCGTTATAAGAGCACCCTTGGTGTTGTCACCCATCCCCAGACCATCGGCAATACCCGCAGCAATAGCAATGATATTTTTTAGAGAACCACCCAGCTCTACTCCGACCAGGTCATCACATTTGTAGACCCGGAAGACATTACCGCTGAAACATTCCTGGACATAAGTGGTCAGGTCATCAGAATGACCCGCGACCACAACGGTAGTCGGCATATCAAGAATCACTTCCTCGGCATGCGATGGTCCCGAAAGTGTAACAATCTTGTCGGGCGACAGAGCCGTTACCTCACGAATCACTTCCGACATTCGCTTTAAGGTTTTCTTTTCTATACCCTTAGCCAGGTTAACTACCCCCTTAAGATGGTTCAGCCGGTTTCCCGCTGAAGTTAACACCGACCGGACGTACTGCGAAGGAACCGCCAGTACCAGTAAGCGGCAGTCTTTCACCGCTGTTGAAAGTTCGTTGGTGACAACAATGCTGTCGGCCAGTTTCAGTTTTTTAAGTTTATCAAAATTACCACGACTGTTAAGCAGTTTTTCATAATCAGCCTGAAAGTATTCCCACAGGGTAACTTCCATGCCCTTTCGATTCAGCAGATAGGCTACCGCCATACCCCAGGAACCGCCGCCTAATATGGAAATCCGCTCAGACATGAGAACCCGCCCGGTCAGCCCTGGAAGGAAAGCGGAAGCGATTTTCGGTCCCGGTTAAAAGATGGCGAATATTCTGCCGGTGGGAGATAATAACCATCACCGCCAGAAAAAAAGTCAGATAAAGATATAGCGATGAAATTTCAACAGCCATAATGTATTTTTCAACCACAACAACGAGAAATAAACTAACTGCGGCCGTTATCGAACCCAGGGAGATGAAGCGAAAAACAAACACGACGAGTAAAAAAACCACCAGGCATATCAAGGTCTCAACAGGCAGGAGCATAATCATCACCCCCAGCGAAGTATTGACACCCTTACCGCCTTTGAACCTGAGATAAAGCGGAAAAATATTTCCTGTAACCGCTGCAATTGCGCATAAAACCATCAGATAGTCGTGGGGTAACAAGGTCGAAGTAAACTGGCGGGCGATAAGAATAGCCAGTACCCCCTTGCCGATATCCAGAAGATAGACCCAGAGAGCCGCCCGGGCACCCGCGACCCGCCATACATTGGTAGCCCCGATATTCCCCGAACCTACTTTTCGAATATCGGCTACCCCGTAAAAGCGAGCAACCAGCAAACCAAAAGGCACCGCCCCGATAAAATAGGCGAGCAAGATTGGAATCAAAACATAAAGTAAAGCCATGCTTCCCCGGGCTATCAAGAACCGGTGTCAGACCACCGGTTGATTTTTTTATTCGGTCGTCAACGTATCTTCAGGAAACAGCATGTCCGGCAACTCCTGGACGGGCAGATACTGTTCAAGTTCCGGGAAATAATTAACCATCATTTCCTTGAGAGCTTCGACTTCTTCGGCATCAACTTTCTTGTCACTCATCATAGCCTGTAACTGGGGAAAGACTGCGGCATATTTTTCATAGTCAAGTTCGGATTCGTTGAACTTGGTTATAAAAACATCCGCCAGAGCGTTAAACTGAACCGTATCCACGCCTTCCACCGGATGAGCGGTTATCTCGGTTTTGACGCCATTGATGATGGTCACCAAACCCATCTTGGCGAGGTCGTCTTTATAGATATAACAGGTGATACCGGCGATAATAATAATTACCAGAAGGACACCCGCGACAATTAAACCTATCAGGCAACCTTTTGACATTCCCTTCTTTTGAACATCTTCCATTGCACCCTCTCTCCATTTTAAAATATTAAGTTATTGTTTCCTTCTTGCCCGTTTTCCCGTGGTAAACCACTTATCTGTCATTACCGTTTTAAAATTAATTTATTCAGCGAATAATTTGGGGAAAAGATTTTTCCCTTGCGACTGATATACTCAAGGGTTTGCCAGCAATCCATCATGGGTCAAGTAACTCGCTCTAATAGCCTCGCCATCAATCAATAAGCCATATTCTATGAAGCTCCGGATTAAGATATATATAATAAATCAGGAAAATTATAACAAGCAATTTAAAGGATAAAAAAAACCCGCTGTCAACGGGCTTTTTTAAGGATTCCGGTTTCCCCGGCAAGATATTACTCTTTTGACACTTAAGCAATGTTATGCGGGTGTACCGTTATTATTTTTTGGTTCTGGCGGTTCTGGTTTTGCCTTTTCTCTTATCCTTGGTTTCCTTTTTTTCAGGCGGTTTTTCGGTCAGGAGTTCAACGATGGAAAGGGAAGCGCCATCCCCCCGCCGCACACCTAATTTAATCACACGGGTAAAACCGGAATTGCGGTCCTTGAACTGCGGAACGACATCCTCAAAAAACTTTTTAAAGATTTCTTTGACATGAATGGTCTTCGCCACCTGCCGACGGGCGGCCAGAGTATCTTTTTTGGCGGTGGTTATAAGTTTATCCACCAGCGGTTTTAGCGCTTTGGCTTTGGCGTCGGTGGTCTTAATCATGCGGTGAGCAAACAATGACATGGCCATGTTAGCCAGCATTGCTTCCCGATGCGATTTGGTTCTGCCTAATTTTTTTATATTATCTTGATGTCCCATTTCATTCACCGTTATTTATTATTAGTCTGGGGTTCCAGGTATTTAGAGATATCCATGCCGAACGAGAGGTCCATCTGTTCCAGAAGGGAACCGATTTCGTTAAGGGATTTACGACCGAAATTACGATATTTAAGCATATCCGACTCGGTTTTGGTAACCAGGTCGCCAATTGTCTGGATATTAGCCGCTCTGAGACAGTTGGATGACCGCACGGACAACTCCAGTTCATCGACGCGCGTTTTCAAAAGATTGCGAACCCGGACGATCTCTTCGTCTTCTTCGGGTTCTTCCTCCACCATAATCTCCTCATCCATATGGATAAAGAGCTGGAGGTGGTCTTTGAGGAGCTTCGCGGCATAACTGAGAGCGTCTTCGGGAGTAATCGCCCCGTTGGTAGTTATTTCGACAATCAGCCGGTCATAATCGGTTTTCTGTCCGACCCGGGTGTTTTCAACGAAATACGATACTTTGGTAACAGGGGAGAAAAGAGAATCGAGAAAAATCGTACCAACCGGAACATCGGGACGCTTGTTCATGTCGGCGACATGATAACCGCGGCCGGAATCGATATCAATTTCCATCTCAAAAGGAATATCGCCGGTCAACTCACAAATATGCAGGTCGGGGTTAAGAATTTCAAAATCAGGATTTCCCTCGAACATGCCAGCCGTTATTTTTCCTTTTTTATCGGTTTTCAGGTGCAGGGTACGCATTTCATCGGCATGCATTCGGATGATGATATTTTTGACATTAAGAACGATATCCGCAACGTCTTCATAAACGCCCTCGAGAGTCGAAAACTCATGCAGACAATTATAGATGCGCATGGAGACAACCGCCGCACCCTGAATGGATGAAAGCAGAATCCGGCGAAGGCTGTTACCCAGGGTCACGCCATAGCCGCGTTCCAGCGGTTCAATAATGAAACGTGAATAGTTTTCGGTAGCCGAAGACTGGTCGTTGACGACCTCTTTAGGCATAGTGATTGGTTTCCATTTCATATTTTTTCAATTCCTCCCGACAGGGGCAAATTTCCTATTTTGAATATAGTTCCACAATTAACTGTTCATTGGCCGTTAAGGGGATTTCCGCACGTTTCGGGATTTCCAGCAGTTCCCCTTCCAGGGCGGCCTTGTTCAATCTGAGCCACGGGATTTCTTCGCCGCGTCCCAGTTTCAGGGCGGCATGAATCATATCCAGTTTTTTGGATTTATCCTTGATACGGATAATTTCCCGCGGCATCACCTGGTAGGAAGGGATATCCACAATCCGGTCATTGATAGTGACATGCCGATGCCGAACCAGCTGGCGGGCAGCCTTGCGCGACGGCGCAAAACCAAGCCGGTAAACCAGATTGTCCAGACGTTGTTCCAGCATCTGGACCAGGTTTTCACCGGTGATTCCGGTTTTCGCGTCGGCCTTTTTAAAATAATTCTTGAACTGGTTTTCCAGAAGGCCGTATGTTCGGCGCACTTTCTGTTTTTCCCGCAACTGTAACCCATAGGCGGAGATTTTACGACGCATGCTCTGCCCGTGTTGTCCCGGGGCATACTGACGTCTTTCCAGAGCACACTTGTCCGTCATACACCGGGCTCCTTTCAGGAAAAGCTTTTCACCCTCTCGGCGACACAATTTGCAATTGGCGTCACGATAACGAGCCATTTATTCTCCTCTAAAAAAATAAAATTCCAGAATTTTAAACCCGACGCCGCTTTGGAGGACGACAGCCGTTATGCGGAATCGGGGTAACATCTTTTATCAAAGTAATTTCCAGTCCGGCGGCGGATATGGAACGCACCGCCGCTTCCCGGCCGGAACCGGGACCTTTTACCCAGACCTCAACCTTTCTCAAACCCAGATCCATGGCTTCCTTGGCCGCTTCACTGGCCGCCATCTGAGCGGCAAAAGGGGTTGATTTCTTCGAACCTTTAAAACCCACTTTCCCGGCCGAACCCCAGGATACGGCGCGGCCGGTGGAATCGGTGATGGTCACAAGGGTATTATTGAAAGTCGCCTTAATATGCACGACACCACTGGTGTCAACCAGACGAGTTCTTTTTTTCGTTGTCTTCTTTTTGGGATTTGCCACTTCTAACCTCTATATCCAGTTAATATTTATCTTACTTGGGAGCGGGGGCTTTCTTTTTCAGGCCACCGATAGATTTCCGGGGTCCCTTCCGCGTCCGGGCATTCGTTTTGGTACGCTGACCGCGTACAGGTAAACCGCGCCGATGGCGCAGTCCCCGATAGGAACCGATATCTATCAAGCGCTTGATATTCATAGAAATTTCACCGCGTAAAGTCCCCTCGACATGATATTCGTTTTCGATGACGCCGCGAAGTTTCGCGACATCGTCATCGGACAATTGTTGTACCCGGACGTCAGGATTGACACCTGTTTTCTTCAATATCAGCTGGGAAGTTCGGGGACCTATGCCAAAAATATAGGTCAGGGCGACTTCTATCCTTTTATCCTTCGGTAAATCAACACCGGCAATTCGAGCCAATTTTTAACTCCTTATGAAAAAATTATACTTTCTAACCCTGGCGCTGCTTATGGCTCGGGTTTTTGGAACAGATTACCCGTAAAACGCCGCGCCGTTTCACAATTTTGCAGTGTTCACAACGTTTTTTTATGGATGATTTTACTTTCATCTTATCACCTTCACAGTTTATGTCATTTATAACGATAGGTAATCCGGCCGCGCGTTAAATCGTAAGGCGACAGCTCGACCGTTACCTTATCCCCCGGCAGTATTTTAATGAAATGCATACGCATCTTACCGGAGATATGAGCTAAAACTTTATGTCCATTATCAAGTTCCACCCGGAACATTGCGTTGGGCAGCGGTTCAATAACCTTTCCTTCGACCGTTATGGTTTCTTCCTTGGCCATAAATTCCTTTAACTTAAGGACAAAATATCCGGGCCGTTTTCTGTAACCGCCACGGTATGTTCGAAATGAGCCGACGGCAACCCGTCGGCTGTAACCACTGTCCAGCCATCGGGTAAAGTCTTCACATTATAAGTCCCCATATTAACCATGGGTTCTATCGCCAGTACTGTTCCGACTTCCAGAATCGGCCCTTCATGAGGTAAACCAAAGTTCGGGACCTGGGGTTCCTCATGCATTCTGCGGCCGATACCATGACCGACCAGCTGGCGTACAACACCAAAACCGGCGTCTTCCGCTACCTTTTGAACCGCTGCTGAAATCTGACCTAATTTATTACCTTTTCTGGCTTTGTCAATACCGGCCAGCAGAGATTTATAGGTAATCTCCATCAGGCGTTTTTTCTCCGGTGAAACTTTACCCACTGCGTAAGTCCGGGCTGAATCACCGTAATAGTCATCAACAATCGAACCGACATCGACCGAAACCAGATCGCCTTCCCTGATGACCCTGTTGCCCGGGATACCATGAACCACCTCGTCATTAATAGAGATGCAGGCCGAAGCGGGGAAACCCTGATAATCCTTAAAACCCGGAATAGCGCCTTTGGAGACAATAAAAGCTTCGATGAGACGGTCAAGTTCCGCCGTCGTCATACCCGGCTTAATCACCTCACTGACCATATCAAGGGTTTGACTCACCACCTGGCCGGCCCGGCGCATGATTTCAATCTGTTCTTTGTTTTTAAGTATTATCAAAACCGTTATTATTCCAGTACTTTTAAAATTGCCTTAAAAACGTTATCCATCGTATCCTCGCCCCGAACCTCGGTCAGAATAGATTCCCGGCGATAAAAATCGACAATGGGTGCAGTCTGCCGACGGTAAACTTCAAGCCGGTTGCGAGCGACAGCCTCGGTATCGTCAGCCCGACCTTCCTGCTCCGCCCGGCCCTTAATACGCTTGATAATTTCTTCGTCGGAAACCGTCAGGAGAATGGCTTTATCGAGGGCGGTTTTATTTTTCCTGAACATATCTTTAAGACTCCTGGCCTGGGGAATTGTCCGGGGAAAGCCGTCCAGAATAAAACCATCGTTTAAATCACCGGAAGTAACTTTATCTTCTATCATCCCGATAATCAATTCGTCGGGTACCAGTTCTCCTTTTTTCATATAAGCTTCGGCTTTCCGGCCCAGCGGCGTTCCTTTTTTAACAGCCTCCCGAAGCATATCGCCGGTCGAAAGATGCACGATAGCGAGTTTTTCCGCGACCCGTACCGCCTGGGTTCCCTTACCCGACCCGGGGGGACCTAAAAAAACCAGATTCATGTTACATTGACCTTCCTCTGATTTTCCCTTTTTTCAGGAAACCGTCATAATGTCTCATTACCAGGTGCGATTCAATCTGCTGGAGCGTATCCAGCGCCACGCCGACGACAATCAGAAGACCGGTGCCGCCGAAGAAGAAGTTGACATTGGCGCGGCTAATCAAGACCCAGGGCAGAATGGCGATACAGGCGAAGAAAATCGCTCCCGGCAAGGTAATGCGGGTCAAAATCTTTTCTATATAATCGGACGTATTTTTACCGGGGCGAATACCGGGTATATAACCGCCGTTTTTCCGCATATTATCCGCCATTTCCATCGGGTTGAAGACGATAGCGGTATAAAAATAAGCGAAGAATATGATAATCAGACCATAGATAATCGAATACCAGAAGGCTCCCGGGGCCAGCCAGACCGACATCATGTTCTGCAACCATTCCGTTTCCGGGAAAAGTTGCGCCACCGTTGATGGCAGGAACATAATCGACTGGGCAAAGATAATCGGGATAACGCCGGCCGAGTTGACCGACAGCGGCAGATGGGTGGTGGCGCCGCCGAACACCTTACGGCCGATAACCTTGCGGGGGTATTGAACCGGGATTCTTCTCTGCGCCCGGGTCATCAGGATAACCGCCGCAATAACCGCAACCATCAAACTAACCATGATGATTTCAAGATATATGGGCCGGGTCCCGTGCCACATGAACAGCACTTCCTCGATAACGGCATCAGGGAAGCGGGCGATAATCCCGATAAAGATAATGAGAGAAATACCGTTGCCGATACCTTTTTCCGTTATCTGTTCGCCCAGCCACATGATAAAGATCGTGCCGCAGGTAAAAGTCAGAATAGTCAGGGGGATGAACGAAGTTGACGACATGTGTACGGCCGGGATACCGTTGAAATTAATGGAAGTAATAAAAACCGAAGTACCCCAGGCCTGCATGGCGGCAATCAAAACCGTCAGGTAACGCGTGTACTGAGTAATTTTACGCCGCCCTTCTTCACCCTCACGTTGCAGTCGTTGCAGATACGGCACCACCGCACCGAGCAACTGGAGCATAATGGAAGCCGAGATATAGGGCATAATCCCCATCGCGAAGATAGTCGCTTTAGCGAACGCCCCGCCGGCAAAGAGGTCCAGAAGCCCGAAGATTGACTGTGACGAAAGGGCACTGGTCAGAATAGACCCGTCCACACCGGGAGTGGGGATATGCCCACCGATACGGTACACAACCAGAAGGCCGAGAGTGTATAAAATCCTTTTTCTCAGCTCCTCGACCTTGAAGATTGACTTAAAAGTCTCTAACACTAAACCACCTCAGTCTTTCCGCCCGCGGCTTCGATTTTGGCAATCGCTGCTTTGCTGAATGCTGCGGCTTTAATGGTAAAAGCTTTTTGCACCTCACCGTTCCCCAGAATTTTAATCGGGATGCTGGTGTTTTTCACCAGGCCGGCTTTGAGAAGAGTATCCGCAGTGACCTCTCCGGGCTCACATCGGTCCAAAGCGGCGAGGTTGACAACCTGATATTCTTTTTTAAAGATATTGGTAAATCCAAATTTAGGCAGGCGGCGATGCAAGGGCATCTGGCCACCTTCATAGCCGATCCTTTTCTTGCTACCACTCCGTGCCCGCTGACCCTTATGCCCCCGGCCGGAGGTTTTGCCCATGCCACTGCCGGGACCACGGCCAACACGCTTGCGATTCTTTTTCGAACCTTTCGGCGGTTTCAAATCATGTAATTCCACTGCAAGCCTCTATAACTAAAATATTTTAATCTATTTTTTCCACCGTAACCAGATGGGCTACCGCCCGGACCATACCTCGAATCTGGGGCGTATCATCGTGAATCACACTACGACGAATTTTACCCAACCCGAGAGCCTTGATGGTTCGTTTCTGAGGCTCCTTGCGGTCGATGGTGCTTTTAATCTGTGTAATTTTCAGTCTGCCCATTTTCAAGACCCTTCACAAAAGGTGATCAGGCTTCCTCGCGGAGACTGATTTCCTGTTTTTTAGTGCGTAAGTTCATAAGACCGTTCATGGTTGCCTTCACCACGTTGCTCGGATTGCGGCTGCCCAGGGCCTTGGCGAGGATATCCTGTACGCCCAGGGCTTCCAGAACCGCCCGGGCCGCGCCGCCGGCAATCACGCCGGTACCCGGCGACGCCGGGCGCATCACTACGGTTGAAGCACCATAAACACCATCAATCCGATGGGGGATAGTTCCTTTAATCAGGTTGACCTCGACCATACTGCGCTTGGCCGCTTCCGTACCTTTACGTATCGCTTCCGATACTTCGGAAGCTTTGCCCATACCAATACCGACCTTGCCCTTTTTGTTGCCGACCGTAACTAGGGCGGTAAAGCTGAAACGCCGGCCACCCTTGACAACCTTGGCAACCCGGTTGACATTGATTACCTTTTCCTCGAACTCGAGGGGTTCCATTTCAAACTTTGTCAATCTCTACCTCATCTATAAAATAATCGACATTTTATCAATTAAAATTTCAGTCCGCCTTTGCGAGCGCCTTCCGCCACCGCTTTGATACGGCCGTGAAAACGGTACTGGTTTCGGTCAAAGACCACGGTTTCGATGCCCCTGGCTTTAGCAAGCTCGGCAATTTTCAGACCCACTTTTCGGGCTACCTCGGTCTTTTTCTCCTGCGGTTTGATGACTTTAAGCATTTCCCTGGAATTGGATGCCAGCCCGACCAGGGTAACCATATTTTCATCGTCCACTATTTGAACACTCACGTTATTCAAAGAACGGCTTACCGTCAGTCGGGGGCATCCCTTAGTTCCGGAGATTTTACTACGCACCCGCCGGCGACGGCGCTCGGCATTGTTAAGCTTTATAATGTTTTTATCAGCCATTTTCCTACCACACCAATACTAAATTATCCAGCGGTTTTGCCGGCCTTGATTCTTACCTGTTCATCGAGATAACGGATACCCTTGCCTTTATAAGGATCCGGTTTTCTCAAAGAACGAATTTTGGCCGCGGTTTGTCCTACCAACTCTTTATCTATACCATCAACGACAATTTTATTTTCCTTGGGAACGACACTGACATAAACACCCTCCGGAGGAATGAAGATGATCGGGTGAGAATAGCCCAGGTAGAGTATCAGACTCCGTTCTTTGACCTCTGCCCGGAAGCCGATGCCGACCATCAGGAGCGTACGGGAGAAACCTTCCGACACTCCCAGGACCATATTATGTATAAGAGCCCGGGTCAGACCATGAAGAGCCCGATGAGCCTTGTCGTCGGACGGTCGGCTGACCAGAACTTCCTGGTTCTCAATAGACACTTTCATGTCCGGATGAAGAGCTTTCGTCATGGCACCTTTGGGACCCGTCACGGAAATTTCGGAGCCACGGAGTTCAACCTTTATTTTGGCCGGGATGGAGACCGGCATTTTACCTATTCGCGACATTGTCCAAACCTTCCTTTACCAGCATCTTAATAAGATTTCGCCCCCGATATTTTTCTTGGCGGCGTCGAAATTGGTCATGACCCCGGATGAAGTCGACAGAATCGACATCCCGCGAGTATTGAAGGTCGACCGTTTTACTTCCTCAGCATCGAGGTACTTGCGTAAACCGGGACGAGAAATCCTCTGAAAGCCTCTGATAACCGGCGAATCGCCGCGGGTGTACCTGAGGTAAATGCGCAGGATACCCTGTCTGTTATCGGGCAGTTCGATGAGGTCGCGAACATATTTTGTCTCTTTGAGAATTTTGACAATCTCAAGTTTGAGATTTGAGGCGGGAATATCCACCACGGGCTTTTTCGCTTTGAGGGCGTTCCTTATCCTCGTCAAAAGGTCAGCGACCGGATCGGTCATCGTCATAAATCATTTCTCCAAATAATAACTTTACCAACTAGCTTTAACCACTCCGGGGATTTCACCGGCCAGAGCCATTTCCCGGAAACAAATACGACAAATCCCGAAGCGACGCAAATAAGCCCGGGGCCGGCCGCATCGACGGCAACGGTTATAAGTCCGAACCTTAAACTTCGGCTTGCGTTTCTGTTTTTCTATTAAACACTTTTTAGCCATTCTTCTCCTACTTGCGGAAAGGCATTCCCAGTTCAGTTAACAACTGACGAGCTTCCTCGTCGGTCCTGGCGGTAGTTGCAATGGTCACCGTCATACCACGTACTTTATCAACTTTATCATAATCAATTTCCGGGAAAACCAGCTGTTCTTTAAGACCCAGGTTGTAATTGCCGCGACCGTCGAAAGACTTGGGGCTGACGCCGCGGAAGTCCCGAATACGGGGCATGGCAATATTAACCAGGCGGTCGAAAAACTCGTACATTTTTTCCCGGCGCAGAGTAACCATGCAGCCAATCGGGTTACCCTTGCGGACCTTAAAATTCGAGATGCTTTTCCTGGCTTTGGTCACGACCGGCTTCTGGCCGGTAATGGAGGTCAGGTCAGCCACGGCGGCTTCCAGAGTTTTGGCGTTCTGGAGAGCTTCGCCGACCCCGATGTTGATGGTGATTTTAATCATTTGCGGAACTTCCATTACGGAAGTATAGCTGTTTTCTTTCATCAACTTGGGGCGAATCTCGGTAAGATATTTATCCTTAAGTCTGGCCATATCTTAACCTCTTAAATTTCCTCTCCGGTTTTGAGACATATTCTGATTTTTCTTTTCTTGCCGCTGTCGTCAATAACCCGCGAGGAAAATTTCGTGGGTGCGGACAACGAAGAATTGTACAGGGCCACATTGCTTATATGGATGGGATTTTCCATGGTGATAACCCCCCCTTTGGGGCTCTTCTGGGTGGGCCGCTGATGTTTCTTTTTCATGTTAATGCCTTCCACCAGGAGAACATTTTTCTTGACATCGACATGCAGCACCCGGCCGGTTTTCCCCTTGTATTGACCGGTGCGGACATAAACGGTATCGCCTTTTTTTATTCTCATAACGACATATCCCTCTCAAATAACCTCGGGAGCGAGGGAGATTATTTTCATAAACTGTTTTTCACGTAATTCGCGGGCTACGGGACCGAAAATACGCGTTCCGCGGGGTTCATTCTGTTCATTGATAATGACCGCGGCATTATCGCTGAACCTTATCAGCGAACCGTCCTTGCGCTTGAGCTCCGATTTCGTCCGCACCACTACCGCCTTGCAAACCTCGGATTTTTTGACTGTTCCGCCCGGAATAGCTTCTTTCACCGTCACCACGATAATATCACCGATGGAGGCATACTTTTTCTTGCTCCCGCCGAGGATACGAAAACACATGGCCCTCTTGGCGCCCGAATTATCCGCCACAGATAAGACTGTATATTCCTGAATCATCGCAAAACACCTCTCTTGAATAAACCCAGCCTATTCGGCCTTTTCCAGGATTTCCACCAGGCGCCAGCGCTTGGTTTTCGATAACGGCTTGGTTTCCATGACCTGAACCAGGTCACCGACCTTCGCCTCATTCTTTTCATCATGAGCATAAAGCTTGGAAAAAGTTCTGATGGTTTTCAGATAAAGCGGATGCTTCATCGTCCGGTCCACCCGGACTATAATCGACTTATCCATTTTATCGGAAATAACGGTTCCGACACGAACTTTCCTGGTTGCTCTTTGAATCTTTTCAGCCATTGCTTTCTTCCTTATTCACCCTGGCTTTTTTCAAACTGTCGGCATCTGCCAGAATAGACCTTTTACTTTCCGCCAGGACCCTGATACCCTTTTCATCCTCCCTCAAGAGAGTCAGGATACGGGCAATTTCGCGGTCAATCTGTCTGGTGCGCAGGGGATTATCCAGTGATTTTATCGATTTGCGCATTTTGAGATTAAAGAGTTCTTCTTCGAGATCTCTTTTCTGCTGGAGGAGTTCCGCCTTGGTTAATTCGCGCATTTCACGTAGTTTCATAATCAAACTCCCTCGGTATCGGTACGGGTCACAAATTTGGTTTTCAGGGGCAATTTGTTAGCCGCCAGGCGCAGAGCTTCATTGGCCAGAGCCTCGTTGACACCCTGGATCTCAAACAGGATTCGACCCGGTTTGATAACCGCCACCCAGAATTCCGGCGCCCCTTTACCTTTACCCATACGGGTTTCCGCCGGTTTTTTGGTAACGGGCTTGTCCGGGAAAATGCGAATCCAGATTTTCCCGCCCCGCTTTATATGCCGGGTCATGGCAATACGCGCCGCCTCAATCTGGCGGTTGGTAAGCCAGCAGGGTTCCATCGCTTTCAGACCAAAATCACCAAAGTCGACCGAAAAGCCGCCCTTGGCTTTACCTCTCATGCGGCCACGCTGAGCCTTGCGAAATTTGGTCCTTTTAGGCATTAACATAACTTATATCTCCAAATAATTCTTATTCCTTCTTGCCATCCGAGGTTCTGGGAGGCGGATTTTTCTCCGCCTTGCCATCCGGGCTGTCTTTAGCCGTAACTTTACTGGTAACTTCCTTCTTCCCCTGGTCTTTGCCGGAGCGATTCATTTCGGGACGGCGACCCTTGGGCATCGCCTGCTCACTCTGAGGAGCCCGGGCACTGCGTCGTACCCGGCCGCGGGGACGTTTTCTTTCGCCACGCATATCTTTACCGCGACGGGGATGGGCTTCGGCGGCGGCCGCCTGGACGGCTTCCTGAACCGGCTCTTCTTCGGTTATAAACTTACCGGTTTCCATAACTTCACCGCGACAAATCCAAACTTTTACCCCGATACAGCCATAGGTGGTATGAGCCGTGGCGGTTGAATAGTCGATATCCGCCCTAAGCGTATGCAACGGGGTCCGGCCTTCCTTGTACTTTTCCGTACGGGCTATTTCAGCCCCGCCTAAACGACCCCCGCACTGCACTTTGATACCCTGGGCACCCATTTTCATGGTCGCTCCGATGGCTTTTTTCATGGCTCTCCGGAAAGAAACCCGGCCTTCCAGCTGACGGGCAATGGAGTCCGCCACCAGATGGGCGTCAAGCTCCGGTCGCCGGACTTCGACGATATTCAGCATGATGTCCTTCTTGGTCAACAGCTGAAGTTCTTCGCGAAGTTTATCGACCTCCGCCCCGCGCCGTCCAATGACGATACCCGGCCGGGCGGTCATGATGTCAACCGTGACTTTCTTGGGCGCCCGGGAAATGATAACATTGGCGATACCGGCATTATCCAGGCGCTTGTTGATATAACGCTTAATCATCATATCTTCATGAACCAGATCGGCAAAACTGCGATCCGGAGAATACCAGCGGCTACTCCAGGATTTAATAATCCCTAATCGAAAGCCTATCGGGTTTGTTTTCTGACCCAAATTTATCTCCTCAAGAACATTAAATTACTTTCTGTTTCTTAATTGCTGCCTTCTTGGATTTCGTATCCGTACGGGAAGATGTCTTCTTTCCGGCAGAGGCAGTTTTCTTTACGGTTTTTTTCTTTTTATCTTTGGTTTTACCGGTCTTCTTTTCTTCCGTTGGCGTGGTTTGCGTCTTGGCTTTAGGCGCTTCCACGGCCTTTTCCAGCTGGAGACCGGCTTTTTCCTCAAGGACCACCGTCAGATGACAGTAACGTTTCCGGTACCGGTAAAT
>JAQUSF010000014.1 GCA_028715215.1 Candidatus Zixiibacteriota bacterium
ACCGTATTAGATTAAATTTACCCTTGTAACCTAACCGGGTAACCGGATGTAACAGGATAAGGCGATGAACACCGATACCTCGACCAAAAACAATCCTTCCCGTAAAGACGTATTCCGGATGTTCGACCGTATCGCCGCCCGGTATGATTTTCTACATCATTTTTTATCTTTCTACCGCGACAAAGTCTGGCGGCGACGGCTGGCGCAACAATTACCTGCCCGCGACGACCTCGATGTGCTCGACCTGGCCACCGGCACCGCCGACCAGTTACTGGCGCTTTTCAAAACCCGGAAAGTCAAATCCGGCATCGGTGTGGACCCGGCTGAAAAAATGCTGGCAATCGGTCGCCGTAAAATCGAAAAGAAAAACCTTGCCGATAAAATAAAACTCCTTCCCGGCAGTGCTGAGAACCTGCCTTTCGGAAACAACACCTTCGACGTCGTCGCCATAAGTTTCGGGATACGCAATGTCACCAACGTTACGCGTGCCCTGTCCGAGATGCACCGCGTCCTTCGCCAGGGGGGGCGGGCGTTGATTCTTGAATTCTCCCTGCCCCGCAACCGTCTTATCAGGAAAATCTATCTTTTATATTTTCGGAAAATCCTGCCCCGCCTGGGCGGATTTATCGCCGGTGACCGCCATGCTTATCATTACCTGAACGAAACCGTTGAGGTTTTCCCCTATGGCGAGGAGTTCTGTGCCCTGATGAGGGCTGCCGGTTTTACCGGTACTCGTGCCCGGCCAATGACTTTCGGTGTGGCCACGCTCTACCGGGGGGATAAACAATGAATCCGGTCAAAAAAGGTCTGGCTCAACTGGCAGAAATCATCGGGGCAATGGAAATGATGCCGGGTGAAGTCATGCCGGTGATAAAACGCGTCTCCGTGGAAATAGATAAAATTGACCCGCTTGACTGGTTAGACCACGTGCGTCAATCTCACAAAATTTACTGGCGGGAAAGAGACGTCGATATTGAAATCGCCGGTGCCGGTGCGGTGGTTGTCTATTATGCCGACGGCCACAACCGCTTCCAACAAGTCCTGTCCCATTTTGAAAGGTACCGTCTCGATAACGACCATATTAACTTTTTCGGCGGCTTTTCTTTCCAGCCGGGCTCCAATAAAGATAATTCTACCCCCGGCTGGAACCGGTATTACGACGCTTATTTTTTTCTGCCGCGTTTTGAAATCAGCCGCCATGGCGACAAAATCGAGCTTGCCGTCAACATCATGGTACACCCCTCGAAACCCGATGAAATCAGCAACGTCCTCACCCAGCTTCATCTTTTTGCCGCTTTTGCCGAACCGGAAGCCCGGCCTTCCGTAAATATAAACTCGCGCGGTGACATTCCCGGCCGCGACCAATGGCTCCGAATGCTGGATAGCGCCGCCAACCTCATCCAGAATGGAGCGTTTGAAAAAATTGTCCTGGCCCGCCAGACTCATCTTGGATGTGACTTTCCCCCCTCGCCCTGGCGCCTTCTTAAAAAGTTGAGAAAACACAGCCTTAACTGTTACCTGCTGGGTTTCCAGAGCGACGAAAGCTCGGTATTTATCAGCCACACTCCGGAACGGTTATACTCCCGCCGGGGACAAAAGCTCCAAAGTGAAGCTCTGGCCGGCACCCGACCGAGAGGTAAAACCGACCAGGACGATATATCTTTAAGAAACGAGTTGCTTAACTCGGAAAAAGAACGTCGGGAACACCGGTATGTCCTTGACGGCATTCTTGACAACCTCGCCGGTTTATGTGAAACCGTAAATTCCGATTTGAATCCTTCGGTTCTGAAACTGGAACGGGTACAGCATCTGTACAGTAAAATCGAGGCCGTGTTGAACCGGGGTATCAAAGACAGTGACCTTCTCGCCATGCTTCATCCCACCCCGGCGGTTGGCGGCTGGCCGCGCGATAAAGCTCTGACCGGGATAAAGGAAATCGAACCGTTCGCACGCGGCTGGTATGCCGCTCCGGTGGGTTTGTTAGGTTCGGAGCGGGCTGAATTTGCAGTCGCTATTCGCTCTGCCCTGATACAGGAAAGCAAAATGATTTTATTTGCCGGGGCGGGGATTGTCCGTGATTCCGAACCGGAAAAAGAATGGAATGAACTTGAAAACAAAATCAGTAACTATATAAATTTATTCCCGATGACGCAATTATGAACCAGGCGAACATTAACATTCTCTGGGGCAGTCTGATAATCGAGGAACTCTTTCGCAGCGGCGTGGCATATTTCTGCCTTTCGCCCGGCTCCCGTTCCACTCCCTTAACAGCCGCCGCCGGTTATCATGACCGGGTGATGAAAAAAATTCATTTTGACGAACGCGGCGCCGCTTTTCATGCTTTAGGTTATGTCCGGGCGACCGGTCGCCCGGCCGCACTTATCTGTACTTCGGGTACGGCCGCAGCCAATTACCTGCCTGCGGTGGTGGAAGCTTCCCTTGACCATCTGCCCTTGATACTTCTGACCGCCGACCGCCCCCCGGAACTTCGCGATACCGGCGCCAATCAAACTATCACCCAGCCCGGCCTTTACGGACGTCATGTCCGCTGGCAATTCGATCTGCCCTGTCCCAACGAAGCCGTTTCCCCGGCGGTGCTCCTGACGATTGTTGACCAGGCGGTCTATCGGGCATCGAGCCACCCCCGGGGCCCGGTACATCTCAACTGCATGTTTCGTGAGCCGCTTGCTCCCGAAGACACCGACACGGACTTCACCGACTACCTGGCCGTTCTCGACCGCTGGACCAATTCCGAGAAACCCTATACTTCTTATGCTCGAACAGTTATTATGCCGGATGAAAATTCTCTTCAAAAGTTGACAAACATGCTGAACCAATCCCGGCAGGGTCTGTTAATTGTCGGACGCCTGAGCGACCAGCGGGAAAAGGAAGCCGTCTTGAAATTTTCCCGGGCTCTTGGCTGGCCTGTTTTCCCGGATATCCTTTCGAGTCTCCGCCTGGGCAACACCAGCCCTTTTATCGTACCCTATTATGACCGGCTGATACAATCAAGCTCTTTCCGTAACCGGTTTAATCCCGACCTTATTGTGCACCTGGGCGGACATATTACTTCCAAGCGACTGTTGCAGTTTTTTGAGAAAACTTACGCTGACAATTACGTCATAATAACTGACCACCCTGAACGCTGTGACCCGACTCATAAGGTTACTTTTCGGATACAGAGCGACATTGCTTATCTGGTGGATAAAGTATCATCCGGTTTGACCGCCGGTGCCGATAAATCATGGCTGACATTTTTTGAATCCGGGATCAAGCTGATAGAAGAACAACTCGAGGCGGTCGTCGCTGAAAACGAAAAGATAAATGTTCCAGCGGTCGCCCGGCTTATATCCCGGCAAATTGCCGACCACAGCGGGCTTTTTATCGCCAGCAGTCTGCCAATCCGGGATATGGACATGTTTGCCGACTTCCGGGGTGCGCAGGTGACAACCGCGGCCAATCGCGGTGCCAGCGGTATCGACGGCACCCTGGCCGCTGCTTCCGGCTTCGCGGTCGGCCTGAAACAGCCGGTAACCCTTTATACCGGCGACCTCGCCATGCTTCACGACCTCAACTCCCTGGCCCTGCTCAAAAATAACCCTTACCCGGTTACGCTTGTCATTATCAACAACAACGGCGGCGGCATTTTTTCGTTTCTGCCAATTTCAGATTTCCCGGATATCCTGGAAAAATATTTCATCACTCCCCATGACTTGCATTTTGAAAAAGCCGCAGCCATGTTCGGCCTGGATTACTATCAGCCGGCCGACCTGAAAGCCTTCAGCGACTGTTACCGAAAAGCCCTGGACAGCCGACGGTCCTCGATAATTGAAGTTATAGTGGACCATAAGGAAAGCCGACAGAAATACCTCACCCTTCAGAGTGACATGATAACCCGCTTGAACGAGTCTTACTGGTAAGATGAGTTTTCCCTATCGTTTCAGGTATAAAATAAGCGGCAACCGCGACAATCCGCCGCTACTTTTCCTTCACGGTTTTCTGGGAGGCAAGGAGGACTGGAATGAAAGCCTGACGGCTCTGGAAGACACTTACCTGTGTGTCTCGGTCGATTTGCCGGGCCATGGTTCAACGCTCGTAAACGGAATAGATAAATACTACTCCATGCCGCATGTTGCCTGGGGCGTTACCAATTTCCTCAACCAGCTTCAGATAAAAAAATGCCACCTGGCGGGTTATTCCATGGGCGGCCGGCTGGCGCTCTACCTGGCGGTAAAATACCCGGAACGTTGCAACAAGATTATCATCGAATCCTCCTTGCCGGGACTCAAGACCAAAGCTGAATGCCGGGTCCGCCGGCAACGGGACCGGGCGCTGGCGCAAAAACTGGAAACGGAAAACTTTGAAAAATTCTTAAAAGAATGGTACGCCCAGCCGCTGTTTACGACTCTGAAAAAAGACCCGGTAAAATTCCGGAAGCTTTTCAAAAGACGACTGAAAAATGACCCCCTCCTCCTGGCCCGGTCTCTCAAGCTGATGGGCGTAGGTGTCCAGCCCTCGCTCTGGGACGATATTTCGGCCATATCCTCGCCCCTGTTGTTTATCGCCGGTGACCTTGACAGCAAATTTAAAGAACTCGCTTTGGAAATGGGCAACTTGTGCCCGCAGGCCAAAGTTTGTATAATAAAAAACTGCGGTCATAACGTTCATTTTGAAAAACCGCAGGAATATTTCGATACCGTGCGACAATTTTTAAAAAAATAGTGAGGTTACCATGACGACTGTAAACTGGCTCGAGGCCGGCAAATTCACGGATATAAAATACCACAAAGCCGAAGGCATCGCTCGTATAACCATTAACCGTCCCGAGGTTCGTAACGCTTTCCGACCCCAGACCGTCAACGAGATGATAAGCGCTCTGGCCGATGCCCGTGAGGATGAAACTATCGGGGTAATTATCCTTACCGGTGAAGGTGACAAGGCGTTTTGTTCCGGCGGGGACCAGAGAATTCGCGGCGACGCCGGCTACCGCGACGAAAAAGGCGTCCACCGCCTGAATGTCCTGGACTTCCAGAGGATGCTGCGGACCTGCCCCAAACCGATAATCGCCATGGTGGCCGGCTACGCTATCGGCGGCGGCCATGTCCTGCACCTGTTATGTGACTTGACCATCGCCGCTGACAACGCCGTTTTCGGACAGACCGGTCCCAGAATCGGTTCTTTCGACGGCGGTTACGGGTCAAGTTACCTGGCGCGCGTAGTCGGCCAGAAAAAAGCCCGTGAAATATGGTTCCTCTGCCGTCAGTATGACGCCCGGCAAGCCCTGGCAATGGGCCTGGTCAATACTGTCGTACCCCTTGAAAAACTCGAAGAAGAAACCATCAAATGGTGCCGGGAGATTCTGGCCAATTCACCCCTGGCCATTCGCTGTCTGAAAGCCGCACTCAACGCCGACTGCGACGGCCAGGCGGGTCTGCAGGAACTGGCCGGCAACACCACCATGCTTTACTATATGAGCGAAGAGGGTCAGGAAGGACGCAACGCCTTTAATGAAAAGCGGAAACCCGATTTCTCCAAATTCCCGCGCCGCCCCTGATTTTTTCATCTTATGAGTGTACCGAGCCTGAAAGTCTGGATATTAGCCGCGCGCCCCAAGACCCTCTGGGCCGCCATCGCACCGGTTATAATCGGTACGGCCATGGCGTTATCCGACTGGGCCGAACACTGGCCGTCCGCTCTGGCGGCTCTATTCGGCGCCGTGTTGATTCAAATCGGTACCAATTTCGCCAATGATTACCTTGATTATAAAAAAGGCTCAGATACCGGTGAACGCCTGGGTCCTTTGCGGGTAACTCAGGCCGGCCTGGTGCCGCCGGCTACCATGAAAAAAGCCACCGCTCTGATTTTCACTCTGGCTTTCCTTATCGGTCTGTACCTTGTCTGGCGCGGCGGCTGGCCGATTGTAATCATCGGCCTTTTGTCTATCACTTTCGGCATACTCTACACCGGCGGACCATTCCCCCTCGGTTATAACGGCCTGGGTGAAATTTTCGTGGTCATCTTTTTCGGCCCGGTGGCTGTAGCCGGAACCTACTATGTCCAGGCTTTGAGTATCAACAGTGAGGTCGTCCTGGCCGGATTCGCACCCGGTCTCTACTCGGTGGCGCTACTGACTGTCAACAACCTTCGTGACCTCGAAAGCGACCGCCGCACCGGTAAAAAAACCCTGCCGGTGAGGTTCGGAAGAACCTTCGCCCGCCTCGAATACCTTCTTTCCCTTTTATTCGCCGGTATCATTCCTCTTATTCTGGTTATCATTTCCGGTCGCCATGTTTATGCTCTTTTCACGCTGCTGGTTATCCCGGCCGCCTGGCCGACTATCAGAACCGTCTTCTCTCAAACCGGGGGCGAACCATTGAACCGCGCCCTGGCGGCAACCGGAAAACTGTTACTTTTATTCAGCCTTATTTTTTCCATCGGGTGGTTGTTATGAAAATTTATTTCAAAATTTACCGTTACCGATTGCCGCTCGCGGAGAAGTTGATTCTGAAAAATAATGAAATCACCACCCGCGAGGGCCTGGTTTTAAACCTCACCGATGAACACAACCACTCCGGCTGGGGTGAAATCGCCCCTTTGCCGGGTTTCAGTCATGAATCCCTCGATGATGCTCTCGGACAGACAAAAAACTTACGGCATGCCTTACACGGCACGATGCTTCCCGAAAATCTCGAGGAACTCTCCGGCAGTTTTGAAAAATGGCTCGGCAATTACGAACTGGCTCCCTCGGTTCGTTGCGGTATTGAAACAGCCGTGTTGAATCTTATTGCCGACAGCCGCCGGATACCTCTTTGCCGCCTGCTATCGGAACGATGCCAAACGGCTCTTATGGTTAATGCCCTTTTGAACGGGACTTTTGACGATGTCGTGGAACAGTCCCATAAGGTAAAAGAACTCGGTTACCGGGCGGCCAAGCTTAAAGTGGGCAGACACCCACTCGCGGAAGACATTACTTTAATTGCCGCAGTGCGAAGTATTTTAGGCGATAACATCACCCTCCGTCTGGACGCCAACCGCGCCTGGGCATTCGATGATGCGGTTGAATTCGGTAGCCGCATGAAAAAATACCCGGTCGAATATATCGAAGAACCCCTGCGCGACCCTTCCCGCTTGATACAATTCCACGAAGCAACCGGCCTGAATATCGCTCTCGATGAAAGCCTGACAGACACTCTGCCCGAAAAGTATGAAAAACAGCCCGGCGTCGTTGCATTTATATTGAAACCGTCTCTTGCAGGCGGGTTTGAACGTACTATGAAATTTATCCGCAAAGCCCACCAGCTCCGAATCGGCAGTATCATAAGTTCTTCCTATGAAACTTCCCTGGGTTTATCCGCTCTGGCGCATCTCGCCGCAGGCATCGACTATGAAAACCGCCCTCACGGTCTTAACACCATGAATTATTTCAAAGACGACCTGTTAACAACACCCCTTGAAATTTATCAGGGGAAAATTGACCTTGAGACAAAGCCGTCACAGCCCGATATCAAGGCCGATAACCTTACGGAGATTGACGGATGATGTCGCCATCTTTCATCTCCTGCCCTTTAAGTCTCGCCGCCCGGACATATCACGACCAACCAGCCCTGGTCACTCCGACCGGAACTCTCTCTTTTCTTGATTATGACCATCAGGTTTCAGCGGTTGCCGACAATCTGAAGAACATGAACCTCAAGACCGGAGAGCGTATAGCTGTAGTCGCCCCTAAACAGCCGGAATTACCGGCTATTATCCTGGGTTGCATACGAGCCGGGATGGTCGTTTGTTTATTGAGCCCCCGTTTGCCGGACCAGACTCTCGAAAACAATTTTCGTCAATTAAACAGCCGCGTTCTCATTACTCCTTCCGACGACTACCGGCTCCAGCATCTGAAACCGTTAAAAACCGGTGAACTGGTAAAACCGGTCATGGCCTTAAGCGATGTTATCCATCGGGGCGACCTGAATCAGGATGCCACTGTTATGTGGACCTCGGGAAGTGCCACCGAACCCAAAGCCGTGCTTCATACCTTTGGCAATCACTATTACAATGCCCTGGGAGCCAATAAAAATATACCCTTCGAGCCGGGCGACCGCTGGCTTTTATCCCTGCCGCTGTATCATGTCGGGGGATTGTCGCTCCTTTTCCGGGCTGTCCTTGGCGGCGGTGCGGTTGTCCTGCCTGAGCCCGGCTATAAGCTTGCCGAAGAAATTATCAAACACCGCATAACCCACCTTTCACTCGTGTCAACCCAATTGTACCGCCTTATTGAAACCCCTGAAGAACTGCCTTCGCTTAAGAAAACTCTCAAGGTGGTTCTCCTTGGTGGCGGTCCCTTTCCCCACTCTCTTATTGACAAAGCTCTCGGCTTTCAACTTCCCCTTTATAAAAGCTACGGCCTGACCGAAACAGCCTCTCAGGTAACGACCACCTCCCGTACCGATTACCCGGACCGGCTTTTTACTTCGGGCAGAGCACTTGACTATCGCCAGGTAAAAATATCCGATAATAACGAAATCCTGGTTAAAGGTGCGATACTTTTTAAAGGTTACCTTGAACCTCAGGGTTTAAAAGTACTTATAGATGAAGATGGCTGGTTTCACACCGGCGATTGCGGTCATACCGACGCGGACGGCTTTTTGACGGTCACCGGCAGGAAGGATAACATGTTCATATCCGGCGGAGAAAACATCCAGCCCGAAGAAATTGAAAACTGCCTGTTGATGATGGAAGATATTCTGGATGCGGTAGTGGTTCCCATTGCCGACCGGGAGTTTGGTTTCCGACCGGCGGCATTTATACGCATGGCAGGAAATCGGGAACGGGACGAAAACCGCATCTGCCGGCATCTGGAAAGATATCTGCCGCCTTTTAAAATCCCCCGGTACTTTTTCGACTGGCCGAAAAATTCCGTCTCGGAATCTTTGAAACCCGAACGCCGCAATTTCCAAAAAATGGCCAGAGAACGCCTTATTTGACCTGCTCAGGAAATGGTCTTCAACGCTTTGCGAAGCTTGTCCGGAAGCGGCATCTTTTCTTTTTTCTTATTGTCCACACAGACATGAACGGTCCTGACTGATCCCACGGTCTTACCGTCAAGACCAACCAGGTCATACGCCAGGGTGAACGAGGTCTTGCCGAGCTTCTCCGCCTTTAACTGAATACTTAACCTGTCACCTACCCCCAGCACCGCTTTGTAATCGGCTTCGGCATGAACAATCGGCAGCAAAAACTCCGAATTGTGGATAATCCGGCCAAAGCCCAGGCCGACTGCCTCCATAAAATCCTCATAGGCATCGTGGGCGATTTTAAACTGGTGACTGAAAAAGAGAAATCCGGCCATGTCGGTATCATGAAGTTTCACTGAAGTTTTATAAGTGTACATCGCTTTTCAGAACCTTTCTTCTGAACAATCAGCCGTCATATTCGTATATGAGTTTAGTCGAAAAAAGTAACTTAAACTAATATGGGAGTCTGTGACATGCAATCAAAAACTAAGTTACGGGCATTATGCCTGGCGGCAGGTCTGGTTCTGACCTTTATCGCCTTGACCGAACTTTTTGCCCAATCAAGCACCATCCCCCGGCGTTCTGACATTGATCACCGCTACAAATGGGACCTGTCCCACATCTATCCCGACTGGACCACCTGGGAAGCCGACCTGGTCAAACTGGAAAAACAGATGAATGACTATGCCGCTTTAAAAGGAACCCTGGCCCTGGGACCGGAACATTTATTGAAAGCCTACCAACTCAACGACGAACTGGATATTTTATCCTATAAAGTCTACCGTTTTCCCCAGTTGTCACGCGCCCTCGACAACCGGGATAATACCCTCGGCGCCCGGATGCAGCAGGTACTTATCCTTTTTTCGAAATTCAACGTGGCCACCTCCTGGTTTTCTCCGGAGCTTTTGGCTATCCCCCAAACCACCGTCGAAAAATGGCTCGATGAATATCAACCCCTGACACCGTACCATTTCAAAATTAAAGACGCTTTTCGCCAGCAGCAGCATGTTCTGGATGAAGACAAGGAAAAACTGCTGTCTTATTTCAGCTCTTACAACAATCTGCCCAAAGAAGCCCATAACGAGCTGGCTATCTCCGACATGGATTACGCCAGGATGGCTCTTTCCAACGGTGACACGGTGATGCTTACCCCCGGCAACTACCGCAACCTTCTGACCACCAACCGCAATCAGGCCGACCGGGAAAAAGCTTTTAAGGCTTATTACGGCGTTTTTAACGACAATATCAACACTCATGCCGCCATTTATAACGGCATCCTGCAACGCGACTGGGCATTAACCCAGGCTCGTAATTATCAAAGTTGCCTGGAAGCCGCGCTCGACGGCTACAACGTCCCCGTAGCCGCCTACGAAAACCTCATTAACACCGCCGACCGGAATGTGGAACCACTGCGGCGTTATTATCGCCTGCGCCGGCAAGTCCTGGGGCTCGAAACCTATCACGCCTACGACGGCTCCCTGCCCCTGGTCGATTTTACCAAAACCTACGAATACGACGACATCCTGCCTTGGATGGTCGAGGCTTTCAAACCGCTCGGTGACGAATACGTGAACATGGTTAAAGAAGCTCTGAGTAATAACTGGGTCGATGTTTACGAAACCGACGGAAAAACCACCGGTGGTTTTTCCGCCAACGTTTACGGTGTACACCCGTTCATCTTGATGAATTACAGCAAGACGCTCGATGACGCCTTTACTCTGGCTCACGAACTCGGACATGCCCTGCATTCGCGTTTGTCCGACTCGAATCAACCCCGCGCCACCGCCGATTATACTCTCCTGGGCGCCGAGGTCGCTTCAACCCTCAATGAAGCTCTCTTTCTTGATTACCTGCTTAAAAAAATCACCGACCCCCATGAAAAAATTACCATCCTCCAGCGGGCTATCGATAATATCGAAGGAACCTTCTATACCCAGGTCATGTTCTCCGGATTTGAACTCGAGGCTCACCGGCTGGCGGAAAAGGGTCAGCCCATTACCGCCGAAATCCTCAATAAACTGTATGAACAAAAGTGGACAGAACAATCCGGTGAGGCCATGGTTTTTGACAGTCTTTACGGTATCACCTGGGCGCGCATCAGTCACTTTTATGATGTCCCCTTTTATGTATATCAGTATGCATTCAGTTTCGCCGCCTCCGCCCAGCTTTTTGAACAGATAACCGCCAAAGAACCTGAAACACGCCGGGATGCTCTCGAACGCTATATGACTTATCTCAAGTCCGGCGGCAGTGATTACCCGATCGCCCTGATGAAAAAAGCCGGGGTGGATATGACCACTACCGCTCCGTTCGAAGCTGTGGTCAAGCGCCTGGATTACCTGGTCACTCAGCTTGAAAAGGAAATCGCCAAAATATAACCACCCGCTGATAAAAAAGCGCTGACTGAGCTATTCAAATACCTGAAACAGCAGGGTCCTGTTCGCCTAAGCGGATGCGACCCTGCGCCTTATCAGTTGTCAACCGGGATGACGCTCAAAAAGAGCTTGTCTTTTGAGCCGCTATCAACCATCTTAGCATTCTTAGTAAATGATAAGAAATTAGTTAACCGCATATCACGGAGAACTGATATGATTTTCTCAAAATTAAACAAAACCATAATCCTGCTAGCGGTCATTATCTTACTGGCTGCCTTTACTCCCGAAATTACAGCCCAGTCAGGCAGAGCTGTTCCTCAGCGCAGCGATATCGCAGACACGTACAAATGGAAGCTTGAGGATTTGTATCTCAATGACGCCACCTGGGAAAAAGAATTTGAAATTTTTAAAGCCGGTATTCCCCGCTTTGCCGAATTTCAGGGAAAACTCGGCGAATCCGCTGAAACTCTTTTGAGATGTCTTAAACTTCGCGACAGCCTTGAAAACATCGGCGATAACCTTTATGTCTTCTCCTACCTTAAAAGAGACGAAGACACCCGGGTCAGCCGTTATCAGGAAATGAGCGACCGGATAACCTCCCTGTATGCCCAGTACAGCGGCGCCACTGCTTTTATCAGTCCGGAAATCCTGACCATCGACAACCTGAAACTGCAATCCTTCATCAACGGCAACGAGGAGCTGAGCGTATACAGTTATTACCTGAATGAACTAGTTCGCAGCAAGGAACACATTCTTTCCGACAAGGAAGAAACCATCCTGGCTCTGGCCGCTCCCCTGGCCCGGGCACCCATGGATATTTTTACCATGATCGACAATGCCGACATCAAGTACGGAACCATCTATGACCAGGACAGTAACCTTATCGAGTTGACCAATGAACGCTATATAAGTATTCTTCGCTCTCCCAATCGTCGCGCCCGCCATGACGCCAGTGAAGCTTTTAACGAGGCTTACCTTAAATACAAAAACACCCTGGCGGCGACCCTGGCCGCCTCGGTAAAAAAAGACTATTTCTATGCCCAGGCCAGAAAATATAACTCCTGCCTGGAAATGTCCCTGTTCAGCGACCATATCCCCGAAGTGGTTTTTAACAACCTGATCGACGCCGTCCGCAACAACCTGGCTTCCATGCACAAATGGGCCAGCCTGCGTAAAAAAATCATGGGGGTGGATACCCTGCAGACCTATGACCTGATGGTTCCGCTGGTACCGGCACAAACCCGGAAATATACTTACGAAGAAGCCAAAAAGATCATCCTCGAAGCCCTTAAACCCCTCGGTAAACAATATGTCGGCGACCTCGAAAAGGGCTTTGATGCCGGCTGGGTCGATGTATACGAGACGGAAGGCAAGCGCTCCGGCGGTTACCAGTGGGGAACCTACTCCTCGCATCCGTATATTCTCATGAACTACAATGAATCCCTTGACAATATTTTCACCCTGGCTCACGAGATGGGCCATGCCATGCACAGCGTTTACACCCAGAAAAACGAACCCTATATTTACGGCAACAATCCCCTTTTCACGGCTGAGGTAGCCTCGACCTGCAACGAAGCTCTCCTGATGGATTATCTTCTGAAAAAAGCCCGCGACAAACAGGAGAAGATGTATCTTCTGACCCAGTATATCGAAAACATTCTCAATACTTTTTATTCGCAGGTTCGTTTATCCGAATTCGAAAAAACCATCCATGAACGCATCGAAACCGGCCAGGCTATCTCCGCCGAATTCCTTCAGCAGGCTTACCGCGAAACCCAGGAACGTTACTGGGGACCGGACCTGTTTATTGCCCAAGACCGCGATATCGGCGGCATGCGCATCAATCATCTGTACCGTCAGTTCTATGTTTACAAATACGCCACCAGCTTTGCGGCTGCCCAGGATATAGCCCAGAGAATCCTGAAAAAGGAAAAAGGCGCCCTGGAGGCATATCTTGGTTTCCTTAAAGTCGGTTCATCCAAACCCCCGGTGGAGATTATTAAAGATGCCGGCGTGGACCTGACCACTCCCGACCCGGTTAATGCCACTATAAAAAAGTTCTCCGAACTTGTCGATGAAATGGAACGCCTGCTCAACGAAGGTTAAACCGTCAGACGCAAATTTAAAAAGGCCCTCGCCCCGACAGCGACGGCCTTTTTTTATTAAGGGGAACGTATGATTGAAGTTTTGCGGGCTTATAACCTCGTATTTCGATACATGTTACTTCCCCGGGATCAACGAAAAATTAATATTATCGATAATCGCCCCGCCCTCCTGGGGGATGACTTCGAAATCAATATCGCCCGGTTCAACGGTATAGCCGTATTTTTCCAGAATTTCCGGCTCGATATAAGCCCGGTATCGCCCCGGGACCAGCCCGAGATAGTAATAATCGCCGTTGTTGAACGTGGTTACCTCGGTGACGCTCTCAGTGGTCATATTAAGGAAAATAATTTTAACGCCGCCGATACCTACTTCACCCTCGGCTGTTCTTCGCTGGACATAACCGCTTACCTCGGCGCCCATCACCAGGGGAACATCTATGCCCGTCACCACGTTGGGATTGACTTTAACACTGAAATTTTCATAAACCGGCTTTAAAAGCGGATTGTCCAGGCTGTTGGGGTCAACCTGAAGGACATAAGCCTCATAGGGCCGCAAGCGGTCATAATAGAGTAATCTCTCATTTCGGTAAGACCGTCCCCCCATGCCTTTGACCTTTATTTTCAAATTCTCAAGGTACTCTTCGCCTTCGTCGAACATTCCGTTGAAATTATCATCCATAAAGGGCTTTAACACCGCCGACCCGTAACCCACACTGCTGCTGCGGTCAAAACGGAAACTGTGGTCTTCCCGGTCATAACGAACTGACCCCTTCTGTACCTGGCTCATGCTTGCCTGACGCTCGGAGAAGAGAAGTTTCGAGGAAAAACTGGCAAAATCGTTGAAAATATTGAATGTAATCATTACCAGATTCGCCCGCGAATAGACATCGCGCCTGAATGACACGCTCAACTGCCCGGTCCGGAAAACCCGCCGGGTCAAATATATACCGTAGCTGGTGACCTGGTTTTCAAGATGGTCGTAATCGATGCGAAACTGCGGCCGCAACCAGCGGAAGATATTGGCCGATAAAAGAAGCTGGGCATTGACATATTTAACCGTCCGGCCGGTAAAGCGGGATATCTTATAATTACCGATATAGTTGAAATTGAAGCGGGAAAGGGAGCTGTTAAAACCGTAATTCATATTTATGGCATCCATATTGGCATAACGGTCAAATGAAATTCCGTACCTTAAACCCAGATACCGGTTCATCAGCCTGACCGGCGAGGTTATCGATAACTTAAAACCGAATTTCTGACCGGCCTTGTTGTGAAACTCGTTTTCAAAAAACTTCGTGAAACTTCCGTTGATATTGACAATCGAGGGCCGGCTGTAATTGATATCGCCCTTAACCTGGTATTCCGGTGCGGCAAAACCGTTCAGGGTCAAATCCCCGGTCGGCTGGTAGGTGAGGTCAAACCCGGCCCGGGGCTTCTCGCCTTCTTCGGGTTGAAGCGGGAAGTCCGTGCTCACACCCAGCGTCATATTCCCCAGCAAACCATAGTAACCGTCGGCCTGGGCATAACCTTTCTTCCCCTGCTGGTTCATGGCCACCCCGCTCGTCAAAGAATACTCAATCGTATTCTTGGGAATCAGGTTATAGGGAACCTTTATAAAATCTTCCTTGGTAATGATCTCCCCGTTGGGGCCGTACATCTTGAGCATCACGCGGGACGCCCCGTAATAAATATCGAGCAGGAAATTATAATTGCCGAACTGGTCGGTATAGGCAAAATCCGCCAGTTTGTTATTGATATACAGCTCCACCTCCCAGCCCTGCCCCAGGTGGTCCGATATCTGAATAGTCTGGAAATATTTGCGCTGTACCTGGGGTTTATTGGTCAGTTTGACACCTTCCAGGCCCTGCGAAAAAGCTCCCGTCGAATAGACATTGCCCAGGTCCACCTGTGTCAGGTAATCGTTGTCGCCGATATAATAATGCCAGCGGTAATTGTACTGGTTGTCTTTGAGGTTACTCGACGTATTGCCGGTGGTGGAAACATTGATATCCCCGCCCAGTAGCATCCCCCCGAGATTGAAATTATAATAATGTGTCTTATTGACCCCCAGCGGGCTTGCGGAAAGCATCCAGTCCACCGCCGCGCCGTTTATATAATCGCGTCTTTGTTTAAGGCTTTTTACATCACGAAGAACCGTGACATCTTTCTCGAGCTTCCGGTGCGCCTTGTCCCGTTCCAGCCTTTGATAAGCCGGATAGCTCTTGTCCAATTGGGTTATAACACTGAGGGTGTTAAAATCAAAACTCATTTCTAAACCGAACAGTCTTGCGAACAGGTCCATCCGCAGATAAACATCGGTCGTGGTGAAATGGAAATCCGAACGGTTCAATACCATTTCCGAACCGCGGTATTTGAATTTCAGCAGATTCAGATTTAATTCATAATACCCGTTGTCTTTGTAGTACTGGCCGGTAAATATTTTTTGCGCGAAATCCGCCCTTATATTGATTCCCAGAGCGGAAAAAACTTCAATCAGGGGGAGATATACCGTTTTCCCGTCGTATTGAACAATCAAATCCTGCACCGCCAGACGCGGAACTTCATAGCTGACCACAATCTCTTCCAGTTGCCCCGCCTGGCTGAATACAGTGGCACCTGAAAATGATATCAGTAAAATAACAAATACGGCGCCGCTTACGAACCATCGCCCGCAACCTGTCCCTTGGTACATATCCATATGCACACCCCAAAAGATTATTTGAATATCTTCCGGTTATTACTCCACCGTAAGCGAATATTTTATTTCATTGCCGCGGATTCGGTCTTTCGGTTCTATATCGGTTCGCCCGTCGTTGGTGATAAAGATTTCAACGTTGTAGGGCGGTTTCGGCCTCAAACCGGAAATCGGCAGGACCACGTTTCTTTTCAAATCGTAATAAACCGCCAGGTCGATGCGCTGGTTGCTTAACTCGTTGTTGTCAGCATCGGTCAAACGGCAGTTCAGAACCCCGATATAGGAAACATTGCCCCGGTTTATCAGGTCCACCAGCACGTTCACCCGGGAATCTTTGAGAGTCGCCCGGGCATCGGTCAATTCCAATTTGGAATACAGGTTCCCCTTGCGATACTTGAGGGAAATGGCTGTCTGCATTATCATATTAAGGTTGGTGCTGATGCCTTCCTCATTAGTAGCGCTGGGCATTACCACCTGGCTCTCCTGCGATTTGACAACCACCCTGGCCCAGTACTCACCATCGGGTAAATCACGGGGAGGAGTGGCGACAAAACGCACGGTCTGATTACCCCCCGGCGGCAAAACCAGCTTGCGCGGGAAGGGCTTGATCCAGTCCATGGCGGAGTGCGGGTCGGTCACCGCCGAATCCAGGAGACTGACCCGGACATTGCCCAGGCTGTCCGATTCCGGCAAACCAAAACCCATCCGAATCTCCACTTCCTTCGGGTCGGAACCGGGATTACGGATTATCAAACGACCGGTACGGTTTTTATCCGACAGAAACACAACCGTCGGCGCCACCAGCACCCCGGCCAGGATTTCGCCTATCGGCAATACTACCAATAAGAGGAGGACAAAAATAAGTCCCCGCTTACCGGCTCGCACCGGCTTGCGGGGAGAATCTGCTGAACTTTTCTTCATTCTAAACATCCTATGCTTTTTGGGGTTAGTTTTTCCACCTGTTGAAAATCCTGTTCAAACACGGTGAAAAAAATAATAAGCCTTTTTATACTCAGGTCAATTTTAATCCACTTTCTAATTACCGTTATAAGCAACCGTCATAATAATATCGCCGCTGTAAGTACCGGCGGTCTGGTCCGGTGATGGCCTGACCGTACCACCCATAAAAATAGCCATATTGCCGCCCACCGCATCCAGCGTCAGCGTCTGGGATTGATAGGGATTGAAATTAGTCGAGGTACCGGATTCCGGTTGCGGCAGCGGACCCTGAGCATCATCCCAGGCTCCGTCGGTTTCGCTAAAAGCTATGACCATCCGGTCCTGACCTCCGGTGGTATGTGCCAGGTATTCCGGTAAAGCCATATATATCGACACTTCCCGGCCGGGCGCGCCGATAATACGGAAGACTCCGGAACTGTCATTGGACGCATTGGAAACATGGACCGGCACTCCCTGCAAAACATCGCCGAACCTGATGGCGCTGTCGGCCGTTACCGTCAGGGCGGTCAGTATCGTCGCCGTCGCGGAACCATTGGCAACATCCTGAGCTTCGGTCGTCGATGCTCCTCCTATTAACAGAGCAACCGTTAACAGCATGAAAAGCCCGGATGTTAATTTTGTTTTTAGTTTAAACATCTTTTTCTCCTAAAAAACAGGACTTCCTATATTTCCATGTTTTTCGACTAGCTCCCGTTATAGGCTACGGTCATGACGATATCGCCGCTGTAGGCTCCGGCGGTCTGGTCCACCGAAGGATGAACCGTACCACCCAGGAAGATGGCCATGTTACCACCTACGGCATCCAGAGTCAGCGTCTGGGACTGGTAGGGGTTGAAATTGGTCGAGGTACCGGTTTCCGGCTGCGGCAGCGGACCCTGAGCGTCATCCCAGGCGCCGTCGGTCGGAGCAAAGGAAATCACCATCCGGTCCTGGCCGCCAGTGGTATGCGACAGGTATTCCGGTAACGCCAGATAAATGGACACCTCACGGCCCGGGGCGCCCACAATCCGGAAAACACCGGAACTGTCATTGGAAGCATTGGACACTGAAACCGGGACTCCCTGAAGAACGTCGCCGAACCTGATAGCACTATCAGCGGTCACCGTCAAAGCGGTCAGAATGGTCGCCGTCGCTTCACCCACGGCTACATCCTGAGCGGCAACCCGGGCCGGGTTGCCCAAGAACACTACCACTGCCAAAACCAGTAGTAGCCCGGAAATTAATTTCATCCGTGAATTGAAATTCATTTTCGTCTCCTTCTTATGCATATCAAACCTAACTCTTTTGTTTGCTATACCGTATGTGTGTATAATCGTCAGACAGTTCAAAATCTTAACAGCCATTTTTAGAAAAAATTAGCAGAATGCCATGTTACTTTCCCGGTTTTGCATTTTGCTATAGGCAGGATTCCCTTTTAGCGTTTCATTTGAAACTGAAAAAAGACAAAATAATCGGGCGTGTGGTTAAATATAACTCGTTGAGAATAAATAGGTTGTAATAAACGAGAAAAGTGACGAAGATAAAAAAAGGAGCCCTTTTTTAAGGCTCCTTCAAATTCTCATAAAAGCCATTTTTCTAAGTACCGTTATAAGCTACCTCGCAGATTATATCGCCAAAATAATTGCCTGCCGTCTGGTCAACCGCCGGAGTTACCCGGCCACCTAAATAAATTCTGGTCTGGTTATTCCCCACTCCCCCAGAACCGACCTGAATACCCGCCGGCAGATTATGCGGGTCTTCATCGATAAAACCATCGGCCGGAAGTATCGTCGAGGGTGTCGCCCCGGCAGTATCCACCGCGGCATCGGTAATGCCGAACGATATCGGCATCCGGTCCGAACCATCGGTCAAAGCGATATAGGACGGCAAAGTAAGATATACGGAAATGCCGGAGCCGCGATTACCGGTGATGGTGAAGATGCCCGAATTGACGTCATCGTCGGGACCGACCGATTTGGCTACTCCCTGAAGCAGGTCGCCAAACTGCAAATCCTGGGTGGCTTCAACTATAAGACCGGCCAGAACCGTTCCGGTTGCCTGGCCGTTGGCAATATCCTGAGTATAACCGCTGTTGAAAATCAGCAACAGTAACAAAACGGCCACCCCGGAGTAAATTCTAATTAATCCCCTTTTTTTAAATCCTTGCATCATACTTACCCCAAAACTTGTATTGTTTATTCCAAGATAATTTCGAATTTTTTCACCGCCATGCACTCTCTTTATATCTTAATTAATCGCCATATTTAAGAGTATTTTTCCTATTTCAGAGAAAAAAACAGCCGGTCTTTAAAAGGTTGATTGAAGAATGAACACGGGTATAAAAAGATGGTTTAATTGCCGGTATAAGTAACCGTAAGGACGATTGTCGCCGTGTAATTACCGGGCATTTGAATCAGCTTGGGTATAACCATCCCGCCCAGCCAGATAGTCAGGCCGTTGAATCCCAGCCGGTAGGTAATCGGGTGCCAGGGATCGATATTGTCATAGCCGGGACTGGATTGGTCCGGGGTGGCGGTCGAATCCATGGCGCAATCATTTTCCCGGAACACCATCTGCATATTATAACCGCCCTGGTTCATATAGGTCGGTAAGGTAAACTCAATCGAAACCTCAGAACCGGCGGTCCCGGATATATGAAACTCCGCCGCCGAACCGGCGGTATATTTGGAAACCGCCTTGGGAATACCGGCGAACATATCCCCGAATTTGAGGTCATTATTGACCGTTATACTCTGGGCATGAACCTGAAAAATCATCCCCAGCGATAAACCGAAAGCTGTAACAAATCTGCCGGCTTGCATAAAAATCCCCAAAAGTTCACTCTTATCCTATGAAATGAATATTATCAAGTCAAGATTAACTTATGGGGGTGCTATGGCTCAATTACCGGAATAAATTACCGAAACGGTGAGGGTTCGAGCCGTATCAACCGGTCCGAAAAGACGCTCGATATCAATCAGTTTTACGGTCGCTTTATCACCGATATCAATTACCGCCGGCTTATACTGATTATCGTTCGGGTCAAGATATATCGTTTTTAAACTGTCGCCGTTATCCCATTTCAAAATCATATCGCCCTGACCCTGATACAAAAGAAAATAAGGCTGGCTTTGATATAAGCGCTCGTCATAAAATGTCAAAAAAACACCTTCCCCCTCAAGTTGCACCCGAAAGTCACCAGGCGACAACATGCCAAGCGGGATTTCCACGCTGGCTACCGCCCTGATAGAAGCTGATTTTTTGCAAAGGAAATCTTCGCCCCGGACAGAAATATGTCCCGGTAATGAAAATAAAAGAAACAAAACAACAATTTTTAAATGGACATAAGGCGTCATTACGGTATTCGATGTAAAGTGACTGGTACATCATCAAAATACCGTAAAATTAAAAATTGTCAAGAAATACGAGAGGTTACATCCGTTTTTTATCGTTGTCGCCGAAATCCCGCCGATGACCCTTTTCTCTTAACTACCGGTATAGGCAACTGTTAATACCACATCAGCGGCATAATTACCGCCGGTTTGAGAAATCCGGGGATAAACCGTACCCCCTATCCAGACAATCATCTCGCCCCCGGCGCCGATATCCAGGGCTGAAGGTCCGTTGGGATTGATTACCCCGGTCGGCGCTACCTGGGACCCGGTACCGTCGCTGTACGAAGCATCGGTATTGGAAAAATTAATTCGCAAACCCACAGTGGAATCAATCAGGATCAGAGAATCCGGTAGTGTAAAATCGAGTGAAATCTCCGCACCTGACTGACCGTTAATAAGCCATTCCCCGGCAAACCCGACCGAACTTTTATCCACCGCCTTATTGACTCCCGGCGTGACCGTTCCGAAACGAAGGTCGTGGTTGCCAATAATTGTCAGCGATGACAGGACCGTCGCGGTGGCCTGAATTATCCCGCTTTCCTGAGCCCGGGAATAGGGTGAAAGCAGAATGACCAGAACCATTATGATAACCGGGAGAAAAAATAACCTTTTTTTCATCGAAATCTCCCTTAATTGTCAGAATATCACAATTATCTGAAACACATTAAGAGCAACCTCGATGCCGCCTCCTTTATGCCATTTTAAACCATTACAACACAATGGCTTGAGTGGAAATATCAGTAACCGTTCTGACTTATTCTGATAGTGGCTATGGGTTTTAACCCATAATTATAATGGTAAGACCATTCAGTTTAATTACTTATAAATAAAACTACACCCCCTGTCTCTTTCCGATAATTGTAAAAATTCTCAGTTTTAAAAAAAATAATAATACCGGCTAAACTCTTTTGAATAAATGCCGATGAAAACTCAAGACCGCTGTTCAAAAATTATACAGTTGGATTAAAAGGCGTTTGGTCTATAGGATAGAATGATGCGCTATATTAGCTGTTACCTCAAGATAATGCTCTTTTTTTTATTTCTTTGCCCGGTCACCGGTCAAACCCAGAATATGATCTGGTCAAAAAACTATGGCGGCTCTTACAACGAGGGCGGCAACTCGTGCAAACAGACTGACGACGGCGGTTTTATCACCCTGGGTTCGACCTATTCCTTCGGTACCGGAGATTTCGATATCTACCTTTTAAAACTCAATTCACTCGGCGATACCCTCTGGACCCGCACTTATGGCGGCAACGGCACCGACTATGGTTATGATGTTCAGGTTACTGCTGACGGCGGTTATGTTATTGTCGGTAAAACCCGCTCGTTCGGAGCCGGGCTGATGGATGTTTACCTTATTAAAACCGACTCTCTTGGTTTCACCCGGTGGACCCGTACTTTCGGGGGCGCTCAAAACGATGACGGCATGTCCGTCTGTCAGACCGGCGACAACGGCTATATCCTTTGCGGGACCACCAATTCCTTCGGCGCCGGATATGCCGATGTTTACCTTATTAAAACCGATTCCTCGGGTAATCTTGAATGGAGCCGCACTTACGGCGGCGCCGGGGGCGATCTGGGCTATTCGGTGCGAGGTGTTCCCGGCGGCGGCTATGTCATTGTCGGAACAACCGGTTCCTTCGGTACCGGTTATAGCAGTATGTACGTTGTAAGAACCGATGCCCGAGGGGACACCCTCTGGACCACCACTTACGGCGGCAGCAATGCCGACATGGGTTACGCCGTGGAAAACACTCTCGACGGCGGGTTTATCTTCGCCGGAGCCACCGCCTCGTACGGTCGGGGCTATTACGACGCTTACCTGGTAAAAACGGACGCCGACGGCTGGCTCCAGTGGGACAGCACCTACGGCGGCACCGGCGACGACCGCGCCTACAGCGTCTGCCCCACTTCCGACGGCGGCTATATCATAGCCGGTACGACCGAATCCTTCGGCTCGGGGAAAATCGATGTTTATGTCGTCAAAACCGACCCCCTGGGTGAAAAACTCTGGCAAAATACCTACGGCGGCACCCAGGCCGACTACGGTTACATGATTATCGAAGCCCGCCAGAGAAAATATCTTCTCGTCGGGCAATCTTATTCCTATACCTCGGGCGGCTCGGATATGTATGTGGTCAAAGTCGATGGCGGCAGCCCTACCGCTGTCGAAGACCAGGGGTGGAATTTGCTTCCCCAAAACTTCGTTCTGCAACAGAACTATCCCAACCCCTTTAATTCCGGCACGCATATCGAATTTACTCTCAACCGCCGCGCAGAGGTTCGTCTGACCATATATAACATCCTCGGACAAACGGTACGCCAATGGAATCTGGGTAACCTCGCCTGCGGCAACTATACCCTTGACTGGAACGGAACCGACGACAACGGTTTGACTGCCGCGACCGGCATCTACCTGTACCGCCTGGAAACCGAATCACACCGCCAAACCCGGAAAATGCTCCTGCTCAAGTAAGTAAACTTGAGCACTTTACTTTCAAAAACAATACTATTATACTCTCATATAAGGCGTATTTTATTATACGAATTGATAATTTTTCGGGAACTCATAGTTGACAATACTGTTTATTTTATAAATATAATAACGAAAAAAGAAAACAATGAATAAAAGGAAGGAGAAACAGCCATGATGATATCCAAAAAAATGGCCGACCGCTTAAACGAACAGGTTAATAATGAATTCTACGCCAAGTGGGCTTATTTGGCGATGGCGTTTTCTTTCGAGAGCATGAATCTGAAAGGCTTCGCGGACTGGTTTTTCAAACAGGCCGAGGAAGAACAGGGCCATGCCATGAAGATTGCCAATTACATACTGGACCAGGGCGGCGAAGTGAAACTTTCGAACCTGCCTCAACCCAAGACTGAATATAATTCGGCTGAAGAAATTATCCAGGCCGGACTGGAACACGAATTGAAAGTTACCAGGCAGGTGCATGAAATCGCCAAGATGGCCGAGGACGAAGGCGATCTGGCCACCCGGAATTTTATCAGCTGGAAAATCGAAGAACAGGTTGAGGAAGTTGCCAGCATGACGCATCTTCTGGAAATAGTTAAGATGGCTCAGACTCCAGGACGTTTGCTTATGCTTCAGAATCAACTTAAAAGAGACTGATGTTCAATAAGGCCGAACACCTTTGAGCTTTCGATACCCTTGAGGTTGCGACCTTCAAATAACGACAGTTCTATATTTTCTACATATTCGGGTCACCTTTTTACGGTGACCCTTTTTTATACACCCCGGGCAAGAAATAATTGTCGAAAGCACAAGGCTTTCGACAAAAAAATTTTCCCCTCGTTCCAATGCTCTGCGTTGGGAATATTCAATGTTCCTTCAGGTCTTGATTTTCCGCCATAGCGGAAAATTGTGACCTGACGGTTACAAAAAGCTCTGTGGGCAGTACATGTCCACATGTGCCCATGTATCCGGCAGAGTGAACATCTGCCGGGCACAAAAGTAGGCTTGATACCGGAATTGCCGGAATTGACCTCATACGGCTGCTAAGAACACTGGTCCACCCCCCATCCGAAAGAATTATTTACTCTGCACCGTACCCATATTATAGTATTCTCCTTTCGGGTCGTTTTAACTCTATCAATGAAAATCATTAAGATGAATGAATAAGTCCGGAATCTCAGGAGAAAAAACATATCATATAAAAAGTGAAGAAAGGTAATTTTAAATCCCAGACCGTAAAAGCCGTTTGCCTCCGAAGATAGCGCGTGCCAGGTAAGAAAAAGACAAAATTAGAGACATTACGGAAAGAATACTGCACAAAAAGGTGGGAATCATAAACCAGACATCGGATATTCCAGCCAGCAGTGTTTCCGACAGCGAGATAAGACCGGCTATGAAACCGAACAGGTACAAGGAGGTGAGAAAATACTGAATTGCGAAACGAAACAGGTTTTTCCTCCGGTAAGCGCGGTCGCGTACTATTTCTGGGAGGACCCAACTAAGCAGCGCCGACCGGGCGGATTTTGTTACCGGTCCCGAAGTCACAGGCGAAAAAGGAATTACGCAGGCGCGCCATTTTTTCCCGGACCGGATATAAGTCACGACCTCCTTATCCTCAAAATATACAAGCATATCGGTCGGTTTATCCGTAAACGCGGTCTTATCGGTTTCCAGCATTTCCGTTAAGGGGAACTTCACGGACTCCGGGTACGGCAGCCGGTTGATTTTAAACAGCATCCGATAACCGGCCTCGAACGTCCGGTCCATAAGCTTATTAATAAATTCCGGATTTTGATGAAAGAGCGTCCACCATTCCCCCTGGCTTACAAAATACCCCTCGCAACCCTCAATTATGGTCGGGTCGAAAGTATTGTCGATTTTCATGCCCCCCTCTCCGATTCCCAAACGGTCGCCGGCTTCCCTGAGCCGCTCGCGAAAAGACGAGCAGTCGCTGCGGACAATAAGAAAAACATCGAGCTCGCTCGTAATTCCGGACGCCAGGGCACCTTCCCGTATCGATTCGGGAGAATAAACCAGAACGCCGTCGTCGTACCGGACATGACTCCGAAATGATCTCAAACCGATATCGTAGATGTATTCCCGGACGGGAAATAAACATCCCCCTACGACCAGTTGCACCAGTTGATACTCCTTCAGGAGTTCGCTGAATATATCCGTCATGTCCGGCAGGGGGGTTCCAGTTATATTATCACCGGCTCGATAATTCATGAAAGGAGCGACCAGTGAAATCCCGTGCAGCCCGTTCTCTCCGGCCGAAGTCCGGTACCAGCCCAGCTCGATATCGGTCGCGTGTATTCTCCGCCACCGGGCACGGAGGATACGGTATACCGTCGTCATCAAGACGACGAAAACAAAACCCAGTAAAACTCTGAGAACGTGTTCCATCAGACTCTCTATCCTTTCGGGATTGATATAACCTATTATACATATCGGTTCGGGAATTATCATTTTGAAGTGAAAATTATGCCATAATTAACAGTATGTTATTCCGTTCATCCGGTAGAAATATCGGGTGATATGAATTTGACCGTTGGGGCACGGTCTCTCAAATATTCCCTGACGAGTGGCCGGCATCTTTAGAAGCAGGCAAGGAAATTTCTGTGCTTGGTACAAGAAATAATTGTCGAAAGCACAAGGCTTTCGAACTAAAGACGCAGATTACCAGCCGAGATGGACAAAAAAAGGAAAACAAAAAAAGACAGGAGAATACATTTAATTGACATTAATTCCTCCCATGAAATTTATATGAGGGTGGATGGGATCGAACCATCGACACCCTGCTTAAAAGGCAGGTGCTCTACCACTGAGCTACACCCCCATATACGGCTCTTAAAATATATCTAAACTTGGAAATGTCAATTTATTCCTGCTATTTTTTTGTAACTTTAAATAGCTCCACTTCAAAAAACAAGGTGGCATTGGGTGGAATTACACCACCGGCTCCGCGGGCGCCATAACCCAGAGCCGGGGGGATTATAAGTTCTCTGACACCGCCTACTTTCATCCCCTGTACCCCCTCGTCCCAGCCGCGAATCACCCGGCCGCCGCCAAGCGGGAATTTAAAATACTCGTTGCGGTCACGGGAACTGTCAAATTTTACCCCCTTCTGGCCGTCGTTATAAAGCCAGCCGGTATAATGAACCTCAACCTCACTTCCGGCGACCGCCAGGTCACCCGTGCCTGTCTTTACATCGATATACTTCAGTCCCGAAGCCGTAGTGACCATTTTACCCTTCTCCTCATCGACTTTGTTTTTTGACCCGCACCCGGCCAGTACTACGCTCAAACCGAATAAAACCAGAACCGGCCAGCCAGTTGTTTTTTTCATAAGTTGTTTCCTTAACTATTACGTAAATAGATTCTTTTTATTTCACATTAAATCCGGATGGTTTCTTCCCGCCGGGCTCCGGTGGAAACCAGGCAGATAGACACTCCGAGGTCTTCGCAGATAAACTTAAGATAATCCCTGGCTTTTTGGGGCAGGTTGCCGAATTCGGTCGTTCCGGTAGTATCCGCCTGCCAGCCGGGCAGAGTTTTATAGATTGGCTGGACATGGCTCAACTCGGCCAAATCCAGGGGCACCTCGCTGAAAATATCACCGTTCAACTTATAGGCGACACAGACCTTGATTTCCGCCAGTTCATCGAGAACGTCAAGCTTGGTAACGGCGATGGAATCGACGCCGTTAATCCGAACGGCATGGCGCAGGGCCACCAGGTCGAGCCAGCCGCAACGCCGCGGACGGCCGGTGGTGGCACCGTATTCATCTCCCAGCAGGCGGATTTTTTCCCCGATGTCGTCGACCAGTTCGGTCGGAAACGGCCCGGAACCCACCCGGGTCGTGTAAGCTTTGATAACGCCCACCACCTCGCCAACCATTTTCGGCCCCACCCCGAGACCCGTCAGCACCCCGCCGACAGTGGTATTGGATGAGGTTGCAAAGGGGTAAGTGCCCAGGTCAACATCGAGCATACACCCCTGCGCCCCTTCGTACAGAATGACCTTGCCTTCCTTATTGGCTTCGTATAACCGCCGGGAGACATCGACCATCATCGGCCGGAACATCGGCGCCATGGCCTGAAGGTCATTGAAAGTTCTCTCCAGGTCGGCGCGTTCATCGGTGGAACCATCGAGATAGCGGGCTTTCATGGTGCGGTTGAACTCAAGTCGCCGTCTAAGTCTTTCCGGGTTGAAAATATCCACCAGACGGATACCATGCCGGGCGACTTTGTCAATGTAAGCCGGGCCGATTCCCCGCATGGTGGTCCCTATCGACGTAGTGCCGCGGTTGCCCTCGTCCACGGCATCAATCAGTTTATGATACGGCAGTACCAAATTGGTCGCCGGCGAGATAAACAACCGACCCTGATAATCGATCCCCTCGTTTTCGAGCAGTTGCAGTTCTTCCTTAAAGGTGAACGGGTCCAGCACGACTCCATTACCGATGAAACATATTTTATCAGGATGAATAATACCCGAAGGAATCAGGTGGAGGACATATTTTTTATCGCCGACCCGGATTGTATGCCCGGCGTTGGCGCCTCCCTGGAAGCGGGCAATAATATCCGCACCCGCCGCCAGCAAATCGACAATCTTGCCCTTGCCTTCGTCCCCCCATTGACATCCGATTACAGCTTTGTGTTTGTTCATAGCCAACTATCTTTAAATTTTCAGGTTTTTTTCCATCAATAAATCGCCGACCGCTCCCGCCAGTTCCTTTAGGCCCAAACCGCTTTTGACCGAAAAAGGTATCGCCGGGACACCCAGCTCGGTTTCCACCTGGCGGACTTTGCGGTTCAAAAGGTCACGGTTGACTTTATCCGACTTGGTAACCACCGCCAGCACCGGCAACTGCCGTCGTTCCAGCCAGTCGAGCAACTGTAAATCCTCCGGGGTGGGATTGCGGCGGCAATCAAGTAACAGTATCAAACCAATCAGTCTTGTTTCCGTCTGCAGGTAATCTTCGATTAATTTCCCCCAGCCGGCTTTGACTGTCCTGGGTACCTTAGCATAACCATAACCGGGCAAATCCACCAGATAAAATTTCTCGTTGATAAGGTAAAAATTCAAAGAGCGGGTTTTACCGGGGGTCGAGGATACCTTGGCCAGCTTCCTCTGTCCCAGCAAACGGTTTATAAGAGATGACTTACCGACATTGGAACGACCGGCCACTGCTATCTGAAAAAGCCTGTCTTGCGGTAGTTGGCGAAGGTCATAATACGACCCGACAAATATCGAATTAAAATTATAAGTGACTATCTCTCATACCCCTGTTTTCGACTCCTCCCGGTAAACACTGTGCCGGGAGCCTGGAATTCAGCTCAAACCCTGTTCAAGTCGAGGCTTCATCTTTACCCGATGATTGACGTAAGGCGATACGGTCATGGCCAGTTGCAGGACCTCGCTGGTTCGGCGAACGAAATGAAGCTTCATCCCTTTTAAGAGTTCCGGTGGAAGTTCCGCGATGTCTTTGCGATTCTTTTCCGGAAGAATTATTTCCATAATGCCCATTCTTTTAGCGGCTAAAAGTTTTTCATTAAGGCCGCCGATAGGCAGGATATCGTCCGTCAGGGTAATTTCCCCCGTCATCGCCCGGTCGGTCTTAACCGGAATGCCGGTCAGGGTGGAAAGCATCGCGGTCAACACCGTCACTCCCGCCGAGGGACCGTCTTTAGGCACGGCTCCCTCCGGAATATGGACATGTAAATCGAGTTTTTCATAGAAATTTTCATCCAGTCCGAACTGCCCGGCATGGTTGCGAATATACGACAGGGCGGCCGTGGCCGACTCCCGCAGGACATCGCCCAGCGACCCTGTCAGGGTAAGAGTGGCTTTACCTTTCATCGGCACCACTTCAACCGGCAGGACATCACCGCCCATCTCGGTCCAGGCCAGGCCGACGGCGTAACCGACAGTCGGTTCTGTCTTGATATTAGTCTCGGTGTATTTTCTGGCCCCCAGCAGCCGGGCCACCCGGGCTTTATCAAAGACCAGGCGACGGATTTTTTTACCTTCCGCCACCTCAATTGCCACCTTGCGAAGCATACTGCCCAGCAACCGTTCCAGTTCCCGGACACCGGCTTCGCGGGTATAGTAACGAATTATTTCATAGATAGCGTCGTCGCGAAGTTCAATCTTTACTTTTTGCAGACCCACTGCCTTCATCAGTTTGGGAAAGAGAAAATCACGGGCTATAGCCGCTTTCTCAAAATCAAGATACCCCGGCAGGTTAATTATTTCCATGCGGTCTTTCAGCGGCGTTGGAATCGATGCCGTGGAATTAGCCGTCGTGATAAAAAGGATATTGGAAAGGTCGAATTCCACCTCGATGTAGTTATCCGAAAAAGTATTGTTCTGTTCCGGGTCCAGAACTTCCAACAGCGCCGAAGCCGGGTCACCCCTGAAATCCTTGCCGATTTTATCGACCTCATCGAGCAGGAAAACCGGGTTGGAGGATTCAGCTTTTTTCACCGACTGGATAATCCGTCCCGGAAGAGCCCCTATATAGGTGCGGCGGTGTCCTCTGATTTCGGCTTCGTCATGAATTCCGCCAAGGGACATCCGGACGAATTTACGGTCCAGAGCGCGGGCGACGGACCGTCCCACCGACGTCTTGCCCACCCCGGGCGGTCCCACCAGGCAGAGAATCGGTCCTTTGACCTTGCCCGCCAGCCGAATGACCGCCAGGTGTTCCAGAATTCTCTTTTTAGGCTTTTCCAGGCCGAAATGGTCGCCGTCAAGAATCGCCTTTACCTCCTTAAAATCAGTGCGGTCTTGGGTGAGTATATTCCAGGGCAGGTTCAACAACCATTCTATATAGGTACGCAGAACACCGGATTCCGCAGAAAACGGGTGCATCCGTGATAACTTTCGTATCTCATCCTGTGCCCGGGTCTTCACTTCCGCCGGGTACTCGTGGCGGGTCAGCATATCCAGAAGGTCATCCACTTCGTTGGACTGGTCGTCTCCCTGCCCCAGCTCGTCTTTTATAGCCTTAAGCTGTTGCTGCAGGTAAAACTCCCTCTGGTTTTTGGACATCGATTCCCGCACCGACCCGTCAATTTTCTGCTCTATCTTGAGAATCTCAATCTCTTCCTTGATAACCTTCGTCAGCATTTTGAAACTGTTGATGACATTAGCGGTTTCAAGTATTTTCTGCTTGACCTCTATTTTCTGCAGGATATGGGCGGATATGGTATCCGCCAGCTGATGGTATTTCTCGATAGCGGTTATTGACACCAGGACCTCATCGGGAATACGCCGGTTCAACCGGACATACTCGGCGAACAGTTCCGAAACCGTCCGCGACATGGCCTCCATCTCCTTATCATCACTGTTCGCCTGGGGTTTGAGAATACTTATGCGGGCTTGCAGGAAATTATTTTTCTTTACCATCTCTTCAAGCCGCGCCCGCACCAGACCCTCGACCAGCACTTTCAACGTGCCGTTGGGCATTTTCATAACCTGCAGGATACGGGCTACCACCCCCATCGGGTAAAGGTCCTCAAACTGGGGTTCTTCCACAAGTGAGGAACGCTGAGCCACCAGAAACAGATGCCGGTCCCGGACCATCGCCTCCTGCAAAGCATTAATGGTGACTTTACGCCCGATAAGCAGGGGATAAATCATATACGGAAACATCACCACATCTCGCAGCGGCACCACCGGCAGCTGGTTTTTGACATCGATAAATTCCGAATTATGCTTAATTTTCATATAAACCCGGTTTAAAAACTACCATTAACTTCAAACCTAATAAAATAACTAATTCCTCTGAAAAGGTAAATAACTTTTTAGGCGAGACCTAAGTATTTGCAATAGAATGTATTGAAACAAAACGTCGGCGGGGATAAGGCTGACAACTACCTGTAAAAGGTAGATACAACCAGCCAGAAAATTATAAGTAAAACAACCAGGATGGATATAAGAGCATAAGTGCGCGGCGATTGGTGTCTGGGTTGTTTTTCAAAATTATCCACTCGTTCGAAATGATAGGCCAGCATGGCTTTTAATGTCACCAGAAGCTCCTCGTCATCCCGAAACCGGTCCCGGACATTCTTGGACAGAAGTTTTTCTATCAAGAGACGGCCGTCGGGCGGCACCTGACCTGTCGGCGACATGACCGCAAAATCAGGTTCCTCGGTCCGGATGGCGTTAAATAATTCCTTACGGCTTTGACCTTCAAAAGGCCTTTTGCCGGTAAGCATTTCGTAAAATACGACCCCCAGCGAAAACAGGTCGGAGTACTGGTCCTCGAGCTTATTCTCCGTCTGCTCGGGCGAGAGATAAAAATCATAGGCCGAAGGTGGTTGTTCATCGCCGATATTATCCAGCTTTCCCGGCAAACCGAAATTGACCAGCCTGATTTTCTTCTTTTCATCGATGACGATATTTTGTGAACATATACTGCGGTGAACCACCATCACCTCGTGTGCCGCCTTCAAGCCGGTCACAATCTGTATGGCATAATTTAAAAAGAGGGCATATGAAAATGTGTCTCCGGCGATGATATCTTTCAGCGTCCGGCCCTCGATATACTCCCGGATGATAAAGAGTTTTCCCTCGGCCTCCTCCAGCGCATATAAGCGGGCAATATGGTCATGGTCGATTTCGGCCAGTTTCTGCATATCAGCGGCAAAACGGTTGCGAAAGGCATCGCTTAACGCCAGAGCCGGACTTAGAAATTCAATCATGACCACCCGGTCAAGACCGCTGTCCCAGGCCAGATAATACTCGCCGTACTTGCCGTCACCCAGCTTCTTGTCGAGATTGTAATGGAGAATTTTATCCAACGACAACAAACCTTTTATCAGTTACACACTATCATGAATATTATCGGCAAAACTCCGCTTTTCCTGAAATCACCGAATAAACTCCGGTAAAACATACTCTTTTTACAATTTAAAAACTGTTTCTAAGGGTGGGCGAGGTCCCCTCAGGTACTATTTCTCTCGTTCTAATGCATTTCATTTAAGAAAAAATCCCATTGACTTTAAAAGAACAGCTACCCTGTTGTAACGGGCACACCCCATTTGCCCGGTGATAAAAAAAGTTGGTGTACGAGGATGTACACCAACCACAGAATAAAAAATCCCCTCACCCGATTACCTTCAGCTTGGCGAATTTGGCCATGATTTTCTTGACACCAATACCGGAAAACATTATCTCCAGGCGCAATGATTCCCCGAATCCCTCCGCCTTGATTATCTTTCCCCGCCCGAAAGTCGGGTGCTGGACAATCCGCCCCTCTCTCATCAGCTCATCTTCCTCATACTCATAATGTACCCCCGAAAGCTGTTCATGTTTCTTACCCGAAAAGACCGTCTGCTCCGGGGTATAGACGCGCATGGTACGCAGGTCCCGGATTTCCAGAAGGTCGGTGTCGATTTCCCTGATAAAGCGCGAGGGTATCGATTCCACCTCGCCGAACCGAAAACGGGTGGTGGCACTGGACAGAAACAGTCTTTTGCGGGCGCGCGTGGCCGCTACGTAAAACAACCGCCGCTCTTCTTCGAGCTCGGCCGGTTCTGTTATCGCCCGTTGCAGGGGAAACAATCCTTCCTCCAGCCCGACGATATAAACATTGTCAAACTCCAGCCCCTTGGCAGTATGGATTGTCATCATGGTCAGCTTATTCTCAATATCTTTGTACTGGTCAACACTGGTAAAAAGCGATATTTCGGCGAGGTATTTATCCAGATACGGTTCGGCTTCAGCTCGGGCATACTCCGCCGCCCCCTCGATAAAAGCCTCGATATTTTCCACCCGCGTCGGCCCGGTGACTTTGTCTTCTTCGAGAAGAACCGCTATCAGGTCAAGGTCCTCCACCAGATCCTGTATCAAAATATCCACCGGGGTAGTGTCTTTCAGGGCGCGGTATTTTTCGATAAGCGCCACATAAGATTCAAAACGCTTGTCCTTACCGGCAAGCGCCGGCAGGTTTCCGCTTTTCCGGGCTATTTCATAATAAGTAACCCTGTTTTGCCGGGCCAGCTCGGTGACGTCGCTGATGGTTTTCGCCCCGATACCGCGCCGGGGATAATTTATCGTACGTTCGAACGAAATATCATCCCGGGGATTGGCAATCATCCGCAGGTACGCCGTCAGGTCCTTGATTTCCTTACGTTCGTAAAACGAAATCCCGCCAACTATCTGGTAGGGGATATCATGCCGCCGCAACTGCTCCTCGAACGGCCGCGACTGGGCGTTGGTGCGATAAAGGATGACCGTCTCTTTCAAATCCTGACCGTTGTGGTGATAACCGATGGTCTCGATAACGCGAGCGGCTTCTTCCTCGGCCGAATCGACCAGTAACAGTTGTACCGGTTCCCCGCCTTCGATGTCGGTCCAGAGGGTTTTCTCCTTGCGCAGGGCATTATTCTTGATAACCGCCGACGCCGTACGTAAAATAACGCGGGTCGAACGATAATTACGCTCCAGTTTGATTATCCGGGCGCCGGGAAAGTCTTTCTCGAAATTAAGAATATTACTGATATCCGCCCCGCGCCAGCCGTAAATCGACTGGTCCTCATCGCCCACCACGCAGATATTGTGATGCTCGCCCAGAAGGTGCTTTAAGAGAAGATACTGAACATGGTTGGTGTCCTGATATTCATCGACAAGAAGGTATTTAAAACGGGAGCGGTATTTATTGCCGACGGTTTCATTTTCCCTCAGCAACAGGACAGTATTGACAAGAAGGTCGTCGAAATCCATGCAGTTGAAAGCCCGCAGGCGGTTCTGGTAAAGTCGATAAATTGCCGCCGTGCGGGATTCGAAATACCCCGACGCCCCTTCGGCAAATTTCTCCGAACTAATCAGCTTATTTTTAGCATCGGATATCTTTTTCTGCTGTGCCCGGGACGGAAATTGATTCTCCAGAAATCCGAGCTCTTTGATACAGTTTTTAACCAGGGTCAGCGAATCGATATCATCAAATATGGTAAAATGAGAATTAAAACCGAGATGTTGCGCTTCGATACGAAGCAGCCTGGCACAGAACGAATGAAAGGTGGAAACATTCATCTCGGGTACCGGGCCGCCCATGAGCGCCTCGACCCGGCTTTTCATTTCCCCGGCGGCTTTATTGGTGAAAGTCACGGCCAGTATCTCGTGCGGGTGCGCCAGCCGCTGTTGCAGAAGGTACGCCAGGCGGCGTGTCAACACCCGCGTTTTCCCCGAACCGGCTCCGGCAATTACCAGAAGCGGACCCGCGGCGGTGGTTACCGCGGCATACTGGGCTTCGTTCAAATCCTGTAAAAGTCGATTAGTCATAAAATCACCTTACCGGCCGACCGGGAGCAAAAAAACGACAAGGCGTCCGGGAAATCGTAAATATTTTAATCCCCATAGTCATATTTAAGAATAAAAAAAGCCTCACTGCGAGGCTTTTCAAAATCATCTGTCCGGGTGTTATTTGAACGACTTGAGGGCTTCTTTCCGGCTGTCATAATGTTCAAAAACCGTAATAAGGCGGGTGATTGTCAGAACCGATTCGATTTTCGTAATATTAGCCAGCACCAGACGGCCGCCGGCATTCTTGACGGTCGTGAAAGCCGATATCAACATCCCCAGCCCGATCGAGTTCATCCAGTCAACTTTGGCCAGGTCAATCACAAATTTCTTTTTATTCAGCGTTATATACTCGTGAATCTTGCCGTGAAACATAGTGGTTTCTTCACCACCCATAATCTTTCCGGAAACATCCAGAACCACAATATCATTCTCCAAAAAATCTTCGAATTTCATCAGCACCTATCCTTTAATTAAATTATTACCCATTCCTATAAGTTATAAATATAAGCTTCATTGGTACAACAGAAAATATATAAATTTAATCCATGCAAAATACCTTCCGGGCGGTAAAAAGCAAGCTGTTTTTTAAGGCCTTCAAATCCTCTTTTAAATAAAATAATCCGTTTAAGGCCACATAGTTCTATAGAATTCTGTTGTAAAAAGAACCTTTTCAAGCTATATAAACGGCGGAATATAAAAAAACCTGATATCAGGTCTGACAACGGGTTAATATGTTCGAATTTACACAGAGCGGTGTGGAAACTTACTGGTGGCTGCCAACCCTGGTAGCCTTTGGGATATCCCTCTTTACCTCAACCGGCGGTATCTCCGGGGCTTTTGTCCTCTTGCCCTTCCAGGTCAGTGTTCTTGGTTTTACCGGTCCGGCGGTCAGCCCGACCAACCTTCTTTACAATATCGTGGCCATCCCCTCCGGTGTCTGGCGCTATCACCGGGAAAAGCGGATGGTCTGGCCGCTGGCCTGGGTGACTATCATCGGTACCCTGCCGGGAGTATTTATCGGCGCCATTATCAGAATCAAATACCTGCCCGACCCGGTTTCATTCAAATTTTTTGCCGGTCTGGTTTTGCTTTACCTGGGTTTGCGGCTCTTACTTGATATCATCAAAAAAAGAAAACAATCCAATCCGATTAAGTCATCTAACGGCATTAATTTCAATGTCATCCCGCTCGAGTTCAATATAAAACGGGTCGGCTACGAATTCAACGGCCGGACTTATTATGCCAAAACAGCCCCCTTGCTGGCACTTAGTTTTGCCGTCGGTATCGTCGGCGGAACCTACGGTATTGGCGGGGGAGCAATCATCTCGCCGTTTTTCGTGGCGGTCTTCGGCCTGCCGGTTCACACGGTGGCCGGGGCGGCACTCCTGGGGACTTTCATCACCTCCATCGCCGGAGTATTGTTTTACACCGTCATCGCCCCGTTTTACGCCTCCTCCGGCCTGGCCATTACCCCCGACTGGCTTTTGGGTACGATGTTCGGGCTGGGCGGTGCCGCGGGCATATATCTCGGCGCCAGAATGCAGAAATTTATCAACGAAAAATATATTAAAATTTTACTGGTGATTATCATTTTATTTGTTGCCGGAAAATATATAATCGGCTTTTTTATGTAACCGGCAGCACTTTAAAATTATAAATTTTTAGACTCATGAACACCACTGTTATTTTCGATATGGGCAATGTCATCCTGCCTTTTGACCCGCTTAAGCCCTGCGTCATTTTAGGCCGTCTGGCTCGGAAAATACCCGAGCAGGTATACGACCTGATTTACTCCAGCCGCCTGGAACACGATTTCGAGAAAGGCCTTATCGACGGCGCCCGCTTCGCCGAGGGCTGTCGCCAGGCTCTGGGTCTGGACATAAGCGACGTCCGCCTTAAAGCCCTCTGGTCGGATATGTTCGAGGAAAATTTCGACGTCTCCGACATTGTCCGCCGTCTGCGAGATAAAGTACAGTTATTGCTTTTATCCAACACCAACGAATGGCACTTCGAATACGCTCGCCTGCATTTCCCGATTATTAACGCCTTCGAAGAATATATATTGTCTTACCGGGTCGGCGCCCTCAAGCCCGAACCGACCATTTACAAAGCCGCTCTTGAGAAATGTCTTTATCCCGACCACGTTATTTTCATTGACGACATTTCCGCCAACGCCGTCACCGCTTTCAAATATGGTATCCGGGGCATTCATTTTAAAAACCACCGTCAGCTCGAAGAAGATCTGAAAGACCAGGGGCTCGATTTCTGATTCTCCAGCCCCGGTAGGTTGAAATCTCGCAGACCTTCGACAATATCCTTATTCGCCACCGTCATCTGTAAACACTATCTCTTTTCCACCCTGAGATAACCGCCTGCCTCACACTAATCTTAACTGTCCGTCCTCGAGCATGTACAAGCAGTCGGCGATATTTTCTACAAACGTCCGGTCATGACTGATTATCAGGTAGCCACCTGCAAATCCCGTCAACAACTGTTCCAGGACCTCGACCGACTCGATATCCAGATGCGAGGTCGGTTCGTCCAGAAGTAAAAACTCCGTCTTCTCCATCAGGCATTTGACAATTGCCGCCCGCACCAGTTCGCCCTGCGAAAAATTCGTTACCGCTTCGGTGACCTTGTCCCCACGAAGTAAAACCCCGCCCAGGTAACTTCGCACCATCGTTTCATCACAACCGACATCGGTGAAGTTCTCAAGCAGGGTGGTTTTGGGAAAAAATCCGGTCAACCCCTGCGGGAGGTAGCGGAGTTTGACGCGCTCGTTTAACCGCCGTACCCCATGCAGGGGTGCCAATTGTCCCAAAATTACTTTCAGCAGCGTCGATTTACCCGCACCGTTGGCGCCCATCAGACACAGCTTGTCCTGCGTGCCGGCGGCCAGGGTAATATTTTGCAGAAGATATTCCGAGGACCGGTAGGCAAAGGAAACTTCGCCAAGAGCGAAAACTTCCCGATGGCGCACCGGGTAACCGACCTCGGGCAACGCCACCTTTTTGGGAACAAACGGTTTGGTTTTACTCAATCGTTCCATTTCTTTTTCCGCTTTCCGCTGGGCGGCTTTGGCGCGGGCGGCCATCTTGGCCGAAATGCTGGCAATATGCGGTTTCTCCTTGCCCGCCCCGATTTTAGATTTTTCCTTCTGTGCCGCCCAGTTCAGGCGATTGCGCATCTCGGTCTGAAGTTTCCTGAGCTTATCCCGGATAATCCCGGCGCTTTTCCGCCGGGCTTCATAAGCCGTTTTCGCCAGCGACCAGGCCGCCGAAAACCCGCCCTCGGTTTGAAAAACACCGTTCGGTGTCAGATAGATTGTCCGGTCGGCCAGATTATTGATAAGCGTGCGGTCATGGGATACAACCAGGTGACCGCAACCCCGGCGACGTAAATGCTCCAGCTGTTCTTCGAACGCCGTTATTCCGGCAATGTCCAGATAATTGGTCGGTTCGTCCCAGAAAAACAAATCAGCCCCGGACATGAGCGCCGCAATAATCGCCCGCTTCTGCAGTTCTCCGTCGGATAGTTGCGTCGATGGTTCACTTTCACCGGCCAGGGCAAATGAATCCGCCAGCCGGTCATAAATCCGGAACGTCTCCGGCTCTTCGTTCGAGGCAATAATCTTCGCCCGGTTTTTTATCTTCTGGGGAAGATACGTCAGGGCGATATGCTCGGTGTAAATCATCTCCCCCCGGTACCTGATATCGCTGTCGGTTAAAAATTGACGAGGGTCGGTGATAGTGCCATGTAACAGGTTCAAAAGAGTTGTCTTACCGCTGCCGTTGGCGCCGATTAACGCCACCACCTCACCACGACCGACCGAGAACGAGATTTTTTCTATAAGAACTTTATCGAGACAGGTTAACGACAGGTTCCTGACATTGACCAGCGGCTTGTATGACATAATTAAGACTCCCAAATTTCAGTCTTTTGTCAAATCCCTTTGGCTTTGGATTTGATATTATGATGTTACGGGTTCTCTTCGCTGAAAGCGCCCGAGACCCGAGTTTTCATGTTTTTTTAATAATTTTGGAAGTTTATTTGCGCACCGGTCCTCCAGATTTATGTCTGAATAATAAGATAAAGTAACATTTTGTCAATTTGAAATTAATTTCCCTACTGTTCATATTTGAGAGGTTTCAAGGCACAACCTGCTTAGGACACTTTAACCTCATCACCGAGTTTTGCGTATTCATTGTTAAAAAGAAACTATGGCAGGGCGCAATGTTGAAGACTTTCGACATCTTAACGGGTACTTGCCATCCGTTCACACCCCGCGCCAGGTCTGTCAGGAACTGCCGGAATATTCGATAATTTTAGTGCTATAAAAAAGGCAGAACCATTAAAGGGTTCTGCCATGTAATCTGATAATTCCGTCAAGCCGGTCAGCCGGCTTTTTTCTTTTCGGCATGGGTTACCAGGCGCGGTTCCTTGCCTTCGGCAATGGTTTCCGCGGTGACGATTACTTCCGCCACCTCGGGCTGCGAGGGAATGTCGAACATGACATTAAGCATCGCCCGTTCGAAAATCGAGCGTAACGCCCGCGCCCCGGTTTTCTTTTCATAAGCAATCTCCACCGCTTTCGTCAAAGCCTCCGGCTCGAAAGTCAGCTTCACTCCCTCCATCTCCATCAGCTTGGCGTACTGCTTGGTCAGGGCGTTCTTGGGGTCGGTCAAGATTTTCAGCATGGCTTCCTTGCTGAGCGGTTGCAGAGCCGCCGTCACCGGCACGCGCCCGACCAGTTCGGGTATAAGACCATACTCGATTAAATCCGCGGGGATAATATGGTCGTAAATCTCCGCCGCTTTTTCATCGATATGCGTTTTCTTGGCTTCGAAACCGACTACCTTGCTGCCCAGTCTCCGGGCGATTATTTTCTCCAGGCCGTCGAATGCCCCGCCGCAGATGAACAGGATATTGGTGGTGTCAATCTGAACGAACGCCTGTTCGGGATGTTTGCGGCCGCCCTTGGGCGGTATATTCGACACTGTACCTTCGAGAATCTTCAACAATCCCTGCTGGACGCCCTCGCCGGAAACGTCACGGGTTATCGAAGGATTGCCGTCCTTGCGGGAAATCTTGTCAATCTCATCGATATAGATTATCCCCCGCTCGGTTTTATGCGGATTGTAATTGGACGCCTGGAACAGCCGTACCAGGATATTCTCGACATCCTCGCCCACATACCCCGCCTCGGTCAACACCGTGGCGTCGGCAATGGTGAAAGGTACTTTTAAAAACCGGGCCAGAGTCCGGGCAATGAGTGTCTTGCCGGTACCGGTGGGACCCAGAAGAAGGATGTTCGATTTCTCCAGGTCAACATCGTCGATGTCACCGTTCAGTTTCCCCCGGGTGCGGGATTTGAAACGGTAATTGATCCGCTTATAATGATTGTACACGGCCACGGAGACGGTTCGTTTGGCCGTTTCCTGGCCAATCACGTACTGGTCAAGGTAATTTTTGATTTCCGCCGGACGGGGAACATCGTGGATTTCATCGAGCTTTTCATGGTCCGGGGCGTTGTGCAGCAAATCGGAACACAAAAGCACACATTCGTTGCAGATAAACGAATCATGGCCCGAAAACAGGCGTTTCACCTGGCCGTACGGCTTACCGCAGAAAGAACAGCGTTGCGGCAGCGGGGGAGGTTCGTAAGAATCTTTTGGCATAATATCCTTTATGTTTTTCTATCCTATGGCTAAATAGCCCTTACTACCAAGGTGACCGTTCTACTTTTTTTCTTCGCGCTTGAACTCGTACACCTTGTCTATAAGACCGTAATTCTTGGCTTCATTGGGAGCCATGAAATAATTACGGTCAGTATCTTTTTCTATCCGTTCCAGCGGTTGCCCGGTGTGTAAAACGAGAAGTTCGTTCAGGCGTTTTTTGGTCCGGGTAAATTCCTCGGTCATGATGACGATATCCGAAACCTGCCCCTGCGTACCGGCCATGGGCTGATGTATCATAATGCGGCTGTTGGGCAGGGCCGCTCTTTTGCCCCTGGTGCCGGCCGCCAGCAGAAACGCTCCCATCGAGGCTGCCATACCCATACAGGTAGTGGCAATATCCGGTTTGATGAATTGCATCGTATCGTACACCGCCATCCCCGCGGTCACCGAACCGCCGGGGGAATTAATATAAATGAAAATGTCTTTCTCCGGGTCCTCGGCTTCCAGAAAAAGCATCTGGGCGATTACCAGGTTGGCAACATTGTCGTCAATCGGCGTCCCGATAAAAATAATCCTGTCTTTCAGAAGGCGGGAAAAAATATCATAAGCCCGCTCTCCCCGACCGGTCTGCTCGACCACCATCGGTATCAGGTAATTGTTGTAAATCCTCTCGTCCATTGATTCCTTCTCAGGCAATGCCTTGTTATGGTTAAAAATCCTTTTATCCTTCAGCCGGTGCGGCTTCTATTACTGTCGCCTTGTCCATCAGGAAACCCAGCACCTTGTCCTCAAGGATGGCTTCCCGGACATTTTCCGTCTTGCCGGTACGGTTCAAATGTTCCCTGGCCTGTTCGACCGTCACCCCGTTGCCTTCGGCAAAACTCTTTATCCAGTTTTCGGTATCTGACGGTAAAACTTCAATCTTTTCTTGCCGGCTCAAATGATGCAACAACAGATTCCATCGCATGGCGTCGATGCCCGTCTCGCGGTAACTCTCCCTTATCTTTTTCTCATCGGAAGACGGGTAATGTTTTTTATAATCCTCGACGACCCCTTTCAAATAATCTTCCACCCAGACTCCCGGAATGGGAACCTCATTTTTCCGGCAGAGCTGGCGGATAACTTCGTTCTTGTGCTGGTTCTTCTGCTGCTTTTCCTTCTCCCTTTTTATGTCCTCGCGGATTTTCAGCTTCAATTCCAGGGCTGTCTCCGCCTGACCACTTTGTTTGGCCAGGCTGTCGTTGAATTCCGGCAGCACCCGTTCCTTTATTTCTTTTACCATCAGCAGATATTTAATCGTCGCCCCGGCGAAATGCTCATCCGGATAATCATCGGCGTATTTTACCTCGATTTCCTTTTCCTCACCGGCTTTCATCCCCGGAATTTGTTCGCGGAATTCCTTAATCGTCGCCTGGCGGCCCAGGTCAATATCCATGTCCTCGAAAGAATCTTCCCGCATTATCAACTGGGGGTCGTAAAGCTTTTTCAAATCGACCGTCACCACATCTTCAGCCTGCGCCTCACGGTTGACAGGGCGAAGGTCCGAAAAACGCATCCGGTAATACTGCACCACTTCATCGACTTCCTGGTCGGCCACCGTGACAGCGGACTTTACCAGCTCCAGGCCGTCATATGCCACCCGGTCAATTTCCGGCATGACCTCGACCCGGGCTACATAAAGCATACTGCCGTCATCGTTGAATTTCAGGTCGGTCACCAGCGGCGGTGCCGCCACCTTCATCACTTTTTCCTTTATTGCCTGAGGATAGGTAGCTTTGATGAGTTCGTCCGCCGCCGTTGCCTTGACCTCGTTGCCATATATCGACTTTATCCGCTCCATGGGGGCTTTCCCCTTGCGAAAACCTTTCAGCGTGACTTTTTTCCGGACCTCGACAAACTGCTTTTCGATTTCCGAATTAACCGCTTCCGCCGGGATTTCCACCGAGACTTCCCTGACCAGACCTTCCAGCTCCTTCAAATCAATTTTCAAACTCATCAACTCCGCCTGTTTATAAATTTACTATTTAAAAAATGCGAAAGGGGGGACTCGAACCCCCACTCCCAGGGGAACTGGATCCTAAATCCAGCGCGTCTACCAGTTCCGCCACTCTCGCTTATTTTCAAGGTTTACTTTAAAATAAACCCTGAAATACAACTTAATAATATACAAATTTTAAAATTCATAGTCAATCCTATTGAAAAAAACGCTCGTTTTATAAAACTAAACGGCTTTTCCCGCCGATAATAATGACAAAATTAAAAACAATAACTTTTTAACTTTTTTTAAATTGCTTTCGAGTATAAGAATTATTAGGCTGAAAATACATATATCTTCTCTGAAGATTATAGGAAATAAGGTGTTAACATGTCAATCGACCCTTCTATATTCAAAGCTTACGATATTCGCGGAACCTACCCCCGACAGTTAAACGAAGATGTCGCTTATAAAATCGGCGCCGCCTTCGCCAATTACCTCAAACCCAAAACCGTCGCCATCGGACGGGATATGCGAATATCATCCGACTCCCTTTTTGAACACATCGCCCGCGGTATCAACGACAGCGGGGTCGATGTTATCGACCTGGGGCTGATCTCCACCGACGGCCTCTACTTTGCCGTGGGAAAATTCGGTTTTGACGGCGGCATCATGATTACCGCCAGCCATAATCCCAAAGAATACAACGGTTTTAAAATTTGCCAGGCTAAAGCCGAACCCCTGTCCGGTCAGATGGGCCTGAACCAAATGCTTAAGATGTTACAGGACAACAACTACCTGAGAAAATCCCCCTCCCCCGGCCGCCTCATTCGCAAAAATATTATCAACGATTACATCTCCCATTGCCTGTCTTTCATCGACCCGGCCAAAGTCCGCAAATATAAAATTGTTATCGACGCCGGCAACGGCATGGCCGGAGCCATCCTGCCGCCGCTTCTGGAAAAACTGCCGGTTGAAGTTACCCCGCTCTATTTCGAACTCGACGGTACCTTTCCCAATCACCCGGCATCACCCATCGAACTGGAAAACCTGGCTGATCTGCAGAAGAAAATTGCCGAAACCAAAGCGGATTTCGGGGTGGCTTTCGATGGCGACGCCGACCGGATGTTCCTTATGGACCGGTTCGGCAATCAGCTCGGAGGCGATATTGTCACCTCGCTGGTGGCCAAGTCCCTGCTGACTAAATACCCCGGAGAAACTATTCTTTACAACCTGATTTGCTCCAAGGCTGTCCCCGAACTGGTGTCAAAAATGGGCGGTCAGGCTATCCGCACCCGCGTCGGCCATGCCCTCATTAAACCCTTAATGAAAAAACATAACGCCATCTTCGGCGGTGAACATTCCGGCCACTTTTATTTCCGCGACAACTGGTTCGCCGATTCCGGCCTGATTGCTTTTCTGGTCTGCCTGGAATTAATATCCATCGAAAACCGCCCCCTGGACCACATGGTCAATGATATCAACCCTTATTTTCGTTCCGGTGAAATTAACAGCCGCGTGGAATCCATCCCCGACAAAATCGAAGAACTCAAAAAAGCCTTCAGCGACGGCCGGCAGGATACTCTCGACGGCCTGACCGTCACCTATGATGACTTCTGGTTCAACATCCGCCCTTCCAACACCGAACCGCTAATCCGGCTGAATGTCGAAGCCGACAGCCCGGAAATCCTGAAAAAGAAAACCGAGGAAATTTTAAAAATTATCAGAAGCTGATGGAGAAAAAAAAGAAAGCCAAAATCCTGGTGGTCGACGACGACCGCAACCTTCTCGACCTGCTGGTCGATACCCTCGAAGCTATCGGTTACACCCCCATCCCGGCTCCGGGCGGGGTCGAAGCCCTTGAAAAATTGAGCGATGAAAAATTCGACCTGATCATCACCGATGTCAAAATGCCCGACATCGACGGCATCCACCTTCTGAAAAAAGTGCGCAGGTACTATCCTCACCTGCCGGTTCTGTTCATAACCGGCGTCACCGCCCCGGAAATAATCGCCCGGGCTTTACCGGATGGCGTCCTGGCCAAGCCCTTCCGAATCTCCCATATCGAGGAACTTATCGAAAGTACCCTGAAACGTAAACCCGAAGAGCTGGGCAGTCCTATCCGAAAGATTTTGATCATTGAACATGACGAAAAATACCGTAAAAACCTGATGGATACTTTAAACTACTGCTACTATGTTCCCTTTTCTGTCAACAATACTAAAGAAGCCCTCAGGGAAATTGAAAACGGGAAGTTCGACGCCATGATAACGGATTTCCAGGTCACCCGCGACAACCCGGCGTTCATGAAGGAAATTCGCATGAAAAATCCCGATGTCCCCATCATTCTGACCGGTGACAGGGAAGCACTCCACCAGGCCAATCATCAATTCAGCGATATTCAAATCGACGGCTACCTGGCCAAGCCGTTTGAAGCCGGCGATATAATCAGGCTTTTAAACCAGTTATCACCTGTTAGACCCGGTCATAATAATCTTTACTAAAGAATCGTCTGAAAAAGCGCCCAAAAAAAGCCCGCCGAGAGGCGGGCTTTTTGAAGTTTATGGTTAAGCTCAATTACTTGAGCAGGACCATCTTCTTGGTTTCCATGAACTTGCCGGCTTCGAGTTTGTAGAAATAGACACCGGAAGCAACATTCGAAGCGTTCCAATTAATCTCGTAGGAACCAGCGTTTTCAGAGCCGGAGAAGACATCGACCACCTGACCGGTTACGTTGTAAATGGTCAGCGTGTAATCGGAAGCTTCAGACAGGCTGAAGAGAATCGTGGTAGTCGGGTTGAACGGGTTCGGATAGTTCTGCTTCAGTGAGAACTCGGTCGGTACCAGGGTTGAGGTAACCGGCGCGGCATCCTTGGTCGCCATCTCAACACTGATGATGTTGGCATTGGCGTTCAGGATCTGACCGGTGCAGGCTTCGCCCGTATGGCTGTAGATGATAACATGGGTATTGCCATCTTCACGATAGTTATACAGCATGTCCATCTTGCTGGTCAGATTGACAGGATCAACCTGGCCCTGCAGGACGAGATACACCGCACCCATTTCCGGACCATCAACGGAGATAATACCGGAATTGGTATAGGTTACCTTGGCGCTGGTCGGCAGCAACTTCGAGTACGGCATAGCGTCGCCGATGATGACACGAATCAGGTAAACCAGGTCGGATACCGTCAGGGTGAGACCGTCGGCGTTGACATCGGAAGCGGCAATGGAGCCTTCAGGATAGAGTCCGAAAGCGCTCAAGCCCTTCACGAAGTAGTTGGTAAACATAACCGCGTCGGCAATGGAATATGCCACACCGTCGAGGTTGATATCACCACGAGCATCGATAGAGTCGGCACAGATAATGTCAATACCACCGTTCAAGAACTTGATGAAGCGATACGGGTCGGTTTTGTCGCCAACCGTGTCGCAATAAATGGGAGCACCGTAAATGCTCGGCATTTCAGCAAAGAAATCGGTGATTTCAACATAAGTGTCGACACCTTCATCACCATAATAATCCCAAACTTCAGCCGAGATGAACAGAATGTCACCATCGACGCTTGAGATGGTGTTGTCACCGCAATCCAGCCAGATGAAGCGGATCGGCACGAACTGGCATTCGAAAGTCCGGTCGTTGGTGACCAGGAAGGTCAGAACAACCAGTTCCGGCGAAGTGGTGTTAACACCGTCATTGGTGAAGCAAATCGGGTGGTTCGGGCCATCATTGTATTCCGCCATGGCGACAATACGAATCATGCCGGACGGACAGCCGTTGCCACAGTTACCGAACGGACCAGTACGATAGGTGAAGAATTCCCAATCGCAGTCTTTCAACATTTGACCCATTTCGGCATTGATGAAGGTCAGAGCGGAATTATCATACTGAATCAGGAAGTCAAAACCACCCATCGGGTAGTTGACATAGGTATGATCCAGCATGTTCAGATCAACAGTAACATACTGACCCTGGATTACACCCTTACCAGTCGGTCCGTGGACCTTTTCAATGGTAACCTGGTGAGCAACCAGGGTAATATCAAAGCTGCAGGTATCTGCGTTTGCGGGAGCGCAAGGCGGATCCAGATTAGCGTTATCAGTCACTACTATGGTAGCTGTGAAAGTTCCCGTATATTCCGAGGTAGTCATGGTCTCCCAGTGGAAATGACCGGTGGTCGGATTAACAGTAGGAGCACCCGGGCCAGTGAAATTAAGCAGGCTGAAAGTCATCCCGTAGGGACCATCATCCGGGTCATCGGCAACTACGTCGGCATCAACAGTTGAACCCCAGGGCAGGAGAATATCATCCGGGCAGGTAATGGTCGGCGGATCGTTTTCCACACAAATAGTGAAAACCGGGGTGGTGTCAGCCTTAAGGCAGGAATCAGTCACTATAACGCGAACCGAATGCAAACCGACATCGGCGCCATTCGTTACCCAGGTAATCAGACCGGAGATAGAATCAATTTTCATGCCGCCTGGGAAACCGGGGAATAACTTAAATCTCAGCTTCTCACAAGCCGGCACGTCAGGGTCGGTAGCCGTAGCCGTATAGGAGTAGGTTTGACCCCAGTGCTTGGTGGCATTGGGAATATTAGCAATTTCCGGAGGATTATTGAAGTAAGTAATCGTCCCTTTGGTCGTGGTCGGGAGCACCAGAGAGGCATCCGTCTTCACAAACTGAGTCTGGATGGTACCGGTGGGATTGACATAATCAATCCAGGTCGCTTTATCAACCGAAACCACACCGGAGCAGGCACGATTCGTTTTGAAGAAGATGTTTGCCACATCATAGGTACCGGGAGTTAGTACATTACCTGAAGAAATATCAATAGCGGCTAAGCGCACCGTATCCGGATCGGCAGGATGAACCCTGGATAAATCAATCCAGCGATAATCGTTCAGCTTGGAGAAAGATCCTTTCCATTGTACATCGACATCGGAAACATCAGCGGTTCCGTCTCCATAGATTCTGAAGACAATTTCAATCGCCTGTACCGGTTCCGTCACCGTAACCTGAACATTGAGATATCCATTCGTACAACGATTAAAAGCGGTCTTGGATTCATATACCACTGTATCAGCAACCGAATACGAAAACGCAAAAACCACTAAAAAGGAGATAAGCAGCAAAGAATTAAATGTTCTTTTTTGCATCATTTAATGCTCCTTTAATAGTATAAAGGTCATCTAAGTTATAGGTATTATTCTTCGTTTTAAAGAATACTTACCTTGTAAAACCGATTTTTACCAGCTAAGGCCGGGTATCGGCACCCGCCAATTTCAAACCAAACCCTTTACTTTTTCCAAAATTTGATTAAAAACTTCAGAAAAAAGATTCAGTTTAAAATTGAAAGTTTAAATAAAAGGAGAAAAAAACAATTGGGTGTAGGACTACCCATAAGGTTTTAAATCTCTTGAAACCTATAAATTAGAGGACTTCGATAAAAGTAACCGTAAGTTTAACTTAAAGTTACTAAAGGTGCGACAGTTTCAAAATAGAAGCATCTTCAACACAACTATTTCCCTAGACGCCTCAATCATAATACAATATTGCTATTTTGTCAAGAACTATTTTACAAAAAACTAATTATTTTGCAAATACTATAACTTGTAGTATTAAAATAAGGTGAATCCCGGATGCCTCTAAATTTTATTTTCTCATTTGATAAAAAAAGCGAATTCCTGTCGGTCGGTTGTAAAATTGAAATATGCGAACTAAAAACTGTAGCTTAACCCTGACGAAAGCAAGAATATCTGACTGTTTTCAGCTTTATTTTCATGCCACTCCCACTCGGCGGAAAATAATATATTGAAATTAAAACTCTTGTAAAAATTCCAATCGGCGATCAGATTCAGCCGTTCAAAGCTGAAATTCGACTGCAAGTCGTTTTCATATTTTAGATTACGATAACCTGTCAGCGACTCGGCCGTCCCAAAAAAACACCCCGCCTGAATGATATCAATATCAGCTTTAAGACCATATTCAAGGTAACTCTCGGTGCTTTCAAGGTAATCCTTTTCCTGTTCGGCCAGGTATTCGAACTTGGAACCAAGCCATAAGCCTATATCTCCCAACTGAATACCAGCCTGAATAGTCGGCGAAAAACGAGTGTAGTCCTGATTTATCAAGTCCTTTTCATCGAAAAAGGCCAGTTCCAGCTCAAGTTCCTGCCGGGTGCAGAAGTCTTTTATCACTGTAATCTTATGCCGGCCGTCAAGTTCACAACGGTAGTAATCATCAAGGTTATCGGGCTTATTATAATTGCGGTGCTCCAGCCTTAAAAATATATCCAGCTCATTTTTTTCATAAAATCCGAAAAACGAACCCTCGCAACCGGCACTGAGA